>NZ_JAVDWE010000002.1:0-476550 GCF_031457235.1 Hydrogenophaga laconesensis
TTGTGGTACGGCACCTCGCCGGGACGCTCGGGGGGTTTGACGGTGCCGCGGGCGAAGACGGCGCGGATGCCGGACTCTTCGAGGCCGTCGATGGCCACATCCGTCATCTCGGCGTCGCGCAGGATGTGGCACCAGTCCACCACCGTGGTGGTGCCGTTGCGCAGCTGGTTCAGGGAACCCAGCAGGTTGCCCAGGTACACATCGCGCACGCCGTACTTGGTGGCCAGGTTCTTGTGCATGTTGGCGTGGTAGTCGCGGCTGCCCACCCAGTCGGATCCGATGCCGCGCAGCTGGAATTCCCAGGTATGGATGTGCGCGTTGACCAGGCCGGGGATCACGATGCGGCCCTTGCCGTCGATGATCTCGGCACTGTCGGCCTGCAGGTTCGGGCCGACCGCGACGATCCTGTCGCCTTCGATCAGGATGTCGGCGTCGTCGAAGTCGCCCACGGCGGGGTCCATGGACAGGATGCAGGTGTTCTTGATAAGGATGCGGGTCATGGCTTTCGCGGATGAGGAGGGAGAAAAAGGGGCTCAGTCGGCATGGGCCGGCAGGGGGCGGGTGGAGTTGCGCACGACCAGTTCCGGCCGCAGCACGACGGTGGCGGCCGACATCTGCCGCTCGTCGAGCGCATCGAACAGCAGTTGCGCGGCCCGCCAGCCGAGCTCGCGGTGCGGCAGGCGGATGGTGGTGAGCGAGGGATGGACCATGTCGACCAGCGGCATGTCGTTGTGGCCGGTGACGGCCACGTCGCCCGGCACGCTCAGGCCGGCAGCGTGCAGCGCGTCGTAGGCACCCAGGGCCACGAGGTCGTTGGAGCAGACCACCGCCTCGGGCGGCACCGCGCTCTGCGCGAGCAGCCGGGCCATGGCCACGCGGCCGGCCTCGCGGCTGTAGGCCTCGCAGACCACCACGCCCGCGCTCTCCAGCTTGCGGTCGCGCAGGGCCTGTTCGAAGCCCTGCAGGCGCCCCATGCCGGTGGGCAGGCTCTGCGGGCCGGCGAGGTGGGCGATGCGCTGGCAGCCAGTCTGCACCACGTGGTCCACGGCCAGCTTCATGGCCAGCCGGTCGTCGCTCACCACGGAAGGCAGGCGGCCCGATTCGTCGGCGCGGTTGACCATCACCGCGTGCAGGCCGGCGCCCACGATGAAGTCGACCAGCGGGTCTTCGCGCGAGGCGGTGGCCAGCACGATGCCATCCACCTGCTGGGCCAGCATGCGTTCGACGATGGGCTGGGCCATGGCGCTGCCCGACACATTGGCCAGCATCACGAACCAGCCGCGCGAGGCGGCGCAGGCCTCGATGCCCTGGAGGATGGGCGGGAACACCGGGTTGGTGATGTCGGGCACCAGCACCCCGATGGTGTAGGTGCGGCCCGTGCGCAGGGCGGAGGCGGCGCGGTTGGGCCGGTAGCCGAGGCGCCGCGCGGCCTGCTCCACCGCCTCGAGAACCTCGGCGCTGACGGCCGCGCGGCGGCGTGGGTCGAGCGCGCGCGACACAGTGGACAGGTGCACCCCGGCCGCCCGCGCCACGTCACGGATGGTGACGGGGCTGACGGGCTCATGCGCGGTGCTGGTGCGGTGATTTTCAGACATTCTGGCAAAATCTCTGCAAACGTTTGCTCAAATTCTGGCGCTATTCTTTCTAAATATCAACAAGTAGAATTTGGTGAAAACCCGAATGCCACGCCCCAATATGGGGACGAAAATTAGCAAACGTTTGCAACCTTGCAAAATCCTTGCCATCGACGAGAAAATCGACGTGAAACTGATCTCCACACCCGAATCCGTGCTGCCGGTCGCGCTGGCGGCGATGGAACGCACCCCCGACCCGCGCCTGCGCGAGGTCATGGCCGCCCTGACCCGACACCTGCACGCCTTCGTGCAGGAAGTGCACCTGACCGAGGCGGAGTTCGAGCACGCGCTCGATTTCCTGGTCGCCATCGGCAAAGCCACCGGCGAGAAAAAGAACGAGGTTGTGCTGCTGGCCGACACGCTGGGCGTGTCCACCCTGGTGGCGCTGCTCAACAACCCGGGCGATGCCGCCACGGGCGGTGAATCGCTCACCGCGCTGCTCGGGCCGTTCTGGCGCGAGCGCTCGCCCATGTGCGAACCGGGGGACAGCATCGCGCGCGGCGGCACGCCCGGTGTGCCGCTTGAGGTGCACGGCCACGTGCGCGACCCCCAGGGCCGGCCCGTGCCAGGTGCGATGGTGGATGTGTGGCAAGCCTCGCCCGTCGGCCTCTACGAAAACCAGGACGACGGCCAGCCCGACATGAACCTGCGCGGGCGCTTCACCGCCGACGACGCCGGCCGCTTCTTTCTGCGCAGCGTGGTGCCGGCCGGTTACCCCGTGCCGACCGACGGGCCGTGCGGCGACCTGCTGCGCGCCCAGCGGCGCCACCCCAACCGCCCGGCCCACCTGCATTTCATGATCAGCAAGCCGGGCTTCAAGGTGCGCGTGTCGCAGGTGTTTGCTGATACGGACGAGAACCTGGAAAGCGACCCGGTGTTCGGCGTGACGCGGCCGCTGGTAGGCCGCTTTCAGCTGAACGCCGACGGCACCCAGGCCACGCTGCATCACGACTTCACGCTGGAACCCGGTCAGACCGTGTTTCCCAAGGCCCCGATCCCCTGAACCTTTCCACCTTCACACCATGGCTTTTGAACCTCAGACACGACTCGACGGCAAGGTGGCCGTCATCGCCGGCGGCACGGGCGCCATCGGCCTGGCCACGGCGCGCCGGCTGGCCCACCTGGGCGCCACCTGCGTGCTGCTGCACCGGAGCGACGCCGCCGGCGCCGCCAAACACGCCGCCGCCCTGCCGGGCCAGCAGGCACACGGCGCCGTGCGTGCCGACATCGTCGACAGCGTCTCGCTGAACGCCGCCGCAGCCGAGGTGGCGCAACGCTGGCAGCGCTGCGACATCCTCGTCAACAGCGCAGGGTTCACCCAGGCGGTGCCGGCGGCCGACCTCGACGCGCTGGACGACGACCTGATCGACCGCCTGATGCAGGCGAACTTTCGCGGCGTGTTCGCCACCATCCGCGCCTTCGCGCCGCTGCTCAAGGCCAGCGGCGACGGCCTGATTGCCAACGTGTCCTCCATCGCGGGTTTCACCGGCGTGGGCAGCAACCTCGCCTATGTGGCGGCCAAGGCGGGCCTGGATGTGGTGGGCGACGCCCTGGCCAAGGCGCTCGCGCCGGCGGTGCGGGTGGTGTCCGTGTCGCCCGGCGCGGTGGAATCGACCTTCGTGCCCGGCCGTGGCAGCGAGTTCAACGCCAGGACCGCCGCCACCACGCCGCTGGGCCGCGTCGGCCAGCCCGACGACGTGGCCGCCACCATCGAGGCGCTCGCCACCACCCTGCGCTTCGTCACCGGCACGCGCATCGTGGTGGACGGTGGTCGCCATCTCTGACCTGTCCTTCGCCATCCCATGAGCCTCTTCAACCCACTTTCACAGAAAACCCTGATCACCTGCGCGGTCACCGGCAACCTGGTGAAGCCGGAGCAGACCCCGCACCTGCCCGTGACTCCCGAGCAGATTGCGCGCGAATGCCTCGCCGCCGCCGAGGCGGGCGCGGGCCAGGTGCACATCCATGTGCGCGACCCCGCGACCGGCAAGCCCTCGATGGAGGTGGAGCTCTACCGCGACGTGGTGGACCGCATTCGCCGCGAGAACCGCGAGCTCATCATCAACCTCACCACCGGCCCCGGCGGCCGCTTCGTGCCGGGCGAGGACGACCCCAAGGTGTACGCGCCCGGCACCACGCTGCTGCCGCCGGACAAACGCGTCGAACACATCGCGCTCATCAAACCCGACGTGTGCTCGCTCGACTTCAACACCATGAACTCCGGCCCGGACGTGGTCATCAACACGCCGCGCAACGTGCGCCGCATGGCCGCCACCATCCGCGCGGCCGGTGTGAAGCCGGAGCTGGAGATCTTCGACTCGGGCGACATCCACCTCGCGCTCGACCTCATCGCCGACGGCAGCATCGACGGCCCTGGCATGTGGACCTTCGTGCTGGGCGTGAAGTACGGTTTCGCGCCCTCGCCCGCCACGGTGCTCTATGCGCGCGACATGCTGCCGCGCGGTGCCATCTGGACCGCCTTCGGCATCGGTCGCATGGAGTTCCCCATCGTCGCCCAGGCCTGGCTGGCGGGGGGGCACGTGCGCGTGGGCATGGAAGACAACATCTACCTCGACAAGGGCGTGCTCGCTGAGAGCAACGCGCAGCTGGTGGCACGCGCACGCGACATCATTCAAAGCATGGGCGGCCGCATCGCCAGCGCGCGGGAAGCGCGCACGATGCTGGCATTGCCCCAACCATGAAGGCAAGGGAGACGACTTGAACGCACGCATTCACGACAGCGCCGGTACAGCGCCCGTATCCACCGACACCGGCCAGGCCCTGCGCCTGCTGCAGAAGGCCGCCAGCATCGACGCCCTGCAGCTCGCGCTGGCGGACAGCCCCCGGCGCACACCCGCGACGGGCCATGCGCTGGTACGCGTGGGCGCGGCGGCGGTCAACCCCAGCGATGCCAAGGCCAGCCTGGGCATCATGCCGCAGGCGGTGTGGCCCCGCACGCCGGGGCGCGACTTCGCCGGCACGGTGATCGAGGGCCCGGGCGAATGGATCGGGCGCGAGGTCTACGGCTCGGGTGGCGACGTCGGGATCACCCGCGATGGATCCCACGCCCGTTTCCTCGAGCTGCCGGTGGCGGCGCTGCGCGCCAGGCCGGCCAACATTTCGATGGAGGAAGCCGGCGCCGTCGGCGTGCCCTTCGTCACCGCCTACGAAGGCTTTCGCCGCTGCGGCATGCCGCAGGCGGGCCAGACCGTGATGGTGATGGGTGCCAACGGCAAGGTGGGCCAGGCGGCGGTACAGCTGGCGACCCAGGCCGGTGCGCGCGTCATCGCGGTGCAGCGCGGGCCCGGTCCGTTCGCCGGTTTCAGCTGCGCGCCGGTGGACGTGATCGACGCCACGGTGGCCGACGTGGCCGCCACGGCGCGCGAACTCACCAGCGGGCGCGGCGCGGACATCGTCTTCAACACCGTGGGCAGCGCCTACTTCGAGGCTGCCAACAAGTCCATGGGCAAGGGCGCCACACAGATCTTCATCGCCACGCACGACCGGGCTGTGCCATTCGACATCTTCACCTTCTACCGCGGCATGCACACCTACGTGGGCATCGACTCGCTGGCCATGGACTGCACCACCTCCACCGCCCAGCTCGACGCGATGCGCGAGGGCTTTGAACGCGGAACGCTCAAGCCCTTCCCCATCGCGCGCGCCTACGCGCTGGCCGACGCGGCCGAGGCCTACCGCGCGGTGCTGGGCGGCAGCACCGACCGCATCGTGCTGCGCCCCTGAGGGACACGCCATGCACGTCACCCGATTCAACGAGGCCAGACCCTACGAGGCGCCCAACCACTTCGACATGCGTTGCCTGCGTCTGCAGGGCAAGGAAGCCGGCCCGTCCGAGCAGATGTGGATGGGCATGAGCCAGATCCTGCCGGGCGGCCACACCACGCTGGACCCGTCGCCGATCGAGAAGCTCTACTTCGTCGTCGAAGGCGAGGTGACCGTGGTCGGCGCCCTGAACGGCACCGAACAGCGAGCGAGCCTGCGCGCCTTCGACTCCTGCCGTTTTGCGCCGGGCGAGGCGCGGCAACTCGTCAACGAGAGCAACCGGCCTGCGCTGGTGCTGCTGGTGATGGGCAACGCGCCGCCCGCCGCCAGCGCTTGAGTGACGCGCGACGCGGCCGCCAGGGAGCTCAGTCGCGGCAATAGCCCTCGCCCGCGCGCACCGTCAGGCAATCGGTTTTTTCGGCGAGCCACTTCATCCCGGTCTCGGCACCGTTCGTGGCGTGCACCGATTCCTTCACGCCGTCGCGCTCGAATTCGATGCGGTCGCCGGTGGCCGTGCCCGCAAAGGTGCGGGGGCCGTCCAGGTTGCGCACCGTGACCTGGTACTGCCCGTTGCCGCCCTCCAGCTTGAGGAACGTGCCCTCAGGCCCGTTCCACTGACCGAGCCAGCCATCGGTGGCAGGTGCAGGTGCAGGTGCAGGTGCAGGTGCAGGTGCAGGTGTGGGTGCAGCAGGTGCAGCGCCGCGGTCCTGGCAGCCGGCCACCGCCAGCGTCAGTGCCAGCAGCGTGGCAAGGCATGCAATGTTCATCGTTTCACCTCCTGTGATGTTGTCGGGCATAGGGTTGTCGATCCGCGCGCCGATGCCGCCTTTCGGCGCTCACCGTTCGGCGATGTAGTGCGACATGCGCGCGCTCTCGCCATCGGCGAGGAAGGCACGCACCTCGGTCTCGATGGCGCGGTCGGCGACCGTGGCGCGGGCGCGCTGGTGCAGGTAATCGGCCCAGGAGGTGACGATGAAGCGCTCGACGTAGCGCGAGGGCTCACCCAGGTCCTTGTAGATGCGCCAGAAGGTCGCGCCGTCGCGGCGGCGCGGCGCCTTCATGCGGGCGATGGTGTCGAGGAAGGCCTGGTCCGCGCCGGGGCGGATGCGATAGCCCACCTCCACCGCCACCGGACCGGCCTCGGGGTTGGGCTCGGCCTCGACGAACAGCTCGTCCCACGGCGTGCCCTGCGTCACCTCGTGGTCCGCCCCCACGCGCAGCGGGAACGGCCGCGCCAGCAGCAGGCCGGCGGCCATGAGCACTCCGGCGGCGACCAGGGCCCCGGTGAGCCCCGCGATGTCGGACACCGCGCCCCAGAACGCCGAGCCGATGGCAAAGGCACCGAGCGCGGAGAGGATGTGCAGCGCCACGGCGCGCGAGCGCACCCATGGTGGTGCGCTGGCCTGCGTGGCGGTGTTGAAGGTGGACATGGTGGCCATCCAGGCCGCACCGCCGAACGCCATGGCGATGTAGACGATCAGCGGCACGCGCACCCAGGCGGCCAGCAGCATCACGGCGGCGAACACCACGCAGCTCACCGCCACGATGTGGTCCAGCGCGAAGCGCGCCCGCAGGCGCCCGATGACCAGCCCCGACGCGACCGCGCCGGTGCCCAGGCAGCCCATGAGCAGGCCGAAGCCCTCGGCACCGGTGCCGAGCTGGCGCTGCGCGATCACCGGCAACAGGGCCCAGAGCGCCGAGCCAGCCGCGCTGAAGGCCATCACGCGCACCAGCTGCGCGAGGATGAGGCGCGAATGCCAGGCGAAGCGCAGGCCGCTCAGCATGCCGCCCCACAGCCGTTCGGGCGGCAGGCTGGACGGCGGGTGCGCACGCGGTGGCCAGCGGCGGATCGACTCCCACATCACCACCGTGGTGAACACCGAGACCACGAACACCCAGCCTGCGCCCAGGCGTGCGAACAGCAGGCCCGCCAGGGTGGGGCCGATGGCACGCGCCGCGTTGTAGGCGATGCCGATGGCGGTGATGGCCTGCGGCCATTCGGCGCGCGGCACGGGATCGACCACCGAGGAGTTCCACGCGGGCGTGAGCATGGCCGTGCAGCAGCCGCACACGAACACCAGGAACAGCACCGACGTCGGCCCGCCCCAGCCCGCGAGCACCAGCCCGGCCAGCAGCACGCTGGCGCCCACCTGCGCGATCAGGGCGCCCGAGATCAGACGGCGCCGGTCGGTGGTGTCGGCCAGCACACCGGCGGGCAACGCCAGCAGGAACATGGGCAGGAACACGGCGGTCTGCACCAGCGCGGCGAGGAAGGAGGAACCAGTGAGCTCGACCATGAGCCAGGCCGCGGCCATGGTCTGCATGCCGGCACCGATGAAGAAGATGGCACCGCAGATCCACAGGCCCCGGAAGGCGGGCTGGCGAAGAGGACTCCAGATGGACGTGGACGGGGGCATCGACCCATTATTCCGTACACATCACCGTGGCGTGTTCCCGTAGGTGATCGACAGGACCACACCCGATCGCATGCGCACCGTCGCCCACAGGTTGCCCGGCCCCCGGTCGTACAGCCATTCGTCGATGAGCTGGCAGGGCACGACGCGGTGGGCGTAGGGCTCGGGCACGGGATACCAGGAGGAGCCCTGGTACACCGGCGCGCAGTACCGGTCCGTCAACATCGGCTGGCCGCATTTGGCCACCAGGGACAACCGCGACTCGCCCTCGGCGGCGATGCCGCCCGCGCAGCGCAGCGACTCGGCACGGACTGGCCCGGCCACGCCCGCCAGCCCGAGCAGCAGGCCCGTGCAGACCAGCCAGCGCCCGACCGGCGGGGCGGTGTGGGGCGCGGCGGCGTCGATGGGCATGGCGGTTACACGATGCCGTTGCGGATCGCGTAGACGGTGAGCTCGGCGTTGTTCGCCAGATGCAGCTTTTCGAGCACGCGGGCGCGGTAGACGCTCACGGTCTTGGGACTGAGCATCAGCTCCTCGGCGATGTCGGAGAGCTTCTTGCCGGAGGCAATCTTCTGCAGCGTCTGCAGTTCGCGTTCGGAGAGGCTGGCGTGCAGCTCCTCGCTCTCGGGTGCGTTCAGGGTGTCCACCAGCATCTGCGCGACGTCGGCCGTCACGTACTTGCGCCCCTGCATCACGGTGCGGATGGCGGCGACCAGCTCGGCCGGCTCGCCCGCCTTGTTCAGGTAGCCCCGCGCGCCGGCGCGCAGGCAGCGGATGGCGTACTGGTCTTCCGGGTACATGGACACCACCAGCGTCTTGACGGCAGAGCCCTCCTCCTTCAGCGTGCCCAGCACCTCCAGGCCACCGCGCCCAGGCATGTTGAGGTCGAGCACGAGCACGTCGCACTCCACCTTGCGCATCAGGTCGCGCAATTCGGGATAACTGCCCGCCTCGCCCACCACCTGGATGTCGGTCGCTTCCGAGATGGTGTCGCGGATGCCGCGCCGCACCATGGCGTGGTCGTCACACAAAATCACCTTGATCATGGGGTTCCTCATCGGCCTGGGCCGCATTGTCCGGGTTGCTGGAAGACTGCAGGGGCACCGAAAGGATGACCGAGGTGCCCCTGGGGGATGAACTCACATCGAGCCAGCCACCGACCTTGGCCGCGCGCTCGCGCAGGCCCAGCAGGCCGAAGGACTTGGCCTTGCGCAGCGCATGCGCGTCCAGGCCCTTGCCGTTGTCGGTGACTTCGAGCGTGAGCACGCCCTCGCGGTCGCTGAGGTCGATGTCCACCGCGCCGGCCTGGGCGTGCTTCTGCACGTTGGTCAGGGCCTCCTGCGCGGTGCGGTAGGCCACCAGCTGCACCTCGCGCCGCACGTCGAGCTGTTCGGACGAGCGGCGCACCGTCACCCGCAGGCCGGTGCGCCGTTCAAACCCGGCGGCCAGCCAGACCACGGCGGCCACGAGGCCCTGGTCCAGAATGGGCGGGCGCAGATTCATCATGATGCGCTGGCTCGCGCCCAGGGCGTGCTGCAGCATTTCCATGGCCGAGCCCAGGTGGCGCTGCACATCGCCCTCCTCCACGTGCCGGCCAACCCAGGCGAGATCGAGCTTGACAGCGGCAAGCGATCCACCGATGTCGTCGTGGATCTCGCGGGCGATGTCGGCACGCTCCTGCTCGATGCTGGTCTGCAAGTGTTCGGCCAGCTCGGCCAGTCGCCGGCGCGATTCGGCCAGCTCCGCGTCGGCGGCGGCCTTGGCGCGGCGGGTCTCGCTGATCTCGATCGCGCGTTCGATCACGTGGGACAGCCGGTGCATGCTGTCCTTGAGCAGGTAATCGCTCACACCACGGTGCATCACGTCGACGGCGGCCGTCTCGCCAATGGCGCCCGACAGGATGACGAAGGGAATCTCCAGCTTCATCTGGCGCACCACGTCCCAGGCGTCCATGCCAGTGAAGCCGGGCAGGTGGTAGTCGGCGAGGACGATGTCGTAGTGCGTGCTCTCCAGCTCGCGGCGGAAATCGTCCAGCGAATCGACCAGCACCACCTCGCTGGCCAGCTGGCTGCGCTGCAGGGCGAACTTCACCAGGGCGTGATCGACCCGGGAATCCTCCAGATGCAGGATGCGGACAAAACGCTTGTCCGGGTTGTCAGGCGATCCGCTCATGGTGTGGGAAGGGTGGGAGGCGGGACGCCACCGAGCGCCCCGTTGTGGGCCGGCAACGCGGGAATTGGTGCTGAATTTGCCCCGTTATCGGTCGATACAGAGGCGTGCAGCTGTCGAAAATTGTAATACCCACCCCTGTACCCTAGCCCGAATCACCCACCATGGAACGACCGACGATGCAGCAGACCACGCCGTCTGTCACCCTGCCCGTGAATCTGGTAGCCGATCTCCAGGATTCGCTGCTCATGGCCATGACCGATCTGCAGCGCCTGGAAGGCCTGCTCGACCACGCCACCAGCAACCTGCTGGAACGTTTCGGCTCGGCCAACCAGGCGCTGGGCGACCTGGGCGCAGAACGGGGCGAGGAACTCGGCCCCATCCGCCAGAGCCTGCACCAGGCCGTGACCGAACTGCAGTTCCACGACATGGCCACCCAGCTGATCGTGCACACCGGCAAGGTGCTGCAGAGCTGCGCGTGGCGGCTGGCCGACCAGACCATGGAGCCTGAGGAAGGCGAGGTGCCGATGGAACTGGACCCGATGCCCGAACGCCCCAGCCCGGTGACCCAAAGCGAAATGGACGCGGGCTCCATTGATTTGTTCTGAGCCAGGGCCGATTCAAGACCCTGCCCCGAATGCCGATATCTGAACCGAAACGGAGTAAGCCATGCGATCGATTCTTGCCGTAGACGACTCGGCGTCCATGCGAAAAATGGTGTCATTCACCCTCACGGGGGCGGGCTACCACGTGGTCGAAGCCGTGGACGGGCAGGACGCCTGGGAGAAGGCCCAGACGCACAGCATCGACCTCGTGCTGACCGACCAGAACATGCCCAACCTGGATGGGCTGGGCCTCACGCGCAAGCTGCGCGAGCACCCCAAGTTCAAGACCATTCCCATTCTGATCCTGACCACGGAGTCCAGCGACCAGATGAAGCAGCTCGGCCGCGCCGCGGGCGCCACCGGCTGGATGGTCAAGCCGTTCGATCCAGGCCGCCTCATCGAAGTCATTCAAAAGGTGATTCGATGACCCCCCGCGTCGCCTTCGGCGCCTCCCCCCTTTCATGGGGGCGACACCCGGGGACCGGCAAAGCCGGATCCCTGGTGTCTCCGGGCAATGACATTTCGCGCCGACAGAACCACATGAACGAGGAGTTTCACCATGGGTGAAATGATGAATGAGGGCCAGAACCTCGGCAACGACATCGACCTGAGCCAGTTCTATCAGATTTTTTTTGAAGAAGCCGGCGAGAACCTCGACTCGATGGAGCAGATGCTGCTCGCGCTCGACCTGGACAAGGCCGACGACGAAGAGCTCAACGCCATCTTCCGCTGCGCGCACTCCATCAAGGGTGGCGCCGCCACCTTCGGCTTTGCCGACGTGGCCGAACTCACGCACCAGATGGAGTCGCTGCTGGACAAACTGCGCCGCCATGAACTGACGCCGACGGCTCCCATGGTGGACGTGCTGCTCGAGTCCTCCGACGCGCTGCGTGGCCTGCTGGGCGCCCACCAGGGTCGTGGCGTCGAGCCGCCGGCCACCGGTGACCTGGTTGCCCGCATCAGCCTGCTGGCCAACGGCGAAGACGCCGCCGAAGCCATGGCCCCCGCCCCCGTGGTGGTGACCGCTCCCGTCGCCGCCCCGGCGCCGGCCCGCAAGGCCGCCGCCAAGGCCGAGCGCGATCTGGAAATCCACATCGGCCCGCTGGAGAATCCGGCCTCGGCCGACGGCATCGCCGAACTGTTCCGCGACATCCCCGGCCTGGGCACGATCGAACCCCTGCCCTGCGACCTGGCCACGCGTCGCGCCTGGCGCGCCCGCACCACCGCCAGCGACAGCGACCTGATGGACCTGTTCACCTTCCACGTGGGCAAGGACGACATCCGCATCGTCGAACCGTCCGCCGTGCCCAACGTCACCATCGGTGAAGACGGTGAACCCATGGGCACGGGCCACCCGAACCCCACCACCGAGGGTCGCGACTACGGGTTCTTCGAAGGCGCACCCGGTGTGCCGGCACGCGCCACAGCCGCGCCCGCCGAGGCACCCGCCGCGTCCCGCGCCGCGCCGAAGGCCGACCCGCGCGCGCCCGCTGGCGCCGGCCTCGAATCGAGCACGCTGCGCGTGTCGGTGAGCAAGGTCGACCAGCTCATCAACCTGGTCGGCGAGCTCGTCATCACCCAGGCCATGCTGGCGCAGAAGAGCCGCGAGCTCGACGACAAGCACAACCAGCCCCTGCTGGCGGGGCTGGCCGACCTGGACCGCAACACCCGCGACTTGCAGGAAGCGGTGATGTCGATCCGCATGATCCCCATGTCCGTGGTGTTCAACCGCTTCCCGCGCATGCTGCGCGACCTGGCCAGCAAGCTGGGCAAGAAGGTGGAGCTGGTGACCCAGGGCGAATCGACCGAGCTCGACAAGGGCCTGGTGGAGAAAATCACCGACCCGCTGACCCACCTGATCCGCAACAGCTGCGACCACGGCATCGAGATGCCCGAGGAGCGCCGCGCCAAGGGCAAGACCGAACACGGCACGATCACGCTGTCGGCCACGCACGAAGGCGGTTCGATCCTCATCGAGGTGCGCGACGACGGCAAGGGCCTCTCGCGCGAGAAGCTGCTGAAGAAGGCGCGCGAGAAGGGCATCGACGCACCCGATTCGCTGACCGACAGCGAGGTCTGGAACCTCATCTTCGCGCCCGGCTTCTCGACCGCCGAGGAAGTGACGGATGTCTCCGGCCGCGGTGTCGGCATGGACGTGGTCAAGAAGAACATCGCCGCGCTCAACGGCACGGTGGAGATCGATTCGGCCGAGGGTTTCGGCATGCGCGTCTCGGTGCGCCTGCCGCTCACGCTGGCGATCATGGACGGCATGTCGGTGCGCGTGAGCGACGAGGTCTACATCCTCCCGCTGTCCAACGTGATCGAGTCGTTCCAGATCAAGCCGAACGACATCAACACCATGGCGCAGGGCGCACAGGTGGTGAAGGTGCGCGACGAGTACATGCCGGTGGTGGAGCTGGAACGCGTGTTCCAGGTGCCGCGTTTCGAATTCAACGGCGGCAGCCCCATCATGGTGGTGGTGGAAGCCGAGGGCTCCCGCGTCGCGCTGATGGTCGACGAACTGCTCGGCCAGCAGCAGGTGGTGATCAAGAACCTGGAGTCGAACTACCGCAAGGTGCCCAACGTCTCGGGCGCCACCATCCTCGGCGACGGCAAGGTGGCGCTGATCCTTGACACCTCCGGCCTGGTGCGCCGCTCCCGCCATTGATGAGCTGATCTCTTTCGCGACGCTGCCTGGCGCCCCCAGCTACTTCCCGGTCAGGACCCCATGCTGCTGCAGACCCCCTCCCCGAAACGCCCGCCCCTGCCCACCGGCAAGACGGGCGTGCCCGCGCCCGAAGACGGCCCACTGGCCGAAGGCCGCGAATTCGTCTGGTCCAACGACGACTTCACGCGCATCAAGGCGCTGATCTACAAGAAGGCAGGCATCAGCCTGCACGATGGCAAACACGCCATGGTGTACAGCCGCGTTTCTCGCCGGCTGCGCGAAACGGGCCATGGCAGCTTCAAGACCTACCTCGACTGGCTCGAGCAACACGACGGCGCGGAGTGGCAGGAATTCATCAACGCGCTGACCACCAACCTCACCGCGTTCTTCCGCGAGTCGCACCACTTCAGCATCCTCCACGACCTGCTGGCCGCGAAACGCACGCAGGCCTGGCGCATCTGGTGCTCGGCCGCGTCCACCGGCGAAGAGCCCTACTCCATCGCCATGACGGCCACCGAGGCGCTGGGCACGTCGGGCTCGTTCCAGATCGTCAACAGCGACATCGACACCAAGGTACTGGCCACCGCGCAACGCGGCATCTACAAGACCGACGGCGTCAAGGGACTGAGCACCGAACGCCTGCAGCGCTTCTTCATGCGCGGCAAGGCGAGCAATGCCGGCCTGATGCGGGTGAAGCCCGAACTGCAGAAGCACATGGAGTTCCTGAGCGTCAACCTGATCGAGAACCTGCCGTTCCGCGAGCCGTTCGACGTGGTGTTCTGCCGCAACGTGATGATCTACTTCGACGCCGCCACACAGCGTGCCGTGCTGGAGCGCATCCACCGCGTGATGAAACCGGGCGGCATGCTCTTCGTGGGCCACGCAGAAAATTTCAGCGACGCGCGCAACCTCTTCGCGCTGCGCGGGAAGACCGTCTATGAGAGGCTTTGAACGCCCCCCTGCGGCGCTTGGCGCCTTCCCCCGAGGGGAACAACACCAGCGGCCCGGCAAAGCCGGTTGCGCGGTGTTTCCCGTGCAAGACACTTCGTGCTTCCCGAACAGCGGAGCCGTCGCATGATCGCTGCCCCACATTCTTCGCTCGAAGCCTTGAGAGCCCGCAAGTCCAAGCCGGGCGAGGCCAGCTTTTTCTACCACGACCACCACTTCAAGCACGACGCGGTGAAGGTGCTGCCGGGCGAATACTTCGTGACCTCGGACGACCTGGTCGTGATGACGGTGCTGGGCTCGTGCATCGCCGCCTGCATCTGGGACCCGCGCGTGCGCGTGGGCGGCATGAACCACTTCATGCTGCCCGATGGCGACAACGATGCGAGCGGGCGCTACGGCTCGTATGCGATGGAACTGCTGATCAACGAGATGATCAAGCTGGGTGCGCGGCGCGAGACCATGCAGGCCAAGGTGTTCGGCGGCGGCCAGGTGATGCACACCTTCACCACCATGAACGTGGGCGAGCGCAACACGGCTTTTGTGCTGGACTACCTGCAGACCGAACGCATCGCCGTGATCTCCAAGGACGTGCTCGACATCCACCCGCGCAAGGTCTGCTATTTCCCGGCCACGGGCAAGGCGATGGTCAAGCGGCTGGCGCACTCGCACCCGGAAACACTCGAGACACAGGAACGCAAAGGCAGCGCGGCCGTCGTGGCGAAAGCCACGGCAGGCGGCTCGGTCGATCTGTTCTAAGGGAGCACAAGAATGGCAAAAATCAAGGTCATCGTGGTCGACGATTCGGCACTGGTGCGCAGCCTGCTGACCGAAATCATCAACCGCCAGTCCGACATGACGTGCATCGGCGCGGCCAGCGACCCGCTGGTGGCGCGCGAGATGATCCGCGAACTCAACCCGGATGTGATCACCCTGGACGTGGAAATGCCGCGCATGGACGGGCTGGAGTTCCTCTCGCGCCTCATGCGCCTGCGCCCCATGCCGGTGGTGATGGTCTCCACCCTGACCGAACAGGGCGCTGAGATCACGCTGCGCGCGCTGGAGATGGGCGCGGTCGACTTCGTGGCCAAGCCGCGCATCGGCGTGAGCAGCGGCCTGAACGAACTGGCCGGCGACATCGTGGACAAAATCCGCGTGGCCGCCAAGGCGCATGTGAAGCGGCTGGCCAGCGCGCCCGCACCGGCCGCCAGTGCCACGCCGGGACAGGCCCACGAAGCGCCTCGCGTGGCACTGCCGCGCCTGTCCACCGAGAAGGTCATCTGCATCGGATCCTCCACCGGAGGCACCGAAGCCATCCGCGAGGTGCTGGTGCCGCTGCCGGCCGACGCCCCCGCGATCGTGATCACCCAGCACATGCCGCCCGGCTTCACGACCAGCTTTGCCAACCGCCTCAATTCGCTCTGCCGCATCCGCGTGGCCGAGGCGCGCGACGGGGAGCGCATCCTGCCCGGCCATGCCTACATCGCACCCGGCGGGCGGCACCTGCGCATCGACCGCAGCGGTTCGAACTACGTGGCGGTCGTCGAGGACACCGAACCCGTCAACCGCCACCGGCCCTCGGTGGAGGTGCTCTTCAAGTCGGCCGCGCGCGTGCTCGGCCCGAACGCACTGGGCATCATGCTCACCGGCATGGGCGCCGACGGTGCGAGTGCGATGCGTGAAATGAAGGACGCGGGCAGCTACAACTACGTGCAGGACGAGGCCAGCTGCGTGGTGTTCGGCATGCCGCGCATGGCGATCCAGCACGGCGCGGCGCACGAGGTGCTGCCACTCAACCAGATCGCACCGGCCCTGCTCGCCCGCCTGGCGAGCGCACCGGCGGGCGTGCGCCATCGCATTTAGGGACACCCCCCTGCGCCGCTGTGCGGCTTCCCCCCTCCGTGGCGCGCCTGCCGGCGCTTCGAGGGGGGACGGTGCCTTGGGCCGGCGGAGCCGGACCCTCGGCACCTCTGGACGCAGGCACTTCGCGCGTTGCGTGTTCGGCTTTTCACCCGACCGGAGCGCGACCCGCACCGCACGAAGCCACCTCTTCCAGAGGCATCAAGGGTCCGGCTCCGCCGGCCCGAGATGCCGTCCCCCCTCGAAGCGCCGGCAGGCGCGCCACGGAGGGGGGAAGCCGCACAGCGGCGCAGGGGGGTGTCCGAATCTAGACGCGTTCGCTGATGATGGCGCCGGCTTCCACGGGTGCGGCGCTGCCATGGCCGTACTCGTCGTAGGCCACCACCTCGGCGGCGGTGTCCTCACCGGGCACGATACCGTCACCCACCACGTCGATTTCCACCTCGGACGACTCCGGCATCACCGGCCACGGCAGCGGCTCGAGGGCGGGCTTGGGCTGGCGTTCGGCCACGACGGGTTTGCGCGGTATGGTCGATGCGGCCACCGACGAGAGGTCGGGCGCGGTGTCGCTCTGGGTGCCCGGCACCTCGCTGCTGGCGGCGGGCTCGATGCCGAGGGCGCGGTCCACCACGGCCGCGCTGGCCTCCCACATGCGCGACAGCACGTTCTGCAGATGTTCCACGGCCTTCTTGTCGCCGGCCTGCTTGTTTTCCGCCGCCCGGGCGGCCTCCTGCCGGGCCTGCCGATGGGCCACCATATCGTGCGGAGCCGGGGTGCCCGAGGCCGGGGTACCGGCACCTTCGACCGGGGCGCCACGTTCGTCCACGGTGGATCGCCCGGCTGCGGCGCGCTGCGGTGCGGCGCGGTCATCACGGCCAAACCCCATCTGGGTCTTACCATCCTGGCCACCCGTCTGGACGGATGGAACGGACGCGACCGGGTGCACCGGTGCTACGGCGACGGACGCCGGCGCAGGCCAGGACACGGCAGAAGGGCTGGTTACGTTCAACATGGGCGACCCCTTACGGCGGCACCGGGGAAATACAGGCCCGGTGTTCTTGTGGGGGTAATTCGACACCCCGATGTCGATCTTGAGAACTTTTTTCGACCCCGCCGGCCAGCGCCGACAAACGGGGCCCAACGCTCACACCCCGCCAGTGGGGTGCGTCGGGTCCACCCACAGCACCTGCTCGGGCTTTTCCACGGGTTCGATGTCCAGGTTGACCGCCACCGCCTGTCCATCGCTGCGACACAGCACGCATTCCAGCACCTCCGTGGGGCTGGCGTTGATTTCCTGGTGTGGCACGTAGGGTGGCACGTAGATGAAATCGCCCGGCCCGGCTTCGGCGGTGAACTCCAGCGCCTCGCCCCAGCGCATGCGCGCGCGGCCACGCACGACATAGATGACGCTTTCCAGTGGCCCATGGTGGTGGGCACCGGTCTTGGCATCGGGGTGGATGGTGACAGTGCCGGCCCACAGTTTCTGCGCCCCCACACGCGCGAAGTTGATGGCCGCCTTGCGGTCCATGCCGGGCGTGGATGGCACGTTGCCGTCCAGCTGGCTGCCCGGGATCACGCGCACACCGTCGTGCTTCCAGGCGGGGTGGTCGTGGTGGTGATCCTCGTGGGGGTGCGCGTGGTCGTGTGCCATGGAGTCTCCTGCTTGTTGTGAGTGTCCAGTGTGCCAGCAAGCAAGCCCGGGCGCATGGCGAGACAATGCGAAGGTTGACCCCACAACCTGGAGACCCACGTGCCCCTGCCCGACCCCGCCCCCCGCCGCCAGATGCACACCCGGCGTGTCACCTACCAGGGCTACCAGCGCGACGACGGCCTGTGGGACATCGAGGGCGAGCTGCACGACAGCAAGCCGGTCGGCATCGAGATCCATGGGAACACGTGGCCACCGAACGAGCCGATCCACCACATGCGGATCCGCGTCACCTTTGACGAGACGATGGTCATCCGGGACATCGCCGTGGCGATGGAGGCGTTCCCGCACGCACCCTGCCCGGACGCCATGCCGAACATGCAGCGCATGGTGGGTGAGGTGCTGGGGCGTGGCTGGCGGCAGACGATCCAGCGCCACCTGGGCGATGTGCAGGGCTGCACGCACCTGCGCGAGCTGCTGTTCAATCTGGCCACGGCGGCCTTCCAGACGCGCTCGGGCGTGTTCGGGCCCCGCGAGGATGGCCGGCCGCCCGCGCACCTGGGGCAGTGCCTGGGCTGGGATTTCAACGGGCCGGTGGTGGAGCGTGTGTACCCGATGTTCTTTCGCTGGCAGCCGGCGCAGAAGAACTCTGTCGCGGGCTGATGTCCCCCCCTGCACCGCGCGGGCTCAGCAGCGCCATGGAGGCCGTCGCACCCGAAGAAGACTCAGGCCCCCAGAAACACCGAAGGATCCCGCCCACTGCGGGTGAGCTGGGAGCGGCGCGAGAGGTAGGTGACCGCGTCGAGAAATCCCCTGCAGCGCACGATGCCAGCGACCCGGTCGGCCACCCCGACCGAGGTCGGCACCGCATCCTCCCAACCCGCGAAGCGCGCCGGATAGGGCGCGAGCGCGTACAGCTTCTCGGAGGCTGCGCGCCAGTCGGCCGGGCCTTTGCGCTCCAGCAGGTAAAGCAACCAGGCTTCCGTTTCCGAGAGCCTGTAGAAAGTGAAGCTGATGTTCGGGGCATGCCCGGGCGCGCAGTCGTAACGCGGCGCGCTCTCGGGCAGGATCGGCGTGGCGGGGCCATAGAACAGCGGCGCGGGCCGCGAGTCTTCCGCCTCGTCCACCGTGGCCGGGCCGCCAGCGGCGTGGGCCATGTTGAGCCAGTTGCGGTAGATCTGCCGGCTGCGCGACTCCAGCCGCGCTTGCGCGGCGGCGATCAGCCCCATGGTGTCGGGGTGGTGCAGCCAGACCAGTTCGGCATGCTGCGCCAGATGCCGGTCCACGCTGCCGCGGTCGCGCAACACGCCGGGCGGCGGCAGCGGACAACGGAACACGGCCTGCGCGACAGCAGCTTCGGGCGGCGGTGGCGCAGAGGCGTCCAGCACGACATGGATGTGCAACTCCACCCCGGTGTCGAGCCGCACGCGCACCACCGGCTCGTGCGCGGGAGCCAGCGGCTGCCACTGCGCATGGCCCATGGGGCGGGCACGCCACTGCACGTCCTCGTGCACGTTGATCAGGGTGCGCACGATGGAGACGCGTTGCCGGTACGGCGGCAGCGGCAGGCCGCCGGTCCCCTCGCGGGCCCGCAGGTGCTCGATCATCAGGCGCCGCAGCATGCTGGCAGAAGCGGTTTCGCACTCGGGGCGCTCCTGCGAAGCCTCGTGCGCGAAATGCCATTCGTTGGCGGCACCCTGCCGTGCCACCAGCGGGCTGCCGCACACCGGGCACGAGCAGCCGCACCCGGACCCGCGTGCCACTTCGCTGATGAAGCGCAGCGCACCAGAGGCATTGAGGGCGGAAAAAAGCGGGGTCACGGGCGGGAGGGGACCTGGGGGCGAAGGGCATGCACGGGAAGAGCCGGACAGCGCCGGCTCTCATGGCATTCCGGCTCGCGGAGTCAGTCGGGCTGCGCGTCCTCGGGCACCTTGACGAGCGTCACCGGCACGGGCGAGCGCTGCACCATGTCCTGCGACACCGAGCCCAGCACGGCCGCACGCAGGCCACCACCGCGCGTGCTCATGAAGACGGAATCGCAGCCCTGACTCTCCACCAGTTCGGCCAGCACCTGGGCCGGATCGCCGCTGACCACGAGGGCCTCCACCTGTTGGCCCGCCGCGCTCAGCAGTGCCATGGCAGGGCGCACCAGATCGCGCCCGGCGGCATCGCTCACCTGTTGCAGCACGGCCGGGTCGTGAGCAACCACCAGTTCGTAGAGGTTGGCGGCTTCCTGCACGTTGGCAACGACGAAACGCGCCTTGAGGCCCGATCCCACGAGCCTCAGCGCGTGGTGCACAGCCAGCAGGGCATGGGTCGAACCGTCGACAGGGATGAGAATCTTCAGCATGGGCACTCCAGTTTCAGTATGGCCTCGCGTTGACCACGCACCAATACAGCTCGATACGCTCGGCCACCTCGATGAACTTGCTGAAGCTTACCGGCTTCTCGATGTACGAACTCACCCCCAGATCGTAGGCGGACTTGAGGTCCTTGTCCTCACGGGAGGATGTCAATATCACCACCGGAATGCGGCGAAAGCGCGGATGCGCCTTGAGCTGTGCCAGCACCTCCAGGCCACTGGCGCGCGGCATGTTGAGGTCGAGCAGGATCACGGCCGGCAACGGTTCGCCAGCCTCCCAGCGCGCGAACCACGCGAGCGCCTCCTCACCGTCGCGCGCCACGTGGATGGTGTTGGAGAAGTTCTTCTTGTTGAAGGCCCGCAGGGTGAGGTCCAGGTCCATCGGGTTGTCTTCCACCAGCAGGATGGAAGGCACGGTGGAGGTGGCGCTCATGATGGAAACTCCAGATAGAACGTGGCGCCCTCGCCGGGGCTGCTTTCGGCCCAGACGCGGCCGCCCATGCGCTGCACGGCCTTGGCCACGAGGGCGAGGCCGACACCGGTGCCGGCATAGTCCTCGGCGCGCTGCAGGCGCTGGAAGATGCCGAAGATGCGGTCGTGGTACTTCATGTCGAAGCCGACCCCGTTGTCGCGCACCCAGAGCAGGCAACGCCCTGCCTCGCGCCGCGCGCCGATCTCCACCTGCGGCTGCGGCTGGCTCTTGCTGAACTTGATGGCGTTGCCCACCAGGTTGCGCAAGGCCACCGCCAGACCTTCGCGGTCGAGCTGCAGTGTCATGGGCTCGACCTGCACCGCGAGCGAGGTACGGGCGGCCGCGATGTCGGCGGCATGGGTCTCCAGCACCAGATCGAGCACCGGCTGAAGCTCGACCGCGCGCTGCTCCATGGTTCGGCGCTCCATGCGCGAGTAATCGAGCAAGTCGGAGATCAGCGTGCCCATCTGATGCACGCCCCGGCGGATGCGCTGGATGAACTGGCGCCCTTCGTCGTCCAGGCGATCGCCGTGCTCTTCCTGCAGCAGCTGGCTGTAGCCGTCAATGCCGCGCAGCGGCGCCTTCAGGTCGTGCGAGACGGTGTAGGAAAAGGCTTCGAGTTCGCGATTGGCTGCGCTGAGTTGCTCGGTGCGCTCGGCCACGCGCTGCTCCAGCTTGGCGTTGATGCGCTCCAGGTTGGTCTGCGCCTGCTTGATCTGGGTGATGTCGAGCAGGGTTCCGCTGTAGTGGTGGCCCGTGCCGTCCGCATGAGGGCGGCATTCCAAGCTGCCCCGGAACCAGCGCTCGACACCGAGGTCCGGATGGCGCCGGAACTCGGCATGCAGGCGCACGCGGCTGTCCGACAGGGAGCGCATGAAACGCGCCACGCGCTCGCGGTCCTCGGGGTGGATGCAATCCAGGTAGGCCTCGAGATGGGCGGGCGGACCCAGCACCTCGGCCCGGCCGATGTTGTGGTACATCTGGCGCGACCACCAGATGTGCTCGGTCTTCGAGTCGTAGAGCCAGCTGCCCAGGCCGGCCATGGCCTCGGCCTGCTCCAGGAGACTCTTCTGGTCGCTCAGCGCCTGGCTGGTCTGCAGCCGGTCGGTCACGTCCTGGATGATGGAGAACAGGTGCTTGAGGCTGCCATCGGCATTGCGAACCGCACGCACGTGAATCTCGGCATGCACAAAGCTGCCGTCCCTGCGCACGAAGCGCTTCTGCATCTGGTAGCTGTCCGTGTGGCCTTCCTTCATGTGCTGCAGCAACTCGAGGTTCTGGTCGAGATCGGGCTGCGGTGTCATGTCGGACCAGGTCAGCTTCAGCAAGTCCTCGCGCGGGTAACCGAGGATCTCGCACAGGTGGTCGTTGACCTGCAGCCAGTGCGTGCTCTGCGGCGATGAAATCGCCATGCCGATGAGCGGCAACTCGTAGAACAGCCGCTGGAATTCGGCCTGCTCGCGCTGTGCGATCTGCGCTTCCTTCTGCACGGTGATATCGAGCAGCACACCGCTGATCGTGGTGACCTTGCCTTCGGCATTGCGTCCGAGGGTGCTGCGGTCATCGATCCAGATCCAGCGGCCATCGGCGCACCGCAGGCGGTATTCCTGGCGGTAGTGGTCGGGGCCGTGTTCGAGGTATTCGTCGATTTCAGCGTTGACCTGGCCCACATCGTCGGGGTGGATCAGGTCATCGTAGGTCATGCGCCCCTGCAGCAGGGGCTCGGGCGCGTAGCCCCACTGTGCAATGGACGGACTCACGTAGTGAATCGGACAGCCGATCACGTTGTACCACTCGATGACCACCAGCGGTGAGCGGTCCACGAGGTCGGTCATGTGCTGCAGCTGTGCATGGCTGGCCTGCAGGCGCTCGGCCATGCGGTCGGCAGCGTTGCCGATCAGCGCGAGTTCATCGCGCCCCTGCAGCCCGGTGCGTGCTTCCAGCCGGCCTTCGCCCATGGAGGTGAGCGCACGCGCGAGCTGTTCAGCGCGGCGGAACCACACCCAGTGCAACAGCAGGGCCAGCAGGCCGACGAGCACGAGCAGCACCATGGTTTCGCGCAGCACCTGCGTGCGCATGCCGGCGAAGCGGGTCGCGATGGGCTGGCTCAGGTCCACCACGGCCAGCAGTTCTCGCCCCGACTCCAGCAAGGCACGACCGAACAGCAGGGACGACCCCGCCGGGCGTTCCACCTGCAGGCTGGAGCCGGCCATGGGATCGACGAACAGGCTGCGGACATCCGCCAGCTCGGGATGCATGCTCTGAACGTCGGCGAACGGTAGGCCGATGTCCGTGCGCAGCAGCGACGCCATCACGGTGCCATTGCCGTCGATCAGATAGGCGTGCTGCATGCCGCTGTACAGACCCAGCCCTCCCACGAGCCGGCGCACCAGCAAGGCATTGGTGTTGCTGGACTCGGCACTGAGCCGGCTCTGTTCGACGCCCAGCCGTTCGCGCAGCCGCCGGGTCTCGTTCTCGCTCACCTGCTGGTCGACCTCCCGCCACTGGATCACCAGGTTGACGCCGGTGGTGGTCAGGGCGAACGCTGCCAGCAGCAGGGGAGCGAGCCAGCGTGCAGGAATGGAGAGCAGGCGCGCCACCGGTTTCATGGCAGGGGCACGGCGTTGCGCGCGCGCATGGCGGGCGCGGTGTCGATCAGGGCCGCCCAGTTGGGACGGCTGCGCAGCAGGCCCAGCTCGACCAGCAGGCGTGCCACTTCACCCCCCTGCAGTGCCAGCGGAGGCGGGCTGCCCGTGAGCATGGACAGCGATTCGGTCGGCGTGTAGAAGCGCAGCCCGCCCTGCACCGCCTGGTACTGGGCAGGCGTGAGGTCGGTGCCCGGCGCCAGTGAGGCGGCCGCGCCGGGTGGGTCCAGCTGCATCACGTTCAGGCCCGAGGCCCAGGCACCCAGCAGCGCATCCACCGCGGCGGGGCGCTCGCGCAGCACAGAACCACGCACCACCAGCACGTCCACGATCTGGCCGGGCATCTCGCGGCTGTCGAACACAGGCCGGTAGCCCAGGGCGCGGATCGGGCCATCGATCGGGGCATAGCTCACCGCAGCGGCCACGCGTTCGCTGAGCAGCGCGGTGAGGTGCAGGGTCGCATCCATGCGGACCACGGTCACATCTTCCTGCCGCAGGTCCGCCTTGCGCAGCAGCCGCTCGAGCATGAGGGTGCCGACGGTGGCGTCTTCCACCGCGATTCGCTCGCCGCGCAGCTTCTTCAGGTGGGTGATGCGCGGCGCGGCCACCACGACGTCGGCCCCGGCGGAGGTGTCGAGCAACGCGACGATGCGTGCGTCGAACCCGCTGTCGACCAGGCGCAGGGCTTCGTCCAGGGTGAGGCCGGCAGCGTCCAGCAGCCCGTTGCGCAGGTGGCGCAAGGCCTCGGCGCTGGACAGCAGTTCCACCACCTTGAGATGTTCCGCGTCGGTGAGGCCCCGGTCGCGGGCCAGCACCAGGGGGTCGTAACCGACCCAGGTGTTGATACCCACCACCAGCGGCGGCTGCGGGAGCTCGGTGCAGGAAGCCATGCCCAGCACCAGGCAGACGAGCGCCAGCCCGCGTGCCAGCACATGCCTGACCCCGTGCCCCACGCGCTCCCTTCCGCGATTCGAATCGATTCTCATCCCGTCTGCCATGGGAAAACATTCTGTCACCATCGGGGCGGCTCCGGCCCATCGCCGCTGACGGATGGACCGAAAACCGGACTTTTCCGCGTTTCGCCATGCCCCGGCGCACGTCAGCTCAGCGCCACCCCATGGAGATGGCCGGCAAGGGTGCGACACTGCGCTCATGAACAAGCCAACCCGAAACACCGCTGCCAGGTCCCGAACCGTGGCAAAGGCCGCTCCGCCACCCGCGGCGGTGGACCCGCTGTTCCTGGCCGCCCCACAGATCGCCACCTTCGTGGGCACGCAGCCGCTGACCAACGCCAGTGGCTTCTACTTCGAGCGCGACGCACGCCTCTACCTCGCCACCAGCCGTCACGTGCTGTATGACGAGCCCACCGACCACCGGCCCGATCGGATCGAGATCGGCCTGCACACCGACCCCAGCAACCTCACCCTCTCCACCGGTTTCTCGGTACCGCTGTACGTGGAGGGCGTGGCGGTGTGGCACCAGGGAGAGGACGGTGGCGGCGAGATCGACGTGGCCGTGATCGAACTCGATCGCGCCGCCTTTCCCGCAGAAGCGGTGGTGCGCACCTTCACACCCGCCCACCTGCAGACCGATTTCAACGCCGTCCCCGCCGACACGCCGCTGCTGGTGGTGGGCTTCCCGCTCGGCTTCCATGACGTGGTGCACCACCTGCCAGTGCTGCGGCGGGCCGGCATCGCCTCGCCTTACGGCATCCGCTTCCAGGGGCAGGGCTGCTTTCTCACCGATGCCCGAACCCACCGGGGCATCAGTGGCGCAGCGGTCGTCATGCGCGACACCGCCCCCTCGGCGGCCACCGCCACGCTGCCCTGGAAGCTGCTGGGCATCCACTCCTCGCGCGTCGACATGGGCAACCGCGACCTGGTGCTCGACGAGTCGCTGGGTCTGAACACCGCCTGGTACGCCGATATCCTCCTCACCCTGACCGAGCCCCCTGCCGCATGAACCCATCCGTCCCCGTGCGCGCCGCCGTGCTCGCCAGCGCCGACTACCCGTTCTCACCGATCACCGCACCGATCAAGCTCGACCAGAACGAGTCATTCGCCGATTTCCCTGAAGAACTCAAGGCACTCGCGCTCGAGCGCCTGCGCCTGTTGCCGTGGCACCGCTACACCGACCTCCATGCCGAGGCCGTGTGCGAGGCGGTGGCGCGGCACGAAGGCTGGTCGGCCGACGGCACCGTGGTCACCACCGGCAGCAATGTGCTGATCGCCTTGCTCATCCAGCTCAGCGCACTCGGCGGCGGCCGGGTGGTCACGGTGAAACCCAACTTCGCGCTGTACGGGCTGGACGCGGAGCTGCTCGGCGCCAGGTTGACCGAGGTGCCGCTGCGTGAGGACCTGTCGATCGACACCGCTGCCGTGATCGCGGTGCTGCAAGGCAGCGAAGGGCCGGCGCCGCACGGTGTGATCTACCTGCCGCGCCCGCACGCGCCCACGGGTTCGCTCTGTCCGCTAGACGAACTCGAACGCCTGGCCCTGGCCAGCCAGGGCTGGCTGCTGGTGATCGACGAGGCCTACCACCACTTCATCGAAGGCCCCGACGCGCGCGAGCTCGCGCGCCGGCACCCGCACGTGGTGCTGTTGCGCACGCTCTCCAAGGCCTGGGGTCTGGCCGGCCTTCGCATGGGGTACGCGCTCGCCTCCGACGCCGTGGCACGCCAGTTGCGCAAACTGGTGCCGCCGTTCGGCGTGTCGGTGCTGCAGACCGTCTGCGCCCAGGTCG
This sequence comes from Hydrogenophaga laconesensis, assembly GCF_031457235.1. NCBI lineage: Bacteria > Pseudomonadati > Pseudomonadota > Betaproteobacteria > Burkholderiales > Comamonadaceae > Hydrogenophaga > Hydrogenophaga laconesensis. The sequence goes on from NZ_JAVDWE010000002.1 coordinate 25,948, forward strand.
CGCTGGAGCACCCGGGCTATGTGAAGGAGCGCGTGGCGCAGACTCTGCGCGAACGCGATCGCCTGTTTGCCGCGTTGCAACGCCACCCCGGCTGGCGGCCCATCCCCTCGCACGCCAATTTCCTGCTGGTGCGCACGCCCGACGCGGCACAGGCGCACGCGCAGTTGCTGGCGGGTGGCGTGCTGGTGCGGCGGCAGGACCGGCTGCACGGTTTGCAGGGCTGCTTCCGCGTCACGGTGGGCACGGTCGAGGAGAACAACGCGTTCCTGCGCGCGGCCGGGCTCGCGGGCTAGCAAGACCCATCAGACCCGAAGGCACGGCTGCGCCATCGGGTCCGCTTGAGCGGCACCGCGCAGCCGCTGCACCAGGAAGTCCACCGTGAGCGCCAGTTCCTCCGGTGATCGGCCGAAGTGCGCGCCTGGATAGACCACCAGGCGCTTGTCGGGGGTCGCCAACGCGCTGAACACGTCCAGCGTGCCCTGCCGGTCGAACAGCTCGTCGTCCCAGTGCTGTACGAACAGCGTGGCCGCCTTCACCTGCGCAGCGTCGGACAGCAGGTGCCTGCTGTTGGCGTGTGTGGCCGACCACTTGCCGAGCACCGCGGCGCGCATGGAAGGACAACGTGCGACCACCGTCATGCCGTACGCCGTGCCCATGGACAGGCCACACCAGCCCAGGACCGCGTTGGCCAGGCCGTCCACCGCGCCCAGCGCGTCGATCACATGCAGCCAGTCCGCCACCAGCGTCTCCCTTTCGCCGCCCACGGTCTGCCAGAAAGCCAGGAACTGCTGCAACAACGCTTCCCTCCCCGCAGGCGGCAGCGTGCGCCGATCGCCATGGATGAGACCATCGATCGCCACAACCGAGAGGCCACGCGCGCACAGGGCATCCACCAGCTCTAGCACCGACGCGTCACCCTTGTGCCCCGAGCCGCCGTGCTGCACGAGCACGAGCGCGACCGGTCCATGGGCCTGCATGGGCCGCCAGAGCAGACCGGGAATGCGGCGACCTTCGCGCAGGACCTCGAAGGCATCCACCCGCACACCGGGTGGGGCATCCGGCGCACCGGTCTTCAACCAGCGCATCACTCGACCCGGATGTTGTTCTCACGCACGACCTGCTCGTATTTGCGCAACTCCTGCTTCACGTAGGCCGCGAACTGGTCGGGCGGGCTGCCCACCAGCCGCACGCCCCGGCTGGCGCTGTAGGCCTTGAGCTCCGGCGTGCGCAAGGCCTTGCCCACCTCGACAGCGAGCCGCTCGACGATGTCCCGTGGCGTGCCGGCCGGCAGAAAGATGCCCTGCCAGCCGTCCGTGTCGAAGCCCGGGTAGGTCTGCGCAATCGGCTGGGCACCGGCGAACACCTCCACCTCGCGCGGCCCGGCCATGGCAATGGCCTTGAGCTTGCCCGACTGAACGTAGGGAACCGACGTGTTCGTGTCGAACGCCATATCGATCTCGCCGGAGATCAGGCCCAGCAGCATCTCCGATGGCCCGCGGTAGGGAATGTGTTCGGTCTGCATGCCGCTGGCGCGCTGCAGCATCACCATCGACAGGTGCGGCCCCGAGCCCGCCCCGTACGAGCCGTAGTTGAATTTGCGCGGGTGCTTCTTCACATGCGCGACAAGCTCGGGCAGATGAGTGGCGGGGAAATCCTTCCGGGTCAACAGCACATAGCTCACCGCAATGGTCTGCGACACCGGAATCAGGTCCTTTTCGGTGTTGAAGTTGAGCTTCTGCACGAAAGGGTTGATGACAATCTGGGACGCGCTGTTGAGCAGCGTGTAACCGTCCGCCGCGGCCCGCACCGTGGACTCCACCGCGATGTTGCCGGCGGCACCGGGCCTGTTCTCCACCACGAAGGGCTGCCCCATGCTTTCCTGCAGCTGTTTGGCGATGGCGCGGCCCAGCAGGTCGGTGGACGAGCCCGGCGTGTACCCCACGAGCATGCGTACCGGCCTGCTCGGGTAAGCCTGTGCCCGGGATGGCAGCGCGATGGCGGCGACGGCCGCCGCGCCCGCGCGCAGACAGTCGCGCCGCGCGATCACGCGTTTCCCCCATCGGCATCCGCCGTTTCCAGGAAACCGGCCGCGTCGTGCGACAGGCCGGTGGCTTCAGCGGCCTTGACCACGTCGGGGTGCCAGGTGATGCGACCGACCTCGGCGTCGGTGCCGCCCACCACGGAATAGATCAGCAGCGTGTGGTCGTTCGGGTTGCGAAAGCCGCGCATCAATCCGACGGGAACCGAAAAGCAGTCCCAGGCGTTGAGTTCGACTTCGTGTTCGCCATGGTCGCCCCAGAAGACCACCATCTTGCCGTTGAGCGGAAAGAAGACCTCTTCCGTCTTGTGCGAATGCAGGTTGGCGCCTTGTCCGACCGGCACCTCGATCAGGCTCACACCGAAGCGGTGCTCGCCCTGGATGGCAGGCTCCACACCTTTGTTCTCCAGCACACCGCGGTTGATGAGCTTGTAAAGGCGCTTGTTGAAGCCGGGCAGGCGGCTTTCGATGAAGGTCTCGCCATAGGGCTGCACCTTGCCCCAGCGGGCGATGCGGGTGGCTTCCATCTGTTCGGGTCTGATGTCCATGAAGGTCTCCTGTTGAATGTCAGGAGCGCAGTCTAGGAATCGGAAGATGATGCGTCCATTATCATTTTTCTCAGGATTCAATATCAAAAGGTTATGAAACGACATGGATCTCCGACAACTTCGCTCGTTCGTCGTGCTGGCCACCCAACAACATTTCGGCCGGGCAGCGAACCAGTTGCACATCGCCCAACCCGCCTTGAGCCGGCAGATCCGCCTGTTGGAAGAAGAGCTCGGCGCACCGCTGTTCGAACGCCATGCGCGCGGCGCCACGCCCACACAGGAGGCGCTGCTGCTGCTGGAGCGCGCGGAGTTCGTGCTGCGATACGTCGAACAATTGCGGGTGGACATGCTGGACCAGCACGCCACCCCGCGCGGCCCGGTCACGATGGGCATGTCGCCCGCGCTGGCGGCCCTGCTGTCGCTGCCCATTACACAGGCGCTGCGTGCGCGCTACCCGGACATCCGGCTCAAGATCGTGGAGACGTTCGCCCCCACGCTGTACACCATGCTGCTCGACGGTGCCGTCGACCTGGCCATCCTCAGCGGTCCGGTGCCACCGATCCATGCCAAGTCCGTGCCGCTGCTCACCGAAAAGATCTGCGCCATCGGCCCGCGTGACGATGCCCGCCTGCGGCGTGAGCAGATCGGCATCCGGGACCTGCGCGGGATCCCGCTGATCCTCACCGGCGTGTCGAAATCAGGCATCCGGCGCGAGCTGGAGGATGCCGCGCACCGCGCCAACGTCGCGCTGGATCAGGTGGTGGAGGTCGAGTCGCTGGATGTCGCACGCCGCCTGGTGGCCGGCGGTGTGGGCTGGACAGTGCACTTCGCCTCGCCGATCAAGCGGGAGATCGATGACGGCATTCTGGCCGCCACCCCCATCCGGGGATTGAAACTCCAGCGTTCCATGGCGCGCTCACTCGACCGGCCGCCCTCGCGCGCCACGGAAGTGTTGATGGCACTGGTACAGGACGCGGCCATCGGCCTGGTGGATGGTGGCGAATGGCCCCACTGCGTGCTGGCACCGGGTGTTCGCACGCGGGCCGGGTGACGCTCAGCCTTTGGCGACCTCGTGGTTCGCCATCAGCTCCAGCGCCTTGACCAGCGCCGAGTGGTCCAGGTCGGCCATGCCATTGGCGGCGCACGCGCCCATGAGTTGCGAGGCGCTGGCGGTCTGCGGCAGGCCCACGCCCAGTTCCTTCGCGCCCTGCAGCGCGAGGTTCAGGTCCTTCTGGTGCAGCCTGATGCGGAAGCCCGGATTGAAGGTGCGCTTGATCATGCGTTCGCCGTGCACTTCCAGGATGCGGCTGGCGGCAAAGCCACCCATCAGGGCCTGGCGCACCTTGGCCGGGTCGGCACCGGCCTTGCTCGCGAACACCAGGGCCTCGCTCACGGCCGCGATGTTGAGTGCCACGATGATCTGGTTGGCCACCTTGGTGGTCTGGCCGTCGCCATTGCCCCCCACCAGCGTGATGTTCTTGCCCATCAGTTCCAGCAGTGGGCGCACGCGTTCGAACACGGCTTCCTCGCCACCGCACATGATGGTGAGCGAACCGGCCTTGGCGCCCACCTCGCCACCGGACACCGGGGCATCGACGTAATCGCAACCGAGCGCGTTGATCTTCTTCGCGAAATCCTTGGTGGCCATCGGCGAGATCGAGCTCATGTCGACCACGACCTTGCCCTTGCTGAGGCCCTGCGCCACACCGTTCTCGCTGAACAGCACGGTCTCTACATCAGGCGTGTCGGGCACCATCGTGAAGATCACCTCGGCCTCGCGCGCCACGGCGGCGGCGTTGTCGCAGCGCACGCCACCGGCGGCCTGGATGGCTTCGGGCACCTGGCTGCGCGTGTGCACGAACAGCTTGTGGCCGGCGTTGACGAGGTGCAGGGCCATGGGCGTGCCCATGATGCCCAGGCCGATGAATCCGATGTTCATGTCATTCCTTGGTTAACACCCCCGCCGCGCTGCGCGCGACCCCCTCAAGGGGGCGACACTTGCGGCCCGGCAAAGCCGGTTCCGCGTTGTCCCTGGGGTGGGGTTGTGGTGATTCAATAGCCGTCCGGCGTGGCCTTGGGGGCCGAGGCGCGCAACGTGGCGAGCACTTGCTGCGAACCGGCGGCGATGAGGCGGGCGTCGGAGCTGATGGTGACGAACTGGAAGCCCATGGCGATGCGCCGTGCGGCGGCCTCGGGCGAACCGTTGTGGATGCCGGCCACGAGGCCGTGCGCCTTGGCGCGCGCCAGGATGTGTTCCACCGCCTGCGCGGCCTTGGGGTCGAGGTCGTCGAAGGTGGGGTTGCAGCCCAGGGCGAGCGAGAGGTCGGACGGGCCGATGTAGATCGCATCGAGGCCGGGTGTGGACATGATGTCGTCGAGGTTCTCGAGCGCCTGCGCGGTCTCGATCATGGCGAAGGTGACGATGGTGTCGTTCGCGTGTTTCGGGTAGTCGGCACCCCCGTAGAGCAGTGCACGCACCGGGCCGAAGCTGCGCGTGCCGCGCGGCGCGTAGTGGGTGTAGGCGACGAGCTTCTCGGCGTCCGCGCGGGTGTTCACCATCGGGCAGATGACGCCGTAGGCGCCAGCGTCCAGCGCCTTCATGAGGATACCGGGCTCCAGCCAGGGCACGCGCACCACGGGCACGGTGTCGGTGGTGGAAATGGCCTGCAGCATCGTCACCATGGCCTGGTAGTCGACCACGCCGTGCTGCAGGTCGACAGTCAGCGAATCCCAGCCCTGGTGCGCCATGGTTTCGGCGGAGAAGCTGTTGGGGATGGCGAGCCAGCCGTTGGCGACAGCGCCTCCCCTGGCCCAGATTTCGCGCAGACGGTTGGGTCTCATCGGTGTCCTTCGTTGTTGGATTGAGGTCGTGGCATTGTCAGTCAACGGTCCATCGCCGGGCGCTTCGGGTTGAAGGTCCAGTCGGGAATCAGGCTCTGCATGGCGATCGCGTCGTCGCGCGCGCCCAGGCCATGTTCGCGGTAGAGCTGGTGCGCCTTCTCCACCTCGGCCATGTCGAGCTCGATGCCCAGCCCCGGCTTTTTCGGTACCTGCACGTGGCCATCCACGATCTTCAGCGGCTCTTTCGTGAGGCGCTGGCCGTCCTGCCAGATCCAGTGCGTGTCGATGGCCGTGACCTTGCCGGGCGCTGCGGCACCCACGTGCGTGAACATCGCCAGCGACACGTCGAAATGGTTGTTGGAGTGCGAGCCCCAGGTCAGGCCCCAGTCGCGACAGGTCTGCGCCACGCGCACGCTGCCCGCCATGGTCCAGAAGTGTGGGTCGGCCAGCGGAATGTCGACCGACTGCAGCGCGAGCGCGTGCACCATCTGCCGCCAGTCGGTGGCCACCATGTTGGTGGCCGTGGGCAGACCGGTGGCGCGGCGGAATTCGGCCATCACCTCGCGGCCCGAGAAACCCTCCTCCGCACCGCAGGGGTCTTCGGCATAAGCCACCACGCCGCGCATGCGGTGGCCCAGGCGGATCGCGTCCTTCAGCAGCCAGCCACCGTTGGGGTCGAGCGTGACGCGCGCATCGGGGAAACGTTCGTGCAGCGCGGTCACCGCATCCACCTCCTCGTCGCCGCGCAGCACGCCACCCTTGAGCTTGAAGTCGTTGAAGCCGTAGCGTTCGCGCGCGGCCTCGGCCAGGCGCACCACGGCCTCGGGCGTCATCGCCTCTTCGTGCCGCAGACGGAACCAGGCGTTGTCGGCGCCAGGGTCGCTGGTGTAGGGGAGAGGGGTCTTCTTCCTGTCGCCGACAAAGAAGAGGTAGCCCAGCATCTCTACCGATTCACGCTGCTGCCCCTCGCCCAACAAGGCTGCCACGGGCACTCCGAGGTGCTGCCCGAGCAGATCGAGCAGGGCCGACTCCACCGCCGTCACGGCGTGGATCGTGGTGCGCAGGTCGAAGGTCTGCAGTCCTCGACCACCGGCATCGCGGTCAGCGAAACGGGTCTGCAGTTCGCGCAGCAGGCGCTGGTGATCGCCGATGGAGCGGCCCACCACGAAAGCCCGCGCGTCTTCCAGGGTCTGCCGGATCTTCTCGCCCCCGGGCACCTCGCCCACACCGGTGTGCCCGGCGCTGTCCGTGAGGATGAGGAGGTTGCGCGTGAAGAACGGCGCGTGCGCGCCGCTCAGGTTGAGCAACATGCTGTCGCGCCCCGCGACGGGGATGACGCGAAGTTCGGTGATGCGAGGGGTGGAAGACATGAAGGAAGCGCGTGAAAGTTTCAATGAAAAGCCGCATCGGCGCGAAGAGACCCGATCCAGAGACACCCCGAGGAACCGGCTTCGCCGGGCCTCAGGTGTCGCCCCCTGGCAGGGGGTCGCGCGCAGCGAGGCTGGGTAGCTCTTTCAGTCCGCCTTGATGTTGCGTGACTGGATGAGTTTCTGCCAGCGCGCGAACTCGGTGGCCTGGAAGGCGGTGAACTGCTCAGGCGTGCTGGCCACGATCTCGAAGCCCACTTCGAGCAGCTTCGGTTTCACTGTGGGGTCGTTCAGCGCGTCCTTGATGGCGGCCTGCAGCTTGTTCTTCAGGTCGACCGGCATGCCCTTGGGGCCGGCAACGGCTTGCCAGGAATAGACGTTGGCGTCCTTGATGCCGAGCTCGTCGAGCGTGGGCACGCTGGGCAACAGGGGCGAGCGCTGGGCGCTGGTGATGGAGAGCGCACGCAGCTTGCCGGCCACGATCTGGGGCATGGCCGTGTTGATGTTCATGAAGGACGAGTCCACCTGGTTGCCCAGCAGGTCGGTCATCACCGGGCCGCCGCCCTTGTAGGGCACGTGCACGCCGGTGGTACCGGTCTGTTGCCAGTAGAGCTCGGCGGTGAGGTGGTCGCTGCTGCCGTTGCCGGAGGACGCGAAGGTCATCTTGCCGGGGTTGGCTTTCTGGAAGGCCAGCACGTCGGCCATGGTCTTGTGCGGCGAGGCAGCGGGCACCACGAGCACGTTCGGGGCCTGCACGGCGACGGAGATGTAGTCGAAGTCCTTGGGGGCGTCGTAGGCCACCTTGAACAGGTGGGGCGCGATCACGAAGGGGCCGAGCGAGGAGACGAACAGCGTGTGACCATCGGGCGCGGAGCGCACGACCTGCGTGGCGCCGATGGTGCCGGTGGCGCCGGGCTTGTTGTCGACCACGAAGGTGCCGCCAAACTTTTCCTGCAGCTTGGGTTGCAGGGTGCGCGCGATCAGGTCGGTGGAGCCGCCGGGCGGGAACGGCACGACGATGGTGACGGGCTTGGCATCGGGCCAGGCCATGGCCGCGGTGAGGGTCATGGAGGCGCCGAGGGCGCACAGCAGTTTTTTCATGTCTCTTGTCTCCTGTCGTTGGTGATTGTGGGTGGAGGGGCTCCATTTGGTAGCGGTACCAAATGAAGTTGCCGCGGATGGTACCGGTACCAAATTGGATCGTCAACGGGTTTTTCCCGTGTTTTGACTGCCTTTCGGGAACGGAGGGGCATGGCACTCTGCTCCGCGACTGTCCCCCGGCGGCTGGTGCCGCCTCCTCCTTTTATGTCGCTGCGCAGAGCGCCATGCCCCTCCGTTCCAGCAGCAAGGTGGGCGTGCCCGCAGACCGAGTGCCGAAGAGGTCGTCGTCGATGGGGTGGCCGGCGCAGCGGCATAAAAGGAGGAGAACCGGCGCAGCCGGTTCGGGGGACAGCCGCGGAGCCGGCCACCCCATCGGCGATGACCGGAAGCCGCCGGAGAAAAAACTAGGTCGTGTCCCGCTCGACGATGGAAAACCCCACATCGACCAGCGGAGAGGCCACCTCACGCCCCTCTGCCCGATCGATCAGACAACGGGCCGCCATGCGCCCGATGTCCGCGCCATTGATGTGCACCGTGCTCAGCGCCGGCACCATGTCCGCCACGAACGGCACATCGCCGAAACCCACGATCGCCAGACGGCCCGGAATGTCGATGCCCCGCACCCGCGCCTCCGTCACCACACCCGAGGCCAGTAGGTCGGAACTGCAGAACACGGCATCCACCTCGGGATCGATCTCCAGCAGACGGCCCAGCGCCTCCCGCCCGCTCTTGATGGTGCGCGAAGCCCCCACGTCCACCACCTGCACCTTCGCCAGACCACTGCGCTCCGCCTCGACGGCGAACGCCTGCGCCCGGCGGCCGGCACGCTCGTCGTCGGCGCGGATCATCGCCAGGCGGCGTCGGCCCTTGCCCACCAGGAATTTCGCCACCTCGCGCCCGATGTCGCTGTGCGAGAAACCCACCAGCATGTCGATCGGTGCGGGCGTCAGGTCCCAGGTCTCCACCACCGGGATGCCCGAAGCCAGCAGCCGCGTGCGGCCCTTGCCCGAATGCAGCACGCCGGTGAGAAAGATGCCGTCGGGCCGACGGCCGATGATGGCCTCCAGCAGCGACTCCTCGCGGCTTGCCGAATAGCTGGACTGCCCCAGCATCAGCTGGTAGCCGGCGTCGAACAGCGTGCCGTTGAGCGACTCGATGGTCTCCATGAACACCGACATGACCGTGCTCGGCACCACCGCCGCGATCAGCCGGCTGCGCGAGGACGCCAGGCCGCCGGCCATGCGGTTGGGCACGTAACCGGTCTTCTGCACCGCGTCGAGCACCTTCTGGCGCACGTCCACCGACACCTGCTCGGGCGTGTTCAACACGCGCGAGGCGGTGATGGGCGCGACGCCCGCCAGCTTGGCGACGTCGCGCAGCGTGATGGCCCCGCTGCCCCTGCGGGAACGCCGGGTGTTGTCGGATTCTTTTGTTTGCGGCATAAAATGGTACCGGTACCAAATTGATCACATCGTAGTCTGAAATCGCCTGCGATGCGCGCCGAATCATAGGAGATGCGCATGCCCGAGACCCTCGCCCCACCCGCGCCCGCCACCGCCACCACGCCGCTGACCATCCGGATGCATGCCGACGACAACGTCGCCATCGTCGCCAACGATGGCGGACTGGCCGCCGGCACCGCCCTGCCCGGTGGCCCCGTGCTGCGCGAGCGGGTGCCGCAGGGCCACAAGGTGGCCCTGGTGGATCTGCCGCGCGGCGGCGCGGTGCTGCGCTACGGCGTTCCCATCGGCCACGCGCTGGACGACATTGCGGCCGGCAGCTGGGTGCACGAGCGGCTGCTGCGGATGCCCGAGGCGCGCGGCCTGGACAACCTGCCCATGGCGACGGCCAGGCCCGAGAACCTGCCACCCCTGGAGGGCTATACCTTCGAGGGCTACCGCAACCCGGACGGCTCGGTGGGCACGCGCAACATCCTGGCCATCACGCAGACGGTGCAGTGCGTGGCCGGCGTCACCGAATTCGCGGTGCAGCGCATCAAGGCAGAGCTGCTGCCCCGGTTCCCGCACGTGGACGACGTGGTGGCGCTCGAACACGGCTACGGCTGCGGCGTCGCCATCGACGCGCCCGATGCGGTCATTCCCATCCGCACGCTGCGCCACATCAGCCTGAACCCCAACTTCGGGGGCGAGGTGATGGTCGTCAGCCTCGGTTGCGAGAAGCTGCAGCCCGAGCGCTTGCTGCCGCCGGGCTCGATTCCTCTGGTGGACGAGCGCAACGTGGCCGACGTGGGCGCCAGCGCGGAGACCAAGCTGGATGTGGTCTGTCTGCAGGACGACGCGCACGTGGGCTTCATGTCCATGGTCGATTCCATCCTGCGCCAGGCCGAGGAACACCTGAAGCGGCTGAACGCGCGCCGGCGCGTGACCGTGCCCGCGAGCGAACTGGTGGTGGGTGTGCAATGCGGCGGCAGCGACGCGTTCTCCGGCGTCACCGCCAACCCGGCCGTGGGCTTCTGCACCGACCTGCTGGTGCGCGCGGGCGCCAGCGTGATGTTCTCCGAAACCACCGAGGTGCGCGACGGCATCGCCCAGCTCACCGCGCGCGCCACCACGCCCGAGGTGGCCGAGGCCATGGTGCGCGAGATGGCCTGGTACGACGCGTATCTGAAACGCGGTGCGGTGGACCGCAGCGCCAACACCACACCGGGCAACAAGAAGGGTGGCCTGTCCAACATTGTGGAGAAGGCCATGGGATCTATCGTGAAGTCGGGCAGCGCGCCGATTTCCAACGTGCTCTCGCCCGGCGAGAAGCTCAGAGCCCGGGGCCTGACCTACGCAGCCACCCCCGCCAGCGACTTCATCTGCGGCACGCTGCAACTGGCCGCCGGCATGAACCTGCACGTATTCACCACCGGGCGCGGCACGCCGTACGGCCTGGCCCCGGTACCCGTGATCAAGGTGGCCACGCGCAGCGACCTGGCGCGGCGCTGGCACGACCTGATGGACATCAACGCCGGCACGATTGCCGACGGCACGGCCAGCATCGAAGACGTGGGCTGGCAGCTGTTCCGGTTCATGCTCGATGTGGCCAGTGGCCACAAGAAGACCTGGGCCGAACGCTGGAAACTGCACAACGCGCTGGTGCTGTTCAACCCCGCGCCCGTGACCTGAGGGCGAATGACCTGAGCCCTTCGTAGGGTACGCAGGGACAACCCTTGACGCTGCCCGGCCGCGCTGTATCGTCGCCCGTGTGTAAAAACTGAGGAAGACAACATGGCGTTCGTGCCGCACGGGCAACTGCAACGGATTCATGGGGTGGTGGCCTGCATGCTGCTCGCCGTCGGGCTGGCCGGCTGCAAGAGCCTGCCGCGCGTGGTGCCCGACATGGACCGCCGCCCTCCACCGGTTCGGCTGGAAGGCTCGCAGGGCCCCCTGTCGGCCGAACGCAGCCGCGCCATTCTGGAACGCCTGAAGGCCGGTGGCCAGGGGACAGATATCCTGTCGCGACACCTCGCGGTGGAAGAGGCCGTGGCGGGCAGCCCGCTGACCGCCGGCAACAAGACCGCCCTGCTGGAAGATGGACCCGCCACCTACCGCGCCATGCTGGCCGCGATCGAGAAGGCGAAGGACCACATCCACCTGGAAACCTACATTCTCGACGACGATGACGTGGGACAACGCTTCGCGGACGCGCTGATCGCGAAGCAACGGCAAGGCGTGCAGGTGCATCTGATCCATGACAGCGTGGGCACCATTGGCACGCCGGACGAGTTCTTCAAGAAGCTGACCGATGCCGGCATCAAGGTACTGGAGTTCAACCCGATCAACCCCGCCCAGGCGCGCAAGGGCTGGGAACTGAACGAACGCGATCACCGCAAGCTGCTGATCGTCGACGGACGCGTCGCCTTTCTCGGCGGCATCAACATCAGCGGCGTGTATTCCAGCGGCTCGCTGGCCTCGATGTCCAGCGGGGGCAAGACCAGCCAGAAGCCCGAAGAGGGCATTCCGTGGCGCGACACACACATTCAACTGGAAGGCCCCGTGGTGGCCGAATTCCAGAAGCTGTTCCTGGAGACCTGGAAGGAGCAGAAGGGCGAGCCCCTGGCTGAGCTCAACTACTTCCCACCCCCTGAGCGCGTCGGCCGCGACGTGGTGCGTGCGCTCGCCAGCTCGCCGCGCGACAACTTCAGCGGCATCTACGCCACGCTGCTCTCCGCCATCACCAGCGCCGAGACCAACGTGTATCTCACGAACGCCTACTTTGCGCCCGATCCGCAGCTGCTGGAGGCCCTGGAAGACGCCGCGCGGCGGGGCGTGGACGTCAGGATGATTTTGCCGAGCAAGACCGACTCATGGCTCATCTTCCACGCGGGCCGCAACTACTACCACCGTCTGCTGAAGGCGGGGGTGAAGATCTATGAGCGGCAGGGCGTGATCCTGCACACCAAGACAGGCTCCGTGGACGGCGTGTGGTCCACAGTGGGATCCACCAACCTGGACTGGCGCAGCTTCCTGCACAACTACGAACTCAACGCCGTCGTGCTCGGGGCAGACTTTGCCGCACAGCTCCAGGTGCTGTTCGATGAAGACCTGAAGAACTCCCGCCAGATCACGCTCGAGGAATGGCGGCGACGCGGTGTGGCACCCCGATTCCAGGAGTTCTTCGCGCGCATGTGGGAGTACTGGTTGTAGACAGGGACATCCCCTGCGCCGCTGTGCGGCTTCCCCCTCTCTGGCGCGCCTTCGGCGCTGGGAGGGGGACGGCATCTCGGGCCGGCGGAGCCGGACCCTGGATGCCACTGGAGCAGGTGTGGCGTTCGGTGCGGGTTGCGCGCCGGAGGGTGTCTCTGTTCTGGCTTACCGGGTCATCGGCGCGGGCACCGGCGGCAGCGGAGCCGGCGTGGGGTTCATCGAGGGCGGTGTCGTCATGGACGGCGGCGGCATCGGCGCGGCCGGCACGGGTGGCGAGAGCATCGGTGCGGGTGACGCCATGGGCGGCGGAGGCGGTGCCGGCAGCGTCTCCTGCGTCACCAGCTCGCGGATGGTGCCACCGCCCTGCACCGAGCCGGAGGAACTGCCTTCACCGCGCGCCATCCGCTCGCAGATCGTGCGTTCCTCTTGAGAGTTGTGCGACTGGCAGCGCTGCAAGGCATTGCGTTCCAGTTCCTGCGGCGACGTTCCGCCGCGCACGCCCGTGCGCAGGGCCTGAGCGCGGTGTGCACCGGCGTCGCGCAGACAGCTGGTGCGGTCCTGTGTGGGGCTCAGCGCCTGGCAGGCCGCACGATCGCGCTGGTAGGCGGCTTCGATCGCGGCCTTGTCGGCACCAGCAGCCCAGGCGGTGGGCATGCAGACGGCAAACACCGCCATGGCCACCCAGCCACGGGAAGAAGAAAAAGGACGTGTCGATGGGTTCATGGTGTGACCTCCTGTGAACGGGGCCGGCGCGAGACGCGGCGACCTTGTCACACCATGCTAGGAAGCGGGTTTTGGGGCGTCTGTAGGCCGAGTCCGACCCGGGCCTCGGACATTCACTCCCAGTGCAGCTCGATCAGCTTCCAGTCACGGCCTTCCAGTCGCCACTGCAGGCGCACGGCATAAGGCTCCGCGCGTTCGGGGATCAGCCCCTGCGCGCCGGTCACCAGCACCTTCGCCTCGGTGTGGCCCACCTGCGAACTGCCACTGTCGATGCGGCTGCTGCGCGTGACCGCGATGATCCTGATGTTCGTGTAACGGAAGAACATCAGCGTCATGGTGCGCTGGGCCCACTCGCGGTCCATGCCTTCGCCGGCCTGGAAATTCGCGTGCAGCTGGTCCATCACATCGCTGGTCCTGCGTGCTTCGAGGTTGTCCTGCAGCTTCTGCACGGCCGCTTCCAGAGCGGCCTGGGGATCGGTCTTGCCGCATCCGGCCAGCCACAGCGGCAACAGCAGCAACAACAGGGCGAAGCGGCGCAACAGCATCAAGGGTCCTTTCGGGTCGGCAAAAAAACGCCGCGACCATACCACCGTGGCACACGCGCGAAAAAAAGCCCGCGCTGGGCGGGCTCTCGCGTGCGACGCACGGAAGCGTTCAGACCTTCGGCTTGTACTTGTTGATGAGATCGCGGCCGCCCTGCAGCAGCTTCTTGCCGTCGAAGCCGCGCTTGTCCATGTCGGCCACCCACTCGTCGGTGATGGGCGCGGTGAGCCGGATGAACTCTTCCGTCTCGGCCTTGCCCATGACATGCACCGTGTTGCCCTTGTCGATGGCACCCTTGCGCACCACCGGGTCGGCTTCGGCGATCACGCGGCCGAACATGCCCGACGCCTCCAGGCCCGAGTTGCGGTCGATGATCTGCTTCAGGTCCGGCGCCAGGCTTTCGTAGCGCGCCTTGTTCATCACCATGTACTGGATGCTGTTGTTGAACCCCGGCATGCCTTTGGCGAATTCGGTGTGAAACTTCGTCAGTTCGTCGAGCTTGGCGGCCGGCACCGTGTCCCAGGGAATGATGGCGCCATCGATCACACCCTTGGACAGCGAGTCGGGAATCTGCGGCAGCGGCATGCCCACCGGGATGGCGCCCACCGCACCCAGGATCGCGGTCGCCTTGCGCGATGGCCCACGCACCTTCAGGCCCTTGAGGTCGGCGGCCCTGGTGACCAGCTTGTTCTTCATGTGCAGCACGTTCAGGCCGTGCGTGTGGAAGGTGATCACCTTCACCTCCTTGAGCTCGTCGGCGGAGTACGTGCTCATGTACTCCCACGCCGCCCTGGAAGCGCCTTCACCGTCGTAGGTGAAGAACGGCAGCTCGAACACTTCCGCGCGGGGGAAGCGGTTGGGCGTGTAGCCCGCGAGCGACCACACCATGTCCACCACGCCTTCTCGCGCCTGGTCGAACAGCTGGGCCGGCGCGCCACCGAGCTGCATGGCCGCATAGTGTTCAAACCTGAGCCGCCCGCCCGACTCCTTCTCGACCTTGTTCATCCACGGCACCAGCACGCGCGAATACACATTGGAGGTGGCGGGAACGAAGGTCTGGAAGCGCAGGGTGATCGGCGATTGCGCGCGGGCCGCGATGGCGGGCACCGCCGCCACGGCAGCAGCGGACTTGAGCAGGGTTCGGCGTTGGATCATGTTGTCTCTCTCGGGTGGATGAATGGAGTTATCGGATGCGCTCGGGTAATCAGGCCATCTCGAAGCCGTCGTAGCCGCGCGCGGCCACGTCTTCGATGATCCGGCGGTACAGCGGAACCCCGGAGACGAAGGCCATGAACACACGGGGCTTGCCTGGGATGTTCGCGCCCATGTACCAGGAGTTCGCGCGCGGATACAGGGTCTTGTCGGCCTCTTCCGCGCAGCGACGCACCCAGCCATCCTCGGCTGCCTGCGTGGCCTCGATGCGCCGCACGCCCTTCGCGCGCGCCTGGCGCAGCAAGGCCATGATCCAGTCCACATGGGTCTCGATGGAATGCACCATGTTGCTGAGCACCGACGGACTGCCCGGGCCGGCCACCACGAACATGTTCGGGAAGCCGGCGATGCCCAGGCCCAGGTAGGACGTGGGACCGTGTGCCCACTTGTCGCGCAGCACCGCGCCGTTCACGCCCCGGATGTCGATCGCCTTGAGCGCACCGCTCATGGCATCGAAGCCGGTGGCGAACACGATGGCATCGACGGCGTACTCCCGCTCGTCGGTGCGCACGCCTGTGGCCGTGGCCTCCAGGATCGGGTGCGCGGCCGCGTCCACGATGTCCACGTGATCGCGGTTGAAGGTTTCGTAGTAGTGCGAGTCCACGCACAGGCGCTTGCCGCCGAACGGCAGGTCGTCCTTCGGGCACAGCAACTCGGCCTTGGCGGGATCTTTCACCACGGCGCGGATGCGGTCGCGCGCGAAATCCGCCACCATCTTGTTGGTCTGCAGGTTGCTCATCTGGTCGGCGAAGGTGCGCAGCATGCGGAAACCACCGCCCGCACCACGCCAGCGGTACTCCAGTTCGGCGCGCTGCTCCTCTTCCGTCATCTCCGCCGCGGTCTTGGTGTTCGCGTTGAGGAACTGCCCGGTGATGGCCTCGCGACCCATGGCGCGGCGGTCGGGGTAGCGCGCCTTGGCGGCGGCCAGCGCCACGTCGGTGAAAGGCACGTTGTGCGCCGGCACGCTGAAATTGGCGGTCCGCTGGAACACCGTGAGCCGGGCGGCCTGGTCGGCAATCACGGGCACCATCTGCACGCCACTGGACCCGGTACCGATGAGCGCGACGCGCTGCCCGGTGAAGTCCACGCCCTCCTTCGGCCACTGGGCACTGTGGTACCACTTGCCCTGGAAGTCTTCGAGCCCCTTGAGTTGCGGCCGCTGGGGAATCGACAGGCCACCCGTGGCCATGACGAGGTAGGTGCACTCGAACGCATCGCCCTGTTCGGTGCGCACTGTCCACAGCAGGCGCGCCTCGTCGAACACGGCGCTGCTCACCCGGGCATTGAGCTGGATGCCATCGCGCAGCGCGAAGCGGTCCACCACATGCTCGATGTAGCGCAGGATCTCCGCCTGCGGCGCATAGCGTTCGCTCCAGCGCCACTCTTCCTCGAGCTCGCGGCTGAAGGAGTACGAGTAGTCCAGGCTTTCCACATCGCAACGCGCACCTGGATAGCGGTTCCAGAACCAGGTACCGCCGACGCCGTCACCCGCCTCCAGGACGCGCACCGACAGGCCCATTTCACGGGCCTTGTAGAGCTGGTAGATGCCCGCGAACCCCGCGCCCACCACCAGCATGTCCAACCGATTGACCGACTCCACCATGTTTCCTGATTCCGTTCTGTTGCATCGCCCCAGCTGGCGGCATGGGTCCGACTATCTTTCAAATAGGTTGACAAGTCAACAACAAAACATCCGATCAAGGGTTTACCATAGGTTGACCAGTCAACATAATGAAAATTCAATCCAGACTCCATGACACAACACGACGAATTCGCCGGACGGCATGTGCTCATCACCGGTGGCGCGGGTGGCATTGGCCTGGCCTGTGCCCGGCTCTTTCTCTCCGCCGGTTCATCTGTGCACCTGATCGATGCGGACCGGGAGCGGCTGGATGCCGCACGACATGCCTTGCAGAACCACCCCGGCGTGAGCGTTTCGGCATCGGGCCTGGCCGACCACACCGCTTGCGCGCAGGCCATCGACGAGGGCGGCAAGCCACCGTTTGCACTCGTGCACATGGCCGGCCTCTTCGAGGTCGACCGGCTGGAGCGCGCGGACCGCTCGGTCTGGGATCGCGCCATCGCCAGCAACCTCACCAACGCCTACGAGATGGCGATCGCCTTTCAGGCGGCGCGTGACACGCGCCAGCCCTCTCGCATGGTGTTCTCGACGTCTCGCGCCTTCCAGCGCGGCACGCCGGGACGCGCGGCTTACGCAGCGGCCAAGGGCGGCATCGTGGGCCTGGTGCGCGCCTTCTCGCGCGACTTCGCACCCGACACCCTGGTCAACGCGGTGTCGCCCGGTCTGATCCAGACCCGCATGACCGAAGGCCTCATTGCGAGCCATGGCGATCAGCGCCTGGCCGAGATTCCCCTGCGGCGCTTCGGCACACCGCAGGACGTCGCCAGCGTTGTCGCCTTCCTCTGCGGCGACGCGTCTTCCTACATCACCGGTCAGGTGATCACCGTCGACGGCGGTGTGATCAATGGCTGACCCTTTCCAGCGAAACCCTTCATGAGCATCGACCAACCCACCCTCGATCTGCTGGACCGCGTGCGCATGGCCGGCCGCAAGTCGTTCTCCGCCTGCACAGCCCCGGAAGCCCGCGCCTTTCCCACCCTGATGAAGGCGCTGTTCGGTGAAGGCGAGGCGGTGGCGCAGGTGCGCGATGTCGACATCCCGACCCCGCAAGGCCACCAGGTCCCGGCACGCCTCTACCTGCCCACACAGCATGACGATCGCCTGATCGTGTTCTTTCACGGCGGTGGCTGGGTGTTGGGCTCGGTGGCCGACTACGGCAATTTCACCGCCACGCTGGCGGCGCGAACGGGCACGGCTGTGCTCTCGGTGGACTACCGCCTCGCGCCAGAAAGCCCGTTTCCCGGCCCGGTCGAAGACGCCCTTGCCGCACTGGACCATGCGGGTCAGGAGGGTTCGCAGTGGCTTGGCCAACCGCTTTCACGCCTGATCGCGATGGGCGACAGCGCGGGTGCGACGCTGGCCACCGTGGCCACGCGCCGCCTGCGCGATACACCCGGAGCCCGGCAGGTCGACCTGCAGGTGCTGGTGTACCCGGTCACCGACGCGGGCTTCGACACGCCCAGTTACCGGGAATTCGCACAGGGTCACCTGTTGAGCGCCGACGACATGCGCTGGTTCTGGGACCACTACTGCCCCGACACCGCGGCACGGCGCCACCCCGACGCCTCGCCCCTGCAAGCCACGGACCTCGCGTGCCTGCCGCCCACGCGCCTGTTCACCGCCGCCTGCGATCCCTTGCGCGATGAGGGTGAGGCCTATGGGCGTCGGCTCAAGGCGGCCGGCGTGGATTGCGATGTGGTGCGGTGCGAGGGCCTGTTGCACGCCTTCCTGTCCATGATCCACTATTCTCCGAATGCCGCGCAGGCCTTCGACACCATCGTGCAAAGCCTGGTCACCGACACCGCCTTCCATCGATGAAGCCCATGCAACTCGACCTCGACACCTACGTTCCCGGCTTGCTCCTGTGGTTGTCCAACCGTGTCTCCAGCAGCGCTTCCAGCCTCTACAACGAGCGCTTCGGCATCGGCGTCACCGAATGGCGCATCCTGTCGTACTTCAAGATCCATCCCTGGTCCACCGCTTCGCGCGCCTGTGAACTGATGGGACTGGACAAAGGCGCCGTGAGCCGGTCGATCTCGTTCATGGTGGAAAACGGCTGGCTCGATCCCCGGCCACAGGGCCTGCGCAAGATCGAGTACCACGTGACCCCGGCCGGCAACAAGCTGCACAACACGGTGTTCCGCCTGGCCATGGCACGCCAGGAGGCCTTGCTCGACGGGTTCAGCGCGACGGAGCGCGAGTCGCTCATCGCCATGCTCAAGCGCATGCTGGGCAACCTGGAGAATGTGCAGCGCGTCGGGCGCTGAGCGCGGTGCTCAGCCCTGCAAGGCGGTGTTGCAGGGAAGCGTCCACCAGAAGGCCGCGCCCTGGCCCGGCGTGGACGACGCACCAACGGTACCGCCATGCCGTTCGACCGCGCGCTTGACCACCGTCAACCCCAACCCCGTGCCGCCGACCTGGCGCTCGTCCAGCCGCGAGAAGGGTTTGAACAGCTCACCGATCTTGGCGGGGTCGAAGCCCGGTCCGTTGTCCGCCACAGAGAACCGCCAGAAGCCGTCCTCCTCCTTCGCGTCGAGTGCAATGTGCAGGTCGCGCCGTTCGGCCCCGAACTTCAGCGCGTTGCCCAGCAGGTTCATCAGCACGTGGCGCATCAGGCCCGCGTCGGCCTGCACCACCGGCAGTGGCGCGGCTTCCTGAACCGCCTCGGGTGCCTGCGGGAACTGCACCGCGAGCGACTGCACGCAGTCGCGCAACAGGGCCTGCATGTCCACAGGCTCCGGAGCCGGTGGCTCCTCATCGACCTTGGCCAGCGTGAGCAGGTCGTTGACCATGTTCGAGGCGCGCTGCGCCTCGCGGCGGATCAGCTCCAGCGAACGTTCTGCGCCTGCCGCATTGCCCGCACGGTGTTCTTCCAGCGCCATGTCGGCCAGGCCGGCGGCGTTGCGCAGCGGTCCGCGCAAGTCGTGCGACACCATGCCGGCGAACGAGCGCAGGCCCTGGATGATTTCCTCGAGCTGCTGCGTGCGGTTGCGCACGATCTCTTCGAGCGATCCGGTGAGCTGCTGCAGCGCCTGCTCGGCGCGCACGCGCTCGCGCAGTTCGCGCGCCAGGATCTGTGAATCGCGCTGAAGGATGAGGGTCATCACGAACACATAGCCAATGCTCACGGGCAGCGGCGTCACCCGGCGGAACTGCAGCAAGCTCATGTCGGAGACCATCGCCACCGCGAACAGCAGCGGGTACCCGAGGAACAGCACCGCCAGCACGAGCTGGCCACCCCAGCCGTCGCGCGACCAGATCCACACCAGCCAGCCGGCGGCGAGCAGGAAGAGAAGGGCGATCACCGCCGGCGCGGCAAAGGCCCAGCCGTTCAGCCAGGCGCTCATGCCCACCACCAGCACCGGCGCACCCAGCAGCACCCCGACAAACACGCGGACGGGGGGAATGCCACGCGGCACGAAACAGGCCTGCAGACCCGCGAACAGTGCCGCCATGGCGCCCAGGCCCATGAGCGACCCCACCGGGCCGGCCACCTCACCGCTGATCCAGCCCATGGCGTCCACCGACACCAGCAGCCCCTGCGTCACGCCGAACACCAGTGCCGAACCCGCCAGCCATTTGACGTAGGACCACGACCGCGGACTGGCGTAGGCCAGGAAGGTCATGCCCAGCATCGCGATCAGGATGGTGGACAGGGTGCGGATGTCGCTGAAAAAGATCAGCACCGGGTGGGTCACGAAGGCCTCCTCCATGGCAGGTTGCAGGGGCGGCGGGGGTCTGCAACCTGTCGCAGTGTAGGGCAGGCACAGCCTGCTGGGCGAGCCGGGGTGGGTTGAGCATGACCTCCCACGTCATGGATTTCACGCCGGCACAGTGCCACAGTAGGGTCTACCCCAACAAAAGGAGTCCTCCATGTCAGACCTCAGCCAGCTCCCCCTCGCCGTCGGCCACATGATCGGCCTGGGTGCCCTTGGATCCTGCATCGGCATCGGCCTCATGACCAGCCGGTACCTGGAGGCATCCGCCCGGCAGCCCGAGATGATGGAGGCCCTGCAACCCAAGGTGTTCCTGCTGGCCGGCCTGCTCGACGGCGCGTTCATCATCTCGGTGGCGCTGGGCGTGTGGTTCGCCCTGGCGGCGCCGTTCGCCTGATGCGGGGCGCCATCCTCGCCGGAGCGGGCGGCAACCTTGGCAGCGCCGCACTGCACGCCCTGCTGGGCGACGCACGCTTCGACCGGGTGACGGTGCTGACCACCTGCCGTTTTCTGCAGACGCCATCGCGCCTGGCCTGGGCGGTGGTCGCAGACGGCGGGTGGGACCACACACTGCCGGCGGCCACGCATGCGGTCATCGTGCTGGGCGGCAGGCGCCGTGCGCGCGAGATGGTGTACTGGCAGCCCGCGCGCGACGATCTGCTGCCGCTGGCCACCGCCCTGCGCGCCTGCGGTGTGCAGAGCCTCGAGGTGCTGCTGCCTCCCGACGACGGGCTGCACCAGGAGGAGCGTGCGGCGCTGGAGCGGCTGGCGTTCGAGCCGTTCAGCGAGACCCGGGCCGCGACCCTGCCCCGGGTCGCGCCAGCGAATGCGCCCTGGCCCGAGCGGCTCGCGCTGTGGCTGATCCGCACGCTGATCGCCGCGCTGCAGATGGCGCAGGTGGCCTATCGCAAGCCCCCCACCGCTTCAGCCGACCGCGAGCGCGGGGGCTAACCACCGCGCTGAGCCACCGGTTCACGCGTTGCTGGTGGATGCCGTGGAAGACAACGACCTTGATCGGACCGGCAAAGCCGGGTCTTCGATGCCTCTGCGGGCGTTGCTTCAGACGCTCGCCGTCTCGCGGGCGATATGTTCCTCGATCATTCGGCGCGCCTGTACGCCGCCCGCGTCGATGTTGAGCTTGAGCAGCTTGCGCTGCGCGAAGGCGTCCAGGTTCTGCTGCTGGCGTTCGAGCACCTCGAGGTCTTCGGTGAAGATGCCGCCCTGCCCCGCGCGGATGCGCTCGGTCAGCTCGGCGTCGTCGGGCCGGAAGCGCCGCGCCATGCCCCAGAAATACCACATCGACCCATCGACCTCGGGCGTGATGAAGTCGGTCACGACGCTGTACACCTTCTTGTCGTCCGGCGCATCGTAGCCGCCGTGACCGGCCAGTGCCACACCCACCTCGATCAGCACGTGGCTGGGCGGCGAGAAGCGGCAGATCTGCCAGCGATCGACCTTGGGATTGCCCTCCACACCGATGGCGCGCAACGCATCGAGCCAGAACGGCGGGGCTTCGATGTTTTCCATGAAGCGGCTGGTGACCACGGTCGCACCTTCGCGCGTGGTCTTGCAGGGTGTCTCGTCGATCTCTTCCTGGCCGATGCTGGTGGAATGCACATAGGTCTCGTGCGTGAGGTCCATCAGGTTGTCGATCATGAGCCGGTAGTCGGCCTTGATGTGGAACAGGCCACCGCCGTGCGCCCAGGCGGGATTGTTGTGCCATTCGAGCACGGGGATGGTCGCCGGGTCGGCCTGATCCGCCTCGCCCGCCCACACCCAGATGAAGCCATAGCGCTCCTCCACCGCGTAGCGCTGGATGCGGGGGAAGGCGCTGACGCGCTGACCCGGCATCGATCGGGTGACACCGTCACCGCCCATCACGAGGCCGTGGTAGCCGCACACCAGTTCGCCCTTGCACACACGGCCGAGCGACAGCGCCGCGCCCCGGTGCGGGCAGAAGTCTTCGACCGCCTGCACGCGGCCCTCTCCATCGCGGAAGAACGCCATGCGGACACCGAGCAGACGCCGGCCCAATGGCTTGTCACCCACTTCGTCCGAGGTGGCCCCCACATACCAGGCGTTGCGCATCCAGCTCATGTCGTCTCCTTCATTCAGTACACTGAATCAAATGGTAGCCAAAGCTCGCAAGGTCGTCAACCGCGGCGAAACGGCGTCAGCCGGGACTTTGGCCGAGCAGCTTGTGCATCAGGCCCATGAGCACGTCACGCTCATTCGTGTCCAGCCGCTGGAGGATGCGATCGGCGAGCACGGCTTCGGAGCGGAGCATCTCAGCGATCACGCGCTGCCCTTCTGCCGTGAGCTCCAGGCGGCGCTGGCGGCGCGCGCCCATCTCGCGCACGATCCAGCCATCGCGTTCCAGCCGCACGGCGATCTCCGCCGTGGTGGAGGTGTCCAGCGCGATGGCGGCGGCCAGCGTCACCTGGTCGATGCCCGGGTGTTCCTGCAGCACACGCAGCGCGGCGTACTGCAGCGGCGTGACGGCACGCCCGAACACGGTGTTGAAACAGGAGACCGAATGCTGATGGGCCCGGCGGAACAGATGGCCCGGCTCGTGCAGGCCCAATGTGGCTTCCGGGCTTTCAGCGACGGGCGGTGAGGGGGCTTGACGGTGGGTGCGAGAGCGTTCGGTCATCGGATGCGACGATGGTGTAAGTCAATGGAATTCATTCGGCGTGCGCGGCATTTATTGTCGTCGCGACCGGGCGAGGCCTGTGCGCTGGCTCATGTCCGCGTCGATGCGCCTGGTACCGCCAGCGCCCCGGTTGAAGCCCGCGGCGGTTGCCTCTTCCGACGAAAAGGGAACATGGGTCTTCTCGATTCGGAGCGATTCACATGCAACCCGCCGGCGCCTCTGCCCCGCCACCGATGCTCTTCCTTCTGACGGAATTCGCCACCCTCGATGCCCCGTGGATGGCGACCGGGTACCTGCGCAAGGTCCTGCTGCTCGTCTACGCGAACACGGATACCCACTACCCGGCGCTGTCCGCCGAGCGCCACCTGGCGCGACAACTGCTCTCGTGCGGCGCACAGATCGGCAACCGGTTTGCGCACCTGTTCACCCAGGAACTGAACGGCAGGCACTCGTCCCCGGTGCGCTCCAACAACGTGCACCGCCTGTCACGGCGCATCCAGGACCACGCGCACGACGAGGCGGCCGCGCTGGAGCGCATCCTCGGCCGGGAGATACCCGGCATCCAGTTGCGGGGCACCGCATTCGATCCGATCTGCCTGGCCCAATGCCTGGAAGGCGCCCTACAGGGCACCCTCGAACTGAACCCGCTGGACAAGGACACCGTCTTCCGATCCTGGTCCGGCCTGTTCGCCGAAACGGTGCGCGAGTCGTACATCCAATACATCCAGGTGCTGCTCAACGGCGGCGAGCTGGCGCCCAAGGCACAGCAGGACTTCGTGGACACGGTGCCCTTCTCGATCGGGAACCGGCGCGACCCACCCGCCCCCAGACCACCGCTGCGGCGCCCTCCCTCGCGGGAGGGTTGAGCGCCTCAGCCCAGCGTGAACGACTCGTTGATCGCGCTCTTCACGCCACCGCCCATCTGGGGACCGCCGCCCGCCACGATGATCTCGTTGCCGATCACCACCGCGCCCATGCCATGACGCGGTGTGAGCATGGGTGCGTGCGATTCCCATCGGTCGGCCACGGGGTCCCAGGCCTCGTTCTGGCCGAACACGCGGTTGGTGCCCTCACCGCCCATGACGAACACCTTGTCGCGATAGAGCACGCAGCCGTGGCCGCTGCGCGGCGTGGGCATGGGCGTGCGCGCCACCCAGCGGTCGGCCTGCGCGTCGTAGCTGTGGTGCAGGCTGCTGTTGGTGTGGAAGGAGTCGACACGCCCGCCGATCACATGGAGGTGGCGCCCGACAACGACGATGCCGATGTGGTCGCGCGCCACCGGCAGGGGTTGACGTTTCTCGTAGCGGTCGCTGGCGGGGTCGTAGACGATGTGCCAGTCGACGGAGCGCCGCCACTCGCTGCCGATGGCGCCGCCCACCAGGTGGATGCGGTCACCCACCGCGATGCAAGCCATCGCCCCACAGGTCTCCGGCAGGCGGCGGATGCGCTCCCACCGCGCCCCGTCGAAGCGAAAGGCCTCATCGTGCGGCGTGCGGTTCTGCTCGATGAAACCACCGAAGGCGTACAGGCGGTCGCCCAGCGTGGCCACGCCCACATGGTTCGCACCGCGCGGCAGCTGCGGCAGTTCTTCCCACCGGTCGGACACGGGGTCGTAAGCGTGGTGGTAAGGCCTGTCGACGCGCTGCTCGGCATAGCCGCCGACCAGGTGCACGCGGTGGCGGTACGCCACCGCCCAGGCCATTTCGGTACGGGGAATGGGCAAGGGCGCCCGCACCCGCCACGCGCCGGCGCTCACCGCACGGGGTGCGGGGCTGTCGCTGACGGCCTGCTGCGCGTGGATCTCCGGCAGGTCGATGCGGCCGGGCTGGTTCAGGCGTTCGAACTGGCCGCTGTGGTGGCCATGGTGCTGGGCGCGCAGGAGCGATGGCACAGACAGGGCGGCAGCGGTGACGAGGAACTGGCGGCGAAGGCTCATGGAACAGTCTCCCGATCAAGAACAGGACTGGAACGGCACGCACTCAGGAGGCACCCGGCACGCGGAACACCTGGCGCAGGTAGGCCAGAAAGGTCTCGTCGTCGCAGAGGGTCTTGCCCGGCGAGTCCGAGAGTTTGGCCACCGGCTGCCCGTTGCAGCTCACGAGTTTCATGACGATGCTCAGCGGGCGCAAGCCCACGTCGTTCGTGAGGTTCGTGCCGATGCCGAAGCCCGTCTGGATGCGGTCGGCGAAGTGGTCGTAGAGCTTGAGGGCAGCGGGCAGGTCGAGTCCGTCGGAAAACACCAGCCGCTTGGTGTGGGCGTTGATCTTCAGGCGCTCGTAGTGGGCCAGCGCCTTTTCGCCCCAGGCCACGGGGTCGCCCGAGTCGTGGCGCAGGCCGTCGAACAGCTTGGCGAAGTAAAGGTCGAAGTCGGCGATGAAGGCGTCCATGCCGACCACGTCGGTCAGCGCGACGCCGAGGTCGCCGCGGTACTCCTGCACCCAGTTCTCCAGCGCGGCCTTCTGGAAGCCCTTGAGCTGCACGCCCATGGCCTGGAAGGTCTGCAGGTACTCGTGGGCCATGGTGCCGATGGGCACCAGGCCGTACTTGCGGGCCAGGTAGACGTTGGACGTGCCCTTGAAGAACGCCGGCACTTCCTTCGCGAAGATGGCCACCACCTCTTCCTGCCACGCGGCCGAGTAGCGGCGGCGCACGCCGAAGTCGAAGAACTCGAACGGATGCCTGCGCCCGGCGCTCTGCGCGCCGAAGGCCTTGAGCAGCGCGATCTTTTCGCGCAGGCGCCGCCGCCCCTCGTCCAGCACGCCCGCCGCGTCCAGCCGGCGGAAGTGGATCTCGTTGACGATGGCGAGCACGAAGATCTCGAAAAGCATCACGTGGATCTGCGGGCCGCGCGCGACAATGGACAGCAGGTCGCCGTCGGCACTCACGGTGATGTAGCGGCGCTGCAACTGGAAGATGCGCAGGAAGTCGATGAAGTCCGACTTGATGTACCGCAGCCCGCCGAGGTAGCTCAGCTCGTCCTCGGTGAAGCGCAGCGAGCACAGGTGTTCGATCTGGCGCTCCACCTCGTCGCGGATCTCGCTCAGCGGACGCTCGGGCACGTTGCGGCACACGAAGCGGTACTCGGCCTGGTTGGCCGGCATGCGGTGCAGCATGGGCTGCAGCATGGTGAACTTGTAGAGGTCGGTGCCCAGCAGAGAGTTGACGACCGGAAGGAAGGCGCTGTCGGGGCTCATGAAGGGGTCGGCAGGCTGCCGCGTTGGGCGTGGATGAGGGCGGGGAGTTCGGCCAGCGTCAGCACCAGCGTGCCGGCGGCGCTCGCGCGCTGGAACAGCGCCTCCTCCAGCGGCTCGAAGCCGGCCACCGGGCTCATGCAGTCGCGCAGCAGCACGACGCGCGGGGCGAAGGCCGGCGACTGCGCGAGAAAGCGCATGAACTGGTCGTAGCTGGCGGCCACGCAGTGGCTCGACGCTTCGCCGGCGATCACCACGAGATCGGCCCCGCTGGCCACCGA
The DNA here is from genome assembly GCF_031457235.1 of Hydrogenophaga laconesensis. Classification (NCBI taxonomy): domain Bacteria; kingdom Pseudomonadati; phylum Pseudomonadota; class Betaproteobacteria; order Burkholderiales; family Comamonadaceae; genus Hydrogenophaga; species Hydrogenophaga laconesensis. Next base: position 52,456 of record NZ_JAVDWE010000002.1, read on the forward strand.
CGCGGCCAGCGCCCGGTTGAACTGCGTGCCCGGCACCGAGGCCACCGGGGCGTCGGCCTCGAACACGCCGAAGTGCTCGCTCAGCGGGTACTCGCCCTTGAGCACCTTGGTCACCGCGCGCTGGTGGGCGAATTCCCAGGCGGCCAGGCCACGGGCCACGTCGGTCTGGATGTTGTGGCCCCAGGTGCCGGTGACGCAGTGCACCGGCCACACCACCATGCCCGGTTTGCCAGCGGTGGCCAGTTGCCCGAGCATGCCCACCACCTGCGGCGTCAGCCCCGGGTCGCGGGGGCGGTAGGTGCCGGCCGTGACATCGTCGGCCGTGATGAAGGTGAACGGCGCCACCGGCTCGCCCTCACGGGTGAGCCAGAAGGTCGTGCGCTCCACCGCCACGCTGGCGTGGGAATCGAGCGTGACGGTGATGCCGTCGATGTCGGCTGCGTGCGAATCGATGAAGCCCGCCAGCCGGCGCAGGTCGGCGTTCGCGCCGCTCACCGGGAGGGCCGCGCCGTCGATGTCGCAAAAGTCGTTCTGGGGGTCGATGACGAGAAGCTGGATGCGCATGGAAGGTCCTCGGTAGCCGTCCACTATGCACCGAATCCGTTCCGCGATCCGTAAGCATCGCGCGCAGGCGGCAATTGATGTGCACGAAGCGACTGCCTAAGCTCGTCTGACATTGGCGCGGGCACCCCGGCACCGCGCAAGGAAACCCGATGCCAGACACCCCACGTTTTTCCCCCATCCACTGCGTTCCGGTCGGTGACGCCACCCTGATGTTCGTCTCCGGCCTCACGGCGGGCACCGCCGCGCCCTACGACACCGAGGCCCAGACGCGCATCGTGTTCGACCGCATCCAGACGCTGCTCGCCGAACAGGGCGCGGACCGTCACGACATCCGCAAGCTCACCGTGTTCCTGACGGACATCCGCGAGTACGCGCTGTTCAGCGATGTGCGCAATCAGCTGTTCGCCGACGTGCGGACGCCGCCCGCCAGTTCGGCGGTCGAGGCGCGGCTGGGTTCGCCCTCGGTGCGCGTGGAGATCGAGGCCATCGCGGTGCGCCGCCACACCTGAGCCAGGAAGGACACCCCATGACTGCCCCTTCATCCGAAGCCAGGGTCGACTTCACCGATTTCGTCGCCCGCTCCTGGGACGACATGCTCTCGGCCTGCACCCGCTGCGGCCGATGCGTCGAGGTCTGCCCCGTGGTGCCGTTCGCGCCCGGCATGGCCGGAGCGGACCCGGTCCATGTCGTCTCCGGCGTGCTCGACTTCATGCGCGACTCGGTGCCCCTGCCCGAGGCGTCCGCCACCTGGATCCGCCAGTGCAACGGTTGCGGTGACTGCATACCGGTCTGCCCCGAGGGCGTGAACCCGCGCAGGATGCTCATGATGAGCTGTTCCAAGGTGGCGGAGGTGCACAACCCCACGCCACACGTCTTCCGCAAGATGGCGCGCGCGATCCGGATCATGGTGTCGATGCAGCTGGTGCCGGCGGACGTCGCCCGCCTGCTGCGCCCGCCCCAGGCGCGTGACGTCGACGTGGTGTTCTACACCGGCTGCAACCCAGTCCGCACGCCGCACGTGCTGTTCAACGTGATGACCGTACTGGACCAGCTCGGCATCGAGTACGAGGTGATGGGCGGGCCGTCGGCCTGCTGCGGCATCGTCTACAGCAAGTGGGAAGGCGACCTGAAGAAGGGAGGGCGCGTGTCCGAGCAGACGCTGCACCGCTTTGGCGACTTCAAGCCGCAGAAGGTGCTGAGCTGGTGCCCGTCCTGCCAGATCCACCTGGGCGAGACCATCAAGGGTTACCGCGAGGTGAAGTTCGACTTCGACCACATCACCCGGTTCCTGCTGGAGCGCGAGGACGACCTCGTCGCGCGGTTCAACACCCCGGTGAACAAGCGTGTGGTGGTGCACACCCACCACGGTCTGCCCGAAGTGGGCCAGGCCGTGCTGCGCCTGCTGCGCGCCATCCCGGGGCTGACCATCGTCGAGGAGGCCGAGGAACCGGGCTACATGTGCGGCGCCTCCGGCTCCGACCGTTCCCCCGAGCTCAAGGCGCATGTGCGCAAGGACACGCTCGCGCTCTGCAAGCGGGACGATGTCGACGCGCTCGTGTCACTGTTCCACGGCTGTCACCTGCAGCTGTCGAAGGAAGGCCAGACCCACGGTTTCCAGGTGATCAATTTCACCGAACTGCTGGTGATGGCGCTGGGCGAACAGCCCTGCCCCGACACCGTGGAACCGTTCCGCCAGCTCAACGATTGGCGCGCCATGGTGCTGGAAGCCGCGCCGATGCTGAAAGCCAACGGCATCGACATGGACCCCGACGAACTCGCTGCCGTGCTGCCCGAGGTGTTCACTTCGGCCGAGTTCCGGGGTGGGCTCTGCAGCTTCGCGCCCCAGGGCTGAGCGGCCCCGGCGTCAGGCAACGGTGTAGGCGCCGTCCACGTTCCACGCCGCGCCCCGCGTCTGCGCGGCCTCTTCGGACACGAAGTAGGCCGCCAGCGCGGCCACCTGTTCCAGCGTCACGAACGCCTGCGAGGGCTGCTTGACCAGCAGCCGGCGCGTGGCTTCATCGCGGTCCACGCCATCGGCCGCCATGCGCGCCTGCAGCTGGCGCTCCACCAGCGGCGTGAGCACCCAGCCCGGGCAGATCGCATTGCAGGTGATGGCGGAAGTCGCGGTTTCCAGCGCAGTGACCTTGGTCAGACCGATCAGGCCATGCTTGGCCGCCGCATAGGCGGATTTCATGGGCGCGGCGACCAGACCGCTGACCGAGGCAATGTTGACGATGCGGCCCCACTGGTGTTGCCGCATCAGGGGCAGCGCCAGGCGCGTGGTGTGGAAGGCGGCGCTGAGGTTGACCGCCAGGACCGCGTCCCAGCGCTCGACCGGGAAAGACTCGATGGGCGCCACGTGCTGGATGCCCGCGTTGTTCACCAGAATGTCCAGCCGGCCATGGCGCTCGCCCACCCGGGCCACCATGCGCTCGATCTCCTCGGGCCGCAGCAGGTCGGCCGCCACGTGCCAGGCCTGCGAGGCACCGCTGTCCACCAGCTCCTTTTCCAGCGACGCGATAGGCGCCGGGTCGCCGAAGCCATGCAGCACGACGTGGCAACCGTCGCGGGCCAGGCGCCGTGCGATGGCCAGGCCGATGCCGCTGGTGGAGCCCGTGACCAGCGCGACACGGCCCGCCAGGCCCGGGACGCTGCCGCTCATGCGGGTTGCCCCTGTGCGGTCTCGTGCATGCCCGGTGCCGCGTTGCCGGCCGCCACCTCGCCCGTCAGGCGCAGCAGCGCATCCACCGCCACCACGCCATCGGCGCGCGCGATCAGCGGATTGATCTCCAGTTCGTCGACGTCATCGGCCAGCGCGCAGGCCGCGTCGGAAATGCACGCGATCGCCCGGGTCAGCGCGGCCAGGTCGACCGGGTCCGCACCCCGGAAGCCGTCCAGCAGGGGCCAGCCCTTGAGGCGCCGCAGCAGCGTCACCACCCCGTCTTCGCGAACGGGCAGCGGGGCGTGCACCACGTCGCCGAACAGCTCGGCCCACACGCCACCCAGGCCCAGGGTCATCACCAGGCCAAAGACCGAATCGCGGACCACGCCCACGAGCAGTTCCGTGCCCGGCGCCTCCTGCTTCTGCACCAGCACGCCAGCCACGCGCGCTCGTGGTTGCCGTTCGGCCACGCTGCTCAGCACGGCAGCGCAGGCGGCCTGCACCGCTGCGTCGTCGCCCAGGTTCAGGCACACGCCACCGGCTTCGGACTTGTGGGCGATGTCGGCGCTCAGCACTTTCAACGCCACCGGGTAGCCGATGGCCCGCGCCGCCTCCACCGCCGCGCCCGCCGACACCGCCACGCGCTCCTGCGCCACCGGCACACCGAAGGCGGCGAGCACGTGTTTGGCACGGTGTTCGTCGATCGCGCGTTCGCCGTCGAGGCGGGTCTCGCGCACGAGTTCGCGCGCCACCGCCGGAGCATCCGCGGGCTTGCCGGTGCGCGTGGTGCCGGCGTGGCGGCGCCGGTTCTCATGCCAGTGGGCCAGGCTGGCGAGCGCGCGCACGGCACGTGTCGTGTCGTCGAAGACCGGCACGCCGGCGGTCTCCAGCGCCTCGCGCGTGGTCACCTTGCCGGTGGAAATGGCCGCCACCAGGCGACCCGATGCGCTGGACACTGCCGCCAGGCCCTCGGCCATGCGGTCGATCAGGAAGCCGGGGGCATAGATCACCGCGAAGTCCACCTCGCCGGAGGCAAAGAGCGCCCGCAGCGCCTGCGACGCGAACTGGTGCCGGTTGACGATGTTGCCGGTGAAGTCCACCGGGTTGTGCACCATGCCAAAGCGCGGAATGCCTTCACGCAGCGCCTCGCGCACCGGTGCGCTCAACTCGGGCAGTTCAATGCCGGACTGGGTGAAGGCATCGGCCAGCAGCGCGCCGATGGCGCCGGAGATGGTGAGCACGGCCACGCGCGGGCCGCTGGCGCGTCCGCGGAAGCGCCCGAGGTAGGCCATGTCGGCGGCATGCAGGATGTCGTGCGCGGGGACCACGCACAGCCGCTCGAACATGGCGCGGTAGACGGCACCGGAACCCGCGAGCGCGGCGGTGTGCGAAGCCGCCGCGAGCGCGCCCTTGTCCGTTTCGCCCGCCTTGAGCAAGGTCAGCAGGCGGCCTTCGTCGCGCAGCCGCGTGGCCACGCGTTCGAAGCGCGCCCCATCGCGCAGGCCCTCGATGTAGCCGACCAGAGTCTCGGTACCGGGGCGATCGGCCAGGTACTCCAGGTACTCGGAGAATTCGACGCAGGCCTCGTTGCCGGTGTTGATCACCACGTTGAAACGCACGCCCAGTTGCCGCCCTGCCGCGTAGATCGCCGAGCAGATGCTGCCGCTCTGCGTGACCAGCCCCGTGTCGCGCGGCGCGGCTGGCGGTTCGACGGTGCGGAAGATGGCCGTGAACGTGCTGTAGGCGTGGCTGTCCAGGTTGCCGAAGCCCATGCAGTTGGGGCCCGCGACCGCCATGCCGAGTTCGCGCGCGACCTCCACCAGTTCGGCCTGCAGGGCCAGGCCTTCGCTGTCGCCGGCCTCGGCGAAACCGGCGGCGAACACCACGGCGGCGCGGATGCCGCGCGCGGCGGCCTGGCGCATCACGCCCACCACCTCCGGCGCCGCCACGGCGATCACGATCACGTCGGCCGGCGCGGGCAGGGAGGCGATGTCGGGGTAGCAGCGCAGCCCGGCGATCTCGGTGTACTTGGGGTTGATGGGATAGATCGCGCCCTGGAAACCACGTTCGGTGAGCAGCGCGACCGGCATGCCACCGAGCCGGGTGAGGTCGGCCGAGGCGCCGTAGATCGCGATCGAGCGCGGGTCGACCAGGGGCTGGAGGCGCGCGGCCTCCACGGATGCGGAAGAGGTCATGGCGTCGGACTCAGATGGGCTTGGGATCGGCGGCATGTTCGGCCAGGCCGCGCATGACCTGCCACAGGCGCAGGTCGCGCTCGCGCTGCAGTTCCAGCGTGGAACGGCCGGCGTAGTCGTAGAAGCCCTTGCCGCTGCCCACGCCCAGTTCGCCACGCGCCACGCGCGCCTGCAGCAGGGCCGGGCTGCGGTTGACCGGGGCGTCGACGATCTCGGGGTCGGCCAGGTTGCGCAGGCTCAGGTGCAGCCCGGTGTAGTCGTAGCGCTGCATGATGCCCAGCACCTGCATGCGAGGCGCCAGGCTGGTGCGCACCGCCACGTCGAGTTCGGCGATGGAAATGACGCCCGATTCGATCATGTCGAACGACTCGCGCCCGAGCGCGCGCAGCAGCCGGTTGATCACGAAGCCGGGCACGAACTTCTCGAGCACCACGGGGGCCTTGCCCAGGGCGCGCAACAGGGCGACCGTCTCCTCGCGCAGCGACACCGGCGCGGGCGCCTGGCAGACCACCTCCACCAGCGGCAGGATGTGCGGCGGCGCGAACCAGTGGGCGACCAGCAGCCGGGATGCCAGCGCGGGCGGTGCGAGAGCGAACACGTCCAGCGTCGAGGTGTTGCTCCAGACCACGGCGTGGGCGGGTGCCACCTCGGCGACCTGCGCGTACACGGCGCGCTTGATGTCGCGGTCCTCGGGCACGGCTTCCACGACGAGGTCGGCGCGCGCGATGGCCACGGCGACACCCAGGCGCGGCGTCACGCGCGACAGCGTGGCACGCGCGGTGGCGGCATCGCACACCTGCGCCTGCACCTTGAGGTCCAGCGCATCGGCCAGCGAGGCCATGCCGGCATCGAGCGCGGGTTGCCGCACCTCGCACAGCTCGACCTCGAACCCATGTTCGGCGAAGACCAGGGCGATACCCGGCCCCATCACGCCTGCGCCCAGCACCGCCACGCGCGATGCGCCCGGGGTGAACGCGCGCCCGCCCAGCGTCAGGCTGGCGGCGCCTGTCGATTCGAATGCGGCCATGTCAGTACACGACCGCGATCGCTTCGACCTCGAGCAGCAGCTCGGGCCGGGCGAGGGACGACACGCCCACCATGGTGCTGGCGGGCGGGCCGTCCGACCGCAGGAAGGGCGCGCGCGCCTCGCGGATGACGCGCGCCTTCGCCGGATCGAGGTCGCGCACGAAGAGCACGGTCTTGACCAGATCGGCCATGGACGCGCCCTCGGTCTGCAGTGCTTGCTCGATGTTGAGGTAGACCTGGCGCGTCTGTGCCGCCAGATCGCCCTCGCCCACCACGGCACCCGCGCTGTCGTAGGCGACCTGCCCCGACACATAAATGGTGGTGCCCCCCGTGACGCGGGCGGTGTGCGAGAACCCATTGGGCTTCGCGAGCGAAGCCGGTTGCTGGAAGCGGTTCATGCGAACGCCTCCTACAGCGAGTTCTTCATGCCCAGGCGCTCGATGGTGCGCGCCTCCTCGGCATAGGTCTTCTTCGCCCACACCGCGTAATCGGCGGAGTTCATGTAGATGGTGGGCTGGTCGTAGCGGTCGATCATCTCGACCACCTTCGGATCGGCGAGCGCGGTGCGGAAGCCGTCGTGCAGGGTCTTGACCACCGCCGGGTCCATGCCGGCCGGGCCGACGATGCCGAAGGGCGAATCCGACGCCATGTCGTAACCCAGTTCGCGCAGCGTGGCCACCTGGGGCCAGCGCTTGGTGCGCTGGCTGCCGTAGGTGACGAGCAGTCGCATCTTGCCGCTCTCCACATGCGGCGCCCAGCCGGTGGTGTCGGTGCCCACCATCACATGCCCGCCCAGCAGCGCGGGCAGCATGTCGGCGCTGCCCTTGAACGGCACGTGGACGATGTCGATGCCGGCACGGGTGGCGAACTCGTCCATCGCCAGGTGCGGGCCGGCACCCATGCCGGTGGAACCGTAGGTGAGCTTGCCCGGGTTGGCCTTGGCGTAGGCCACCACGTCCTGCAGGCTCTTGAAGGGCGAGTCGGCCCGCACCACCATGCCGAAGGTGTAGCCGGTGAGGTTGATGATGTAGGTGAAGTCCTTGAGCGGATCGAAGGTCTGCACGCGCTGCATGTGTGGCACGCGGAACATGCCCATGGGACATTGCGTGAGCGTGTAGCCGTCGGGCCGGGCCGTGCGCATGGTCGGTGCCGTCATGGTGCCGGCCGCACCGGGCCGGTTCTCCACCACCACCGACTGGCCGAGCGCACGGCCGGCCGCCTCGGCCAGCGCGCGGAACATCACATCGGTGGGCCCTGCCGCAGGGAACGGACAGTACAGGGTGATGGGCCGGGACGGGAAGGTCTGGGCTGCGGCACCGAGGGGCAATGCGCCCAGGGCACCGGTGGCGAGAAGCAGTTCACGACGTCGCATGGGAAGACTCCGGTAAGTGGGGCCGGACATCAGTGAAAGCCTGATGCCCAGAATGCTTTTCCAAGTTCCGCTCAGCGGAATTTGTTGCACCCTGAAATTCAGTTTACAGACGCTCCCCGGCCCGGTAAACCGGGTACGGCCTCGAACCGGGCCTTTCTGCCCTGCCAAATGCTTTCGTTCGCCGACCCTTGTTTTCAGTTTTCGGAACGGATGGCCCGCTCCATGCGCGCGGCGGTGTCCAGCAGGCGCGGCGCGATCTGCGCCAGGCGTTGCGGCGTCATCAGGCTGGCGGGGCCGCCGCAGTTGAGGCCGAAGCGCTCGCGGCCGTCGCCCGGGTCCAGCGTCACCGCGGCCGCGCCGATGTCCGCCCCGGGCAGAGAGAGCACCACACCCTGGCGCCGGTAGCTGGCCTCGGCCTGCTCCAGGCCGGCCTGCCCCTGCTCCCATTCCAGCGGCGCCTCGGCCTTCAGCGTGGCCAGCGCCGTGGATCGCGTCGCCTCGTTCAGCGAGAACAGCACGGCGCGCCCGATGGCCGAACGCGTGAGGGAGAGGCGCGCACCCACGTCCAGCCCCAGCGTGAGTGGAGCGGCGGAACGGCAGTGCGCCACGTACACCACCCAGCCACCGCTGCGCACCGCGAGCGACACGGCCGCCTGCGCCTCGTCCGCCAGCGCCTGCATGAAAGGCCGCACGATGCGACCCAGTTCGAAGTGCGACAGCACCTTGAACCCCAGGCCGAGCACCGGCAGGCCCAGCGCATACATCTCGCGCTCGGGCGAATGCTCGAGGTAACCGAGCGTGGTGAGCGTGTAGGCCAGGCGCGAGACCGTGGCCTTGGGCAGGCCGGTGCGGCGTGCGATCTCCTGGTTGGGGAGCCACTGTTCGGAGCGCTGGAAGCAGCGCAGCACGTCCAGGCCACGGGCCAGTGCGGTGACGAAACGGCGGTCTTCCTCGGCCTGGCTGCGGGGGGTTTTGATCGGTCTGGCGGTTCGTCCCAAGGGCTTCCTCAATAGTTTCGCTGTGCAGAATATAAATTCTGACAGGATGGCGCGCAATGGGGCTCGTGGCTATACTGACCCGCCAACTTCCAAGGAAAGGCGGCGATGAAAGCAGTGGTGTGCAGGCAGTGGGGAGAGCCCGAATCCCTCGTCGTCGACGAGGTGGCCTCCCCTGTCCCGGGGCCCGGGCAGGTGCTGATCGAGGTGCACGCGGCGGGGGTCAACTTCCCCGACACCCTGATCATCCAGCGCAAGTACCAAGTGCAGCCCGAACTGCCGTTCTCGCCCGGCGGCGAGGTGGCGGGGCGCGTCAAGGCGGTGGGGCCGGGCGTGAGCGGCTGGAACGTGGGCGACCGCGTGGTCGGCAGCGCCACCTTCGGCGGCTTTGCCCAGGAAGCGGTGATCGCCGCCGAGCGTGTGGTGCCCATGCCCGAGGGCATGGACTACCCCGAGGCCGCCGCCTTCGTGCTGGCCTACGGCACCAGTCTGCATGCCCTGAAAGACCGGGGCCGGCTCGCCGCTGGTGAAACGCTGCTGGTGCTGGGCGCGGGCGGTGGCGTCGGCATCGCGGCGGTGGAGATCGGCAAGGCCCTGGGCGCGCGCGTCATCGCCGCCGCTTCGGACGACGACAAGCTCGGCCTGTGCACCGCCCACGGCGCGGACGCCACCCTCAACTACGCCACCGAGGACCTGCGCAAGCGCCTCAAGACCCTGGCGCCCGACGGCGTGGACGTCATCTTCGACCCGATCGGCGGCGAACGGTCGGAAACGGCCTTCCGCTGCATCGCCTGGGAAGGGCGCCATCTGGTCGTGGGATTCGCCGCCGGCGAGGTGCCCCGGCTGGCGCTCAACCTGCCGCTGCTCAAGGGCGCGTCCGTCGTCGGCGTGTACTGGGGCAACTTCCTGCGGCGCGATGCCGACACCACGCGCGCGCACATGCGCGAGTTGTTCGCGCTGCACGCCTCGGGCGCGGTGCGCCCACCCGTCACACGCCGCTACCCCCTGGAAGAGGCCGGCCAGGCCCTGCGCGACGTGATGGAGCGCCGCGTCAAGGGCAAGGTCGTCATCCTGACGAGATGAACACCCCCCTGCGCCGCTGTGCGGCTTCCCCCCTCCGTGGCGCGCCTTCGGCGCTTCAAGGGGGGCGGCATCTCGGGCCGGCGCAGCCGGACCCTGGATGCTTCTGATGATGGTGGCCTCTCTCGCCATGGCGTGGCGAACAACTGAATACGAACCGGGAGCCGCACCGTGCACCGTCTGAGTGAAGACATTTCGTCGCGCAAGCTGGAGGCCCTGGTGGCCTACCTGGAGTTCAAGACGCTCAACGCCGCCGCCGATGCGCTCGACACCAGCGCGGTCAGCGTGCACCGTGCCCTGCATTCGCTGGAGGACAGCGTGCGCTGCTCGCTGTTCCGCCACGAGGGCCGCGGCCTGGTGCCCACGGAGGCCGCGCACACGCTGGCCGGCGTGGCGCGCGATGTGCTCGGCCGGCTGGACCGAGGCATCGAGGCCACGCGCATCGCCGCCGGCTACGCCTCGGACCGGCTGAAGATCGGCTCGCTCTACTCGCTCACGAGCCACGTGCTGCCCGAGCTCATCAAGTCGATGAACCAGCGCCGGCCCAACCTGCAGTGCGAACTGATCCTGGGCAAGTCGCGCCACGAGCTGCTGCCCCGCCTCAAGCAGGGGCAGATCGACGCGGTGTTCGCCGAGATCCTGCCCAGTGACCCCGACCTGGTGTGCCTGCCGATGTTCGAGGACGAGTCCTACTTCGCCGCGCCGCTGGGCTCGCCCCTGGCCGCGCGCGAGACCATCGTGCTGGCCGAACACGTCGGAGAGAAGGTGGTGACCCTGGCGGAAGGGCCGTTCTCCGCCGCGCAACTGGCCGAACGCTTCCGGGACTTCCAGCCCTGCGTGGTGATGGAGGTGCAGGACATCTTCACGCAGATGAACCTGGTGGCCAGCGGCGTGGCCTGCGCGGTGGTGCCCGGCCGCATCCGCCCGATGTACCAGCACCTGGTGCGGTTCATCCCCTTCGCCGAAAGCGAGGGCGCGCGCCAGACGATCGGTCTGAGCGTCATGAAGGCGCGCGAACGCGACCCGAACCTGCTGGCCCTCTCATCGGTGGCCCGCGTCTTCGTGCGCGAACGCGAACGGCGCTAACCCATCCAGAGGCATCCAGGGTCCGGCCGCGCCGGTCCGAGATGCCGTCCCCCCTCGAAGCGCCGAAGGCGCGCCACAGAGGGGGGAAGCCGCAAAGCGGCGCAGTGGGGTGTCTCACTCACCGCTGCGCGAACGCCTTCTCGATGACGAATTGCCCCGCATGGCCGATCTGCGGCGAGCCTTGCAAGCCGCGCGCCTCGAGCCGCTCGGTCAGGTCCGCGAGCATGGCGGAACTCCCGCACAGCATGACGCGGTCGGTCGCGGCGTTGAGCTCGGGCAGGCCGGTGAGGCGGGCCAGCCCGCCGTCGTCCATCAGGTTGGTGATGCGTCCGGTCGTGTGGAAAGGCTCGCGCGTCACGGTGGGCACGTAGAGCAGTTGCTCGCTCACCATCGGCCCGAGGAATTCGTCTCGTGGCAGTTCTTCCGTGAGGAAGCGGGCGTAGGCCAGGTCGGATACCCGGCGCACCGAATGCACCAGCACGATCTTGCGAAAGCGCTCGTAGACCGTGGGGTCCTGGACGATGCTCATGAACGGCGCGAGCCCTGTGCCACTGCTGAGCAGGTACAGGTTCTCGCCGGGCAGCAGGTCGTCGACCACCAGCGTGCCCACGGGCTTGCTGCTCACCAGCACCTCGTCGCCGGGGCGGATGTTCTTCAGCCGCGAGGTCAGCGGACCATCGGGCACTTTGATGCTCAGGAATTCCAGGTGCTCGGCGTAATGCGGGCTGGCGATGCTGTAGGCGCGCATCAGTGGCCGCCCGTCGACTTCGAGCCCCAGCATCACGAAGTGGCCACTGTGAAAACGCAGTGCCGTGGACCGGGTGGTCCGGAAAGTGAACAGGTCCCCGTTCCAGTGGTGGATGGAGGACACCGTCTCGCGCAGCAGGTTGCTCATGTCTGGTCTCCCGATCAGGCCAGCGATGGATCGGCGACGCCGAAGGCAGACTGGAGCTTGCCCACGACACCGTCCCAGGCCGGCGCGTCGGGCGGTGGCGTACCCTTTCTGGCAATCGGGCGCCAGGCGGGGGCATAGCGGGCGTTGAACGCGGCCCAGCCGCGCAGGCCGTCCTCGACGTCGGGGCGGATCGCATCGGCCGGGCATTCGGGCGTGCACACGCCACAGTCGATACAGACATCGGGGTCAATGACGAGCATCGTGTCGCCCTCTCGAAAGCAGTCGACGGGACAGACGGTGACACAGTCCATGTATTTGCAGCGGATGCAGTTCTCGGTGACGACGTAAGCCATGGTGGGGCGCGTGGATGGGAATGCCCTGAAGGTACCGGGCAGCGCCTGGCCAAACAAACACAGCGGCGTGTCTTCATTTCGCCTGCGGCAACGATTCGAGCAGAATGGCGGGCTCGCGCCCTGAGAAAGCAACGGATGAACGCAATGGAAGACAAGGCCTGATGGACGCCACGGTGATGTGGCGCTGCCTGGTGGTGGAAGACGACGCGGACAACGCGCGCTACATCGCCAACGGCTTCCGGGAACTCGGCCATGTGGTCGTGATCTGCCGCGACGGCATGGAAGCGCTCGGCCGCGCCACCAGCGAGAAGTGGGACCTGATCATCCTGGATCGCATGCTGCCCAACGATGTGGACGGCCTCTTCATCCTGTCCACACTGCGGGGCCTGGGCAAGAAGACGCCCGTGCTGGTGCTCAGCGCCCTGAGCGCGCTCGACGAACGCGTGCGCGGCCTGAAGGCAGGCGGCGACGATTACCTCACCAAGCCTTTCGCGTTCTCCGAACTCGCCGCGCGGGCGGAGGCGCTGGTGCGGCGCTCGCGCCCCGGGCCGCCGATCCGCACGCTGCAGGTGGCCGACCTCACGCTCGATCTGGCCACGCGCCACGTGGAGCGCGGCGGGCGGCCGGTGGCCTTGCAGCCGCGCGAGTTCCGCCTGCTCGCCTACCTGATGAGCCACCCCGGGCAGGTGCTGACCCGCATCATGTTGCTCGAAGCCGTGTGGGACTACCAGTTCGATCCGCAGACCAATGTGATCGACGTGCAGGTGAGCCGGCTGCGCGCCAAGCTGGACGCGGGCGGCGCGGCGCCACTGATTCACACCGTGCGCGGCATCGGCTACCGCATCGCGGCCAGTGACACCGAAGCATGATCGACAGGCTGGTCGGGCTGTGGCGCTCGGTCGGATTCCGGCTCGCGTTCTATTACGGTTTCCTGGTCGCGATCACCATGCTGGCCGCGCTGGCCATCGTGTACCTTCAGACGGTCGGTGTGCTGCACCAACGCATGGCGCGACAGGTGGGCCTGACCGCGCAGCAGTTGCTGACGGACGTCAACGAGGGCGGTGTGGACGTCGCGGGCGCGGCCATCGCCAGGGCGTTGACGGATGGCCGGGACTCCGACAGCGAAATCTACCTGCTGGTCGACCGCGAGGGCCGCAAGCTGGCCGGCAACCTGGACCGCGCGCCCGGTGCGGTGGCGCACGCGGTGCCCACCCAGCGGCGCGTGGAGCGCGACGGGCGCAGTGTCAACGCCTACCTGGTGATGTACGCGCTGTCCGACGGCGGCATGCTGATGGTCGGCCAGGACCTGCGCGACCAGGAACTGATCGAATCGCTCGTGGCGAGCGCGAGCGCGGCGGCGGGCATCGTGGCGGTGCTCCTGCTGATCGGTGGCACCTTCGTGTTCCGGCAGGAGCTCGAACGCAGTGTGAGCGCAATCCGCCTCACGGCCCGGCGAATCACCACGGCGGGCGAGCTCCGGGAACGGGTGGCGGAGTCGGGCGAGGACGATGAATTCGCGCTGCTCAACCGCGATATCAACGCGATGCTCGACCGCATCGAATCCCTCATGGACGGCGTTCGCCACGTCTCCAACACCATCGCCCACAACCTGCGCACGCCACTCACCCGCATCCTCGTTCGACTGCGCAGCGCGGAGCGGGCGGACAACGATCCCGCGCAGCGGCGCGACGCGATCCAGGGCGCCATTCGCGAGATCGAGGAACTGACCCTGGTGTTCGAGAAGCTGCTGCAGATTGCCGAAGCCGAAGCCGGCGCGCGGCGCAGGCGCTTCACGGAAGTGGCGATCGACGTGATCGCGACCGACGTGGTGGACCTGTACGAAGCCGTTGCCGAAGCGCAGGGTGCGACGCTGCTGCGCGAGCCGGCCGACGCCATCCTGCTGCCCGGAGACCGCGACCTGCTGGCAGGCGCCATCGCGAATCTGCTCGACAACGCGCTCAAGTACGCCGGCCAGGGCGCCGTGATCCGCGTGGGCACGCAGGAAACCGCCGAAGGCGCGCGGATCACCGTGCAGGACGATGGCCCGGGTGTCCCTGACCAGGAACTGACACGCCTGGGCACACGTTTCCATCGCCTGAGCCACGACGGCACGCCAGGACATGGCCTGGGACTGGCCAGCGTGCAGGCGGTGGCCGCGCTGCACGGCGGCCAGCTGCGCTTCGAGAGCGCCCACCCCGGCCTTCGGGCCATCCTCGAACTGCCGCGCGCCACCCGCTAGGGAGCCCCGAACATTGCCAAACGGCAATGTTTTGGTCACCCACGGCAACCCGCTGTCTTCTTACGATCGCGCGGCCTACATGCCGCACCAATGGTGGCGCGGCAGCGGGGCCTGCGATCAACGCCGCTTCAGGAGACAACGTGAATATCAAGAGTCAGAGAGACTTCGTGTCGGGTGTGCTGTTCAGCGCCTTCGGCATCGCCTTCGCATGGGGGGCGACCACCTACAACGTGGGCACCGGTGCCCGCATGGGTCCGGGGTATTTCCCGCTGATGGTGGGTGTGCTCATCGCCATCCTGGGCGTGGCGATCACCATCCAGTCCCTCACGGTCAAGACCGAGGACGGTGAGCCGATCGGCCGCATCGCCTGGCGCCCGCTGATCTTCATCATCGGCGCCAACCTGATCTTCGGCGTGCTGCTGGTGGGCGTGCGGCCCTGGGGCCTGCCGGGCATGGGGCTGATCGTCTCGATCTACGCCCTCACCTTCATTGCCAGCCTGGCTGGCGACCAGTTCAGGTTCAAGGAAGTGTTCGTGCTCGCCACGATCCTGGCGATCGGCAGCTACGTCGCCTTCGAACTCGCGCTCAAGCTGAACTTCCCGATCTGGCCGTCCTTCATCGGCTGACGCTTCCACCACAAGAAGAACCACATGGATCTGATCACCAACCTCTCGATCGGTTTCGGCGTCGCGTTCACCGCGCAGAACCTGATTTACGCCTTCGTCGGCTGTCTGCTGGGCACGCTGATCGGTGTGCTGCCGGGCATCGGCCCCGTCGCCACCATCGCCATGCTGCTCCCGGCCACCTACGGCCTGCCGCCCGAGGCCGCGCTCATCATGCTGGCCGGCATCTACTACGGCGCGCAGTACGGCGGCTCCACCACCGCCATTCTGGTCAACCTCCCCGGTGAAGCCTCGTCCGTCGTCACCGTGATCGACGGCTACCAGATGGCGCGCAAGGGCCGGGCCGGCCCGGCGCTCGCCGCTGCCGGCCTGGGTTCCTTCTTCGCCGGCTGCGCGGGCACGCTGATCCTCGCGGCCTTCGCACCGCCCTTGACCGAAATCGCCCTCAAGTTCGGCCCGGCCGAATACTTCTCGCTCATGGTGCTTGGCCTGATCGGTGCCGTGGTGCTCGCCTCCGGCTCGCTGCTCAAGGCGGTGGCCATGATCCTGCTGGGCCTGGCGTTCGGCATGGTGGGCACGGACGTGAACTCCGGCGTGGCCCGCTACAGCTTCGACATTCCCGAACTCACCGACGGCATCAGCTTCATCGCCATCGCGATGGGCGTGTTCGGCTACGGCGAAATCATCGCCAACCTGGCCACACCGTCGGACCAGCGCGAGGTCTTCACCTCGAAGGTCAAGGGCCTGATGCCGACCAAGGAAGACTTCAAGCGCATGACGCCGGCCGTGCTGCGCGGCACCGCGCTGGGCTCCGTGCTGGGCATCCTGCCCGGTGGCGGCGCGCTGATGTCGGCCTTCGCCTCGTACACGATCGAGAAGAAGGTCAAGCTCAAGGCCGGCGAAGTGCCGTTCGGCAAGGGCAACATCCGCGGTGTGGCGGGTCCTGAATCGGCCAACAACGCCGGTGCACAGACCTCGTTCATCCCGCTGCTCACGCTGGGCATTCCGCCCAACGCCGTGATGGCGCTGATGGTCGGTGCCATGACCATCCACAACATCCAGCCCGGCCCGCAGGTCATGACCAGCAACCCGGAACTGTTCTGGGGCCTGATCGCCTCGATGTGGATCGGCAACCTGATGCTGATCGTGCTGAACCTGCCGCTGATCGGCATCTGGATCAAGCTGCTGACCATTCCCTACAAGTGGCTCTTCCCTGCCATCGTGCTGTTCTGCGCGGTGGGCGTCTACTCGGAGAACAACAACACCTTCGAGATCTGGATGGTCGCCATCTTCGGTGTCATCGGCTACCTGTTCCACAAGCTCAAGTGCGAGCCGGCACCGCTGCTGCTGGGCCTGATCCTCGGGCCGATGATGGAGGAGTACCTGCGCCGCGCGCTGCTGATCTCGCGCGGCGACTGGAGCGTGCTGGTGACGCGCCCGATGTCGGCCACGCTGCTGGCGCTCGCGGTGCTGCTGCTGGTGGTTGTGCTGCTGCCGTCGGTCAAGAAGAAGCGCGAAGAGGCCTTCGTGGAAGACTGAGTTGGCGTGCCGGGTCGGGCCGCGAGGTCCGGCCCCCGGGCACAATCGCGGAATGTCCCAGAGCAACAGCGCGCAAGCCTTCCGCGCCGGCAAACCCATCCTCATCGTTGCAGCCGGCAAGACCTTTCCCGACCTGTGCCAGCAGGAGGGTGATTTCTCCGACTGGATCGAACGGGGACTTGGGGAGGGCGTGGCGGTCCGGCACGTCGACGCCCACGAGACCGGCACCTACCCGGAACCCCACGAACTCGCGGGCGTTGTCGTCAGCGGTTCGCACGACATGGTCAGCGACCGCCAGCCCTGGAGCGAACGCCTGGGGCAATGGATGAAACGTTGCGTGGACGCGGATGTGCCCGTGCTGGGCATCTGCTACGGCCACCAGCTGCTGGCCCACGCCATGGGGGGCCAGGTCGGCAACCTGCCCAACGGACCCGAGGTGGGCACGCAAGACATCCGGCTGAACCACGCTGCGCAGGAAGACGAGCTGCTCGGCCATCTGCCCAAGAGTTTTCCGGCCCAGCTCGTCCATTACCAGTCGGCGCTGAGCCTGCCACCCGGCGCGGTGTTGCTGGCCAGCAGCACCGCCGAGCCGCATCAGGCGTTCAGGGTGGGCAGGCGGGGATGGGGCGTGCAGTTCCATCCGGAGTTCTCGCCCACGGCGATGCGCGGCTACATCGGGCGCATGACGGGCAGCCTGGGGGACGTCTCTCGCTTGCTGTCGGATGTGCGCCCTTCACCGGCCGCTGCCGGAATCCTGCGCCGGTTCTCCGAAGTCGCGACCGGTTGAGTGCCGGCCCTTGCGCGTGCGACGAATAGGCATCACCGATGGATGGGCTTTCACACGTCGTAGCCCAGTTCCCTCGCCACGCTGACCACCTGGTCGCGCAGCCAGCAGGTCGCGCCATCGCTCTGGCGCGACTTGTGCCACTGGACCACGATGCGCAGCGGTGGAATGTCGATCGGCGGGCGAAACAGCTTCAGGGGCAACACCTGGACCTGCTGCTGCGCCAACCGCGTGGGGACCGTGGCGATGCGCTGCGTGCCGACCACCAGCGGCCCGAGCAGCGCCGGCGTGGTGCAACTGATCTCGACCCGCCGCTGGACACCCAGGCGATCCATGGAGTACTGCTCGAAGCCCGGCCGCCTGTCGAACCCGTATCGCGTCACCGCGTGGCCGAGTGACAGGTACTGCTCCAGGCTGAGTCGCCGCTTCACGCTCCGGTGGCCTGTCCACACGATGCAGTGGAAGGTGTCGTTGATGACGAGCGCCTGCGGATGCGTGGCGTTGAGCATGTGCTCGACGACGAATGCCAGGTCCAGCTCCCGCCGGTCGAGCCGCTCTTCGATCTGGCCGGGATCGGAGGGCAACAGCTCGATGGTGACGCCGGGCGCGAGCACCTCGACACGCCGGATCACTTCGGCCAGCAAGGTCAGCACGGTGGATTCCGAGGCGCAGATCTGGAAGTGCCTTCTCGCCGTCGCCGGATCGAATTCGGGGCGCAGGGAAATCGTGCGCTCGACGATTTCCAGCGTCTCCTTCACCGGCTCCAGCAGCATCTCCGCCAGCGGCGTGAGTTCCAGCCTGCGCCCGGCGGGCGTGAGGAGCGGATCGCCAAAGTAGTCCCTCAACCGGGCCAGCGATCCGCTCATGGATGGCTGGGTCACATGCAGCCGGTGGGCCGCCGCCGTGACGTTGCGCAGCGTCAGCAAGGCCTCGAGCGCGACCAGCAGGTTGAGGTCGAGTCGTCGCAGTCGATGGGATGCAGGCATAGGCAATGACTATAGCTCGCATTCGGCGAAACGATTTTTCTTCGCGACGGGTTCTTTCTATCGTTGCGCCCACTGCACAACAGAACAGGAGCCCACACCATGAATGGCATCGCCGAACACAAGGAACCACCGCAAGCCCGCACGCCGGGCGCGTACCGTGCGCAGCCCGGTGAATACGTCTTCAATTTCTCGAAGGTCAACCAGATCCTGGGGGGGCCCGACTATTCGCCGGTGTTCGGTGGCTGCGTGGAAGGCGACCGCATGATCGTCGCGCTGATGACAGCCCCGGCTGGCAAACAGTCGGAGCCGCATTCGCACCCGAACGAGCAGTGGATCTTCGTGCTCGAAGGGGTGATGGAAATCCTGGTGGAAGGCCAGCGCCACACCGCGCATCCCGGCGAGCTGATCTACATTCCGGCCAACACCGTCCACTGCGGTTGCACCCCATCCGGGAAAGACGCGAAGTTCTTCACCGTGAAGGACGCCTCGCACAGCCTGCACGGCATCAAGGTCCGACCATGAGCGCGGACAGCCAAGGTGACATCCACACGCGGACCGAGGTGCGCGACGGGATGCGGATCACCTGGAATGCACCCATCCGGATGCCCGACGGCGTGGTGCTCCGTGCGGACGTCTACCGTCCCGTCGACGAGTCGCAGCGTTCGCCCGTCATCATCTCCCACGGGGTCTACGCAAAAGGGCTGTCCTACCAGGAGGGCTACCCCATGCAATGGGAGAAGATGGTCCGGGACTACCCCGAGATTCTCCAGGGCTCGTCGAACAAGTACCAGGCCTGGGAGGTGACCGACCCGGAGCGCTGGGTGCCCCACGGTTACGCGGTCGTGCGTGTCGACTCGCGTGGCGCCGGCTGGAGCGAAGGCGTGCTCGACCCCATGTCGCCCCAGGAGACCGAGGACTTCTGCTCGAGCATCGAGTGGGCGGCCGAACAACCCTGGAGCAATGGCTCCGTGGGGGTTCTCGGCATCTCCTACTACGCCAACATGGCGTGGCGCGTGGCCGAGCGGCGTCCCAGGGGGCTGAAGGCCGTCATTCCATGGGAAGGCTTCATCGACCTCTACCGCGATCCCACCTACCACGGCGGCATCCTCAACGAGTTCTCCCGCAAGTGGGCGGCGATCCAGGCGGTGACCGTGCAGTACGGCCTGGGCAGCCGCGCGCGGCGCAATCCCAACACCGGCGAATCCATCGCTGGCCCCGTGGACATGTCGGACAACGAACTGGCCCGGCGGCGCCGCGACCTGTATGCGCAGTCGCTTGACGAGCCACTCGACGGTCCGTTCTGGCGGCGGCGCACGCCAGATCCTTCGCGCATCGACATGCCGTTCCTGTCGTGCGCGAACTGGGGCGGCATGGGCATCCACCCCCGGGGCAACTTCAGCGGATTCACCGAGTCGCCCTCCGGGCACAAGTGGCTGGAGGTGCATGGCGACTCGCATTGGTCCCTGTTCTCATCGAACTACGGTATCGATCTGCAAAGGCGCTTCCTGGACCACTTCCTCAAGGGCGTGGACAACAGTTGGGACGCCACGCCGCGCGTGCAGCTCAACATCCGCCACGCGGACGGCCGCTTTGAACGGCGCGACGAGCATGAGTGGCCCCTTGCCCGAACAGAGTGGACCCGGCTCTACCTCGATGCAGGCCAATCCACGATGACCCCCGACGCACCCGCTGTGCCGTCAAAGGCCAGCTACGCGGCCACCGGCCGAGGCCTGAGTTTTCGCCTGCCCCCTGTGTCCAGGGACACAGAGATCACCGGGCCGATCGCGGCCAGGCTCTATATCGAAAGCTCGACCTCGGATGCGGACTTCTTTCTGGTGGTCCAGGTGTTCGACCCCGATGGGAAGGAGCTCACCTTCCAGGGCGCCCTGGACCCCAACACGCCCATCGCCATGGGATGGCTGCGGGCCTCCCACCGCCGCGTGGACGCGTCGCGCAGCAAGCCATGGCAGCCCTACCACCCGCACGACGAGGTCCAGCCACTCACGGCCGGCCAGGTGTACGAACTCGACATCGAGATACTGCCGACCAGCATCGTGTTGCCGACAGGCTGGTCGCTCGGCCTGGCCGTCCGGGGCAGGGACTACGAGTACGAAGGCGAGGTCGACAGCTTCGGCACGCAGTTCTACTACGCCACGCGCGGAACGGGTGGCATGACCCACAACGACCCCCGCAACCGCCCACCGGGCCTCTTCGACAACCTGGTCACCCTGCACACCGGTGGCGACAAGGCCTCGTACCTGCTCGTCCCCATCGTGCCCCCGAAGGCATGAGGACCGGCACGCTTCCCCCCACACCAACCACGAAAGGAGACATGACATGGCACTCATCGAACTGAAGGACGTCCAGGACGAGTTCGTCACCCCCAGGCATTCGAGCGCGTTCGGCAAACTCATCACCGGCGAGCACATCGAAATCGGGGTGCTCAAGTACAAGGCCGGCGAGGGGGCGCAGATGCATTCACACCCGCATGAACAGATTTCCATCACCCTCTCGGGGCGCGCCCGCGTCACTCTCGACGGCGAGGTCTTCGAGGTCGGCCCCGGGCAGGCGGTGCACATTCCACCCAACGTGCCCCATCGGGTGGAGATCATCGAAGACTCGGAAGTGATTTCGGCCAAAAGCATCGTCGACGGCGTGGGCCACCGGATTGGCTGACCCGCGCTGAAAAGGTGCGACGCCACCACGCCACCCGCAGAGGTGCATGGCGTCCGCTTCGATCTTGCCCATCCTTACCAGGAGACAGACATGAACCGATTTTTCCAGGCCACCGTCACCGCGACGCTGGCCTTCGCGTCAGCGCTCGCCGGCGCGCAGGAGAACTTTCCGAACAAGCCGCTGAAGATCATCGTGCCGTTCGCGCCCGGCGGTGCCAGCGACGCCATCGCACGGCCGGTCGCGCTGGCCATGAGCCAGGTGCTGGGCCAGCCGGTCGTGGTGGAGAACAAACCCGGTGCCGCCGGCAACATCGCCCTGGTCCAGGTGGCCCGCTCTCCTGCCGACGGATACACCCTTCTTCTGGGCAACGTGTCGACCAATGCGATGAACCAGACCAGCTACGCCGACCGTCTGCCAATCGTGCCCAGCAAGGAGCTCACCGCGTTCGGCGTGATCGGGGTGACACCCTCCGTGCTCGTCGCCAGCATGAACTTCGCGCCCAGGACGGGCCAGGAGTTTCTGGCTTATTCCCGTGCCCATCCCGAGAAGGTGACGTACTGGTTGCCCGGTGTGGCCAGCGGCCCGCACTTCGACATGGTGGAGCTCGAGCGCTTCGCGGGCATCAGGATGCTCGCGGTGCCCTTCAGCGGCGGGGCGGGTCCGGGCATCGCCGCCCTGGTGGGCGGTCAGGTCGACCTCGGCCTGATCAATCTCGGCGGCGCCCTGCCGCTCGTGACCGGAGGCAAACTGCGGGCCTATGCGGTCTCGACACCACAACGGCTGCCGGAGTTGCCCGACATCCCGACAGCCGCTGAAGCGGGCCTGGGCAACCTGACAAGCTCGTGGCAGGCGCTGCTGGTGCCCAGCGGCACACCCACTCCGGTCGTCAGGAAGCTGCACAAGGCGCTGAACGAGGCCCTCAAGCGGGACGATGTCAAGGACGCCCTGGTCAAGGCACACACACTGGTCACCCCCAGCAAGACACCGGAAGATGCGCAAGCCTGGGTGGTGGGCGAAACGGAACGCTGGGGGAAGATCATCACGGCCTCGGGGGTGAAGCCCCAGTAGCCTTCGTCGCGACTCTCGCGGCGAGATGCGCACAAGTGCGGCGAGCGGTCGGAACCCGCAGGGCGATCAACTGGCGGAAGCGGTCGATCCGGCCAGCCGAAATGCCATTTCACGGCTCTGTTCGGCCCGCTTGAGAGAGAGATCGAGCATGTCAAAAAAAGCCCGGATGGCCATGTTCAAAGGGCGTCGAGGGTCGTGCACCCGGTAGAGATCGAACCTCAACGCGGGCCGCGAAATGGGGTAGATGAACAGCTTGCGGGTGGCAATCTCCCGGGTCAGCGCAACGGCGGGAAAGATGCACACCCAGTCGGATTGGCGGGCAAAGGCCAGCGAGGAGACCACACCGTCGACGCGCATCACGCGGTCAGGCACCATCTGGCCGCTCTTGATGAGCTCCTGGATTGTCGATCCGATCAGGTGCTGTTCGGACGGCATGATCAGCTTCAACGGGCGCAAGCCATGCAGATCGCATGGCGTGAGGTTGTCACCGAATACGGGGGCGCCGCTCACCAGCACGAAGTGGTCGATGAACGCGGGCTCATAGATGAGGCTGCTGCGGTCGGCTGGCATGGCACCGAGCGCTGCATCCAGCAAGCCCTGCTGCACCTGTTCGGTCAGGTGGCGGCTGTAGGCCTCGACGATGGACAGCTCGACATTGGGGTAGCGCGTTGCGTAGTCACAGAGCAGCTCACCGACGATGCCGTGGCACACCGAGGGCGGCAAACCGATCTTGATGCTGCCCGCCACCTTGTTGCCCTGCGCCAGGTCGACGACTTCCTGTTTGGCAGCTGCCATGCTCCGGGCAATGGGCACGGCGAGCTCATAGAACCGATTGCCCGTCACGGTGGGCTCAAGCCCCCGGGGATTGCGATCGAACAGCTGCGACCCCAGTTCGTCCTCAAGATTGCGGATCTGCATGGACAGCGCGGACTGCACGACATGGGCCCGCTCGGAAGCTTTGGTGAAGCTGCGCTCTTCATAGACCGCAATGAAGTAGTTGAGAACGCGCATGTCCATGCGGGTCATTATGACGGACCATCCGAGTGCACACCCATCAGCGAAACTGATTCACGCCATCAGCAGAAAACGCTTTTTTGCTTTCACCGCACTGCCTACCATCCCTGGGCCATTTCAATGACCGCCAAGGACAGGAGACCGATGGAACACACAGAGCAATTCACAACCACCAACGGCGTGCGCCAGCGGATGTTCAAGGGCGGCGCAGGCGATGCGGCGCTTTTCATGCACGGAGGTGCAGGCCTGTCGGTATGGACACCTTTCTTTGATGCGATGGCGCAGCATGTCGAGCTCTCGGTGCCGGAACATCCCGGCTTTGGCCAGTCGGACGACCCAGCCTCGCTGGCCAGCATTTCCGACCTCGCATACCACTACCTCGACTGGTTCGAAGCCCACATGCCTCCCCGCTTTCACCTGATCGCCAATTCGATCGGTGGCTGGATGGCGGCAGAGGCGGCCATCCGGGACAGCTCGCGCCTGGTCAGTCTGACACTCATCGGCCCTGCGGGCATTCTGCCGCCGGGTGCGCCCTACGAGGATTCGTTCGCCTGGGACGCGGAGACATCCGTGCGCAAGCTGTTCCACAACCAGGCGATCGCCGATCGCGCACTGTCCGCCACGCCCACCGAAGCACAGAAAGCCATCAACGCCAAAAACAAGGCCACTGTGGCGAAGCTCGGGCAGGCCACGCGCCTGCACAACCCCGACCTGCCCAAATGGCTGCACCGGATCAAGTGCCCGACGCTGGTGGTCTGGGGCGAGAACGACGCGCTGATGCCGGCGAGCTTCGCGCGAAGCTGGGTCGACGCGTTGCCTCGTGCAGAGGTCTCCCTCATTGCCCATGCAGGGCATCTGCCCCATGCCGAAGAAGCGGGTGCCACGGCCGCGGTGGTCCGCGAATTCATCTCACGCAGCAGGGCATGACGAACACATGATCTACGAACTGAAACAAT
Source organism: Hydrogenophaga laconesensis (assembly GCF_031457235.1). NCBI lineage: Bacteria > Pseudomonadati > Pseudomonadota > Betaproteobacteria > Burkholderiales > Comamonadaceae > Hydrogenophaga > Hydrogenophaga laconesensis. The sequence continues at coordinate 76,569 of NZ_JAVDWE010000002.1, forward strand.
ACACCCCGCATGCGGGCAAGTCGGTCGCCCTGCGCGAGCGATTTGTCAAAAGCACAATGCCGATCTTTTCCCGCGTCGGCGTGAAAGTCGTCGCGGTATTCACGCCCGACGAATCCGCCGGGGAACTCTGGTACATCACCGCTTTCGAAAGTGCTGCCGCGCGCGATGCCGCGTGGGAAGCCTTCTCGTCCGATACCGAGTGGAAGGCGGTGAAGGCGGCTTCTGAAACCGATGGTCCCCTGCTGGCCAGCCAGAAGTCCACTTCATTGGGCCGCGTGGCCGGCACTCCCGCTCTCTGAAGGGAGACGCGGGCCTCAGACCATCGCAGACCCACCGTCCACGACGAGGGTCTGCCCGGTGATGAAGTCACTGGCGGAGGAACACAGAAACACCATCGAACCGAGCAAGTCTTGCGGCTGACCATCACGCTGCAGGGCACGGCTGACCAGGCTTGCGGATCTGGCGGCCTCTCCGGACCAATCCGGATGGGCCACGACGCCTTCGCTGCGGGTCAGTCCGGGCGCCAGGCAATTCACGCGAATGCCCTGCGCGCCCAGTTCGCGCGCGGCGGCGCGCGTCATCGAGATCACAGCCCCCTTGGACGCCACGTAATGCAGAAGGCCCGGCGTGCCCTTGATGGCGGTTCCGGAAGCGATGTTCACGATCTTTCCATACGATCGCTCCGCCATCAGAGGCACCGCTGCCTTCATGCATTCAAAGGTGCCTCGCACGTTGACGGCCATCACCTGGTCCCACTGCTCACTGGTGATATCGCTCATGCGGCACAGGCGCAACGCGGCAGACAGCGCTGCGTTGTTGACCAGAATATCCAGACCTCCAAAAGCCTGCACCGTCGCGTTCACCGCGGCCTGAACCTCATCGCGCCTGGTCACGTCGGCACGCAATGCGATCGCGCGTCCCCCCGACAGCCTGATGCGTTCGCACGCGCCCTGGGTATCGGACAGATCCACCAGCGCCACGCAGGCGCCTTGCGCCGACAGCGCACTGGCGAATGAAGCGCCCAGGCCCTGGGCCGCTCCCGTGATCAGCGCCACACGTCCGTCCAGCACACCGCGGCCAGAAGCCTCGGCGGTCACTGGCCGGATTCCTGTGTCCACTGTTTCCGGATGCGGTCCATGTTGTCACCCGCCCAACCCACGTCATAGCGCACGGTCTTGATGGACGACAGGGCCGGCGCGCCTTCCGGTGGCTTGACCTTGTTGTTCACCGGATTGCGGAACCCCACTCGGGCGTTCACTTCCTGCGGAAATTCGCTCAACAGGAAGTCAACGTACTGTCTGGCCGCTTCGGGATTCGGTCCGCCCTTGACGATGGAAGCGGCCCAGACGTTGACTGCGTTGTCTTCAGGCACGACGAATTCCAGCGGCTGCTTCCGCACGCTGCGCGAGTACAGGACATTCGACAACCAGAAGGCACCGATCGGTGCTTCACCTTGCTCCACCAGCGTGACCACCATGGGCGCCGACGGGGTGTACTGCTTGACGTTCGGGTTGAGTCCGCGCTGCCAGCCCCAGGCTTTCTCTTCGCCCAGCCGGAAGATCTGCGTCGCGAGCACGACGTAGCCGATCGCCGAGGTCTGCGGATTGGCCAGCGCGATCTGCCCCTTGAGCTCGGGGCGGAGCATCTCGTCCCATGTGTGTGGCGGCTTCACCCCCTTGGGCAACCGGTCGGCGTTCCAGAAGATGCAGGTGGTCAGCGCGTACCAGCCGTGCCAGTACCCTTTGGGATCGGAGAAGCCTGCCTTGATGGTGGCATCGTCCACCGACGCTGGCCGGTAAGACTGCAGCAGTCCTTCCTTGGCGAGGGCTTCGTGGAAATCCACCGGCGCGTCCACGAACACGTCGGCGCGCGGATTGGCCCTCTCGCTGCGTATGCGCGCAGCCAGCGTGCCCGCGGCCGGCACCGTCAGGACCTCCACGGCGATACCGGTGCGTCGCGTGAACTCTTCCGTGATGCGCCGCGTGATCTCCTGCTCCGGGATGACGGTATAGATCACCACCTTCTTCGGTGCCTGGGCCAGGGCGGCGAAGGGTGAGGTGGCCGCCACGGCGGCAAGGGTTCCAAGAAGCGCACGACGGTCGCTGTCCACGCTGTGGTCCTGATGATCCATGTCTTTCTCCGGTGTCGTGGTTTGCGTTTCAAGCGCGAGGCAGCAGGTGCAGGCGCTCGGTGGTCAGTTGCAGGTAAACGTCACCCTGGTGTACGCGACCCGCTGGCGAGGGGTCATCGACCATCCATTCCACGCCAGCCACCTCTACCCAATAGCGCGCCATGCTTCCAAGGAAACTGCGTCGACGCACGGTTCCTTTGATCACACCAGCCGAACCCAGCGTGTCGACCGACGTGATGCGCACCGCCTCGGGCCGCACCATCAACGTGGCGGCTCCGGTCATGCCACGTGTCTTGACGGGCACGGAAGTCCCACCGAGATTGACACTGTCGGCTCCGTTGACGGTCACGTCCATGAAATTCGCCAGCCCGATGAAGTCGGCGACGTAGCGGCTCGTCGGCGCGTAGTAGATGTCGTCGGGCGTGCCCATCTGTGCAACGTGCCCACGTTCCATCACCGCAATGCGGTCAGAGATCGACAGCGCCTCTTCCTGGTCATGGGTCACGAAGACCATGGTCTTTCCCAGCACCTTCTGCAACTTCACGATCTCTTCGCGCAAGCGCACGCGCAGCTTGGCGTCCAGGTTGGACAGCGGTTCATCGAGCAGCAACACCTCAGGGTCCACCGCCAGCGCACGGGCCAGCGCCACACGCTGCTGCTGGCCACCAGAGAGTTGATGGGGATGTTTCGATGCTTCCGATGACAGGCCCACGAGCTCCAGCATCTCGCCCACGCGTGCCTTCTTGCGATCGTCGGCGACGCCACGCATCTTCAATCCGTAGGCCACGTTGCCCGCCACACTGAGGTGCGGGAACAGCGCGTATTCCTGAAACACCATGGTCATTCGACGCTTGTTCGGCGCGAGCTCGTTCACCCGCTCTCCGCCCAGCAGAATGTCTCCCGAGTCCGGCGTATACAGCCCCGCGAGCAGTCGCAAAGTCGTGCTCTTTCCGCAGCCCGATGGGCCCAGCAAGGTGACGATGCTGCCCCGGGGAATGTCGATCGACACGTTGTCAACAGCCTGCAGCGCGCCCAGCCGCTTGCACAGGTTCTTGATCTGCACGTGGGGTTCGCCAGCCGCATCGGTGGCGAGCCGGATGTCGGTTTCATCGCATGAGGCCAATTCAAGATCTCGCATGTTCATCAGGAAACTCCTCTCATGGCCGGGGTCAGCCGACCTGCCAACAGCGCGGCGACGCCAACGCAGGCAAACGTCACCAGCAGCAGCAGGGTCGTAAGGGCGGCCGCACCGCTCCAGTTCGCTCCGCCGATCATCTGCAGAATGACGAAGGTCACCACCACATTGCCGGGTGCCACCAGGAACACCACGACGCTCACGTTGCTTACCGAACGCACAAAAGACTGCAGGAACGATGCCGCGAGGCTGCGCGTGAGCATGGGCGCGTAAACGTCGCTCACCAGACGCACCTCGCTGGCGCCCAGGTTGCGGGCGGCGTCCTCGATGCTCTTGTGGATCTGGGACAGTGCCGCGCTCGTGGCCTGATACGCCGTCGGCAGGTGCCAGAGTCCCAGAGCAAACACGATGATCCACATCGTCCCCGCGAGTTCGATGGGTGGGGCATTGAAGGCCAGCACGAAACCCACGCCAATGAACACCCCCGGCAGCGCGCCGGGCAACACCGCGAGGAAATCCACGAGGCGGCTACCCGGCAGGTTGCGGGAATGGATGAATGCAGCCACCTGCGCGAGCACGGCGGTGACAAGGCCTGCGAAGAAGCTCATCTTCAAGCTCGCCCAGATGGCATCGCCGTGATTCAGCGCCTCGCGCCAATGGCTCAGCGTGGGCGTCCAGTCATTGCCCCAGACCGCCACCAGACCCGCCAGGGCGATGCCGATGTACACTACGACGACGAGCAGGCATGCCACGCTGCAAATGGCGACAACAGCCCATTTCACCAGCGCGGGTGTGGCGATCTGATCGACATCGGAACCACGACCCGCCACGGTCACGAACGAATGGCGGGCATTCCACCAGCGACTGGCCACGAAAAGCGCCACAGTCGGCACCAGCAGCGCCGCCACCACCACCGCGGCAGCCTTCAGCTCCGCCAGCCCTTCCAGCAAAAACCAGGCCTCGGTCGCCAGCAAGGGGTAGTTGCCAGCGATGACCACCGCATTGCCGAAGTCAGCGAGCACGGTGATCGCGACGACGAGCATGGCGCCGACAAGCCCGGGCGCAGCCAACGGGATCGTGACAGTGGCCAGTGCGCGGCCCTCGGTCGCACCCAGCGTGAGCGCGGCCTGCTCAAGCCCGGGATGGATGCCTTCGAGCACGCCTTTGATGATCATCGTCGCCAAAGGGAAAAAGGCGATGGTCTGCGACAGCAGCAAGCCTTTCCAGCCAAAGATGTCCGGCGAAAAACCCAGCAGCTGATGACTGATCAGCCCCTGCCGCCCAAACATCAGGATGTACGCAAATGCCACCATGAACGGCGGCGCGAACAGCGGCAACATGCTGGTGAAGCGGAAAACCCGGCGCAGCGGGATGTCGCGTCGCGTCAGCGCGAAGGCGAACACCGCGCCCAGCAGGGTGGCACACGCCGTGGACAGCAGCGTGATGACCAGACTGTTGCGGGCTGCCGTCAACCAGCGTGGCCGACTCAGCACATCGCGATAGTCCTCAAGTCCGGGGTAGGCAAGAACCTTCCAGGTCGGGTAAATGACGAATGCCAGCAGGACAGCGAGCAGGATGGCCATCAGGAAGACCATGCCCGGCTCAACGCGCATTCGCCGCCCGCGCGTCGCGGGCCGGGCCAGTGCGGTCGACATGGTCACTGGCCCGATTCCGTGCGCCACTGTTTGCGAACGCGGTCCATGTTGTCCGTCGCCCAGGTGTTGTCATAGGCCACCTGCTTGATCTCGGCCAGCGAGGGGGCTCCCGCAGGCGCCGCCACCTTCGGGTTCAAGGGGTGCCGGAAACCGAGTGTCGAATTGATCTCCTGGGGATACTCGCTCAGCAGGAAGTCGATGTACTTCCGGGCGCCCTCGGTGTTGGGCCCCCCCTTGATGATGGACGCCGCCCAGATGTTGACCACATTCGGTGATGGCACGGCGAAGTCCAGCGGCTGCTTTCCGTTCACCTTGGCATTGAGCACGTCCGCCAGCCAGAAGGCGCCGGCCGTGCCTTCACCTTGGGCCACCAGCGACACGGTGAGCGGTGCGGAGGGTGTGTACTGCTTGACGTTCTTGTTCAGTTCGCGCGTGTACGCCCAGGCCTTCTCTTCTCCGGAACGGAAGATCTGGGTCGCCAGCAACACATAGCCAATGGCCGATGTCTGCGGGTTGGCCAGAATGACATGGTCCTTGTAGGCCGGCTTGAGCAGATCGTCCCAGCTCGACGGCTTGCCCACGCCCTTGGTTGCCATCTCCTTGTTGAAACGGTCGGTGTTCCAGAAGATGCACGTGGTCATGGCGTACCAGCCTGTCCAGGCACCTTGCGGGTCGGCATACCCGGCCTTGAGTGCGTCCGCCGTCACCAGAGGCGACTTGTACAACTCGATCAGGCCATCCTTGGCCAGCGCCGCGTGGAAGTCGACCGGCGCGGCGGCAAATACGTCGCCCCGTGGCCGGTCTTTTTCGCCACGGATGCGGGACGCCACGGTGCCCACCGCGGGCACATTCAGCACCTCGACCTGAATCCCGGTCCGTTTCGTGAACTCCTCGTTGATTCGTCGGTTGACTTCTGCGTCCGGAATGACCGTGTAGACCACGATCTTCTGTGGCTGTGCCACTGCCGGGGGAACTCCCCCTCCGAGAAGAGAGATCGCGGCCAGGGAAAACAGTGCCAGGCGGCGTGCTGTGTGAGTCTTCATTCTTGTCTCCATGTTTGCTTGATGTGGTTTCCGATGACCTGTTGTTACTTGGCCAGCACCCCGTGGTCATGGGTTCGGGGTATCCCGGTGGCACGTCTTCGCACGGTGAAATCCGAGAGTCGGAACTCCCGGGTGAGCGCCCAGTAGTCGAGCAGGCGCCACGGCGATGTCAACGTGACACGGTTGCGCGCGTTCTTGTACCAGTTCTTCACACCAGGATGTGCCCACACCATGTCGCGGTGCAGGTCATCCAGTTGCTCGTTGTACTGATCGTGAATGTCGCGCCTGACTTCCATCGACGAAATGCCTGTCTCGATCATCTCCCGCAAGGCCTGCTGGATGTAGCGCACCTGGCACTCGAAGTGAAAGATCGCGCTGCCGCCGTGCGCCAGATTCGTGCCCGGCCCGAAGCTGACGAACAGGTTGGGGAAACCGGGAACGTTCATGCCGAGGTGGGCACGCGGATCGTCATCGCCCCATATGTCACGGATCGACACGTCGTCTTTGCCACGGATGTCCATCGGCCACAACACCTTGCTCGCCTGAAAACCTGTGGCAAGCACCATGACGTCGATCTCGTGACGCGTCCCATCGCGCATCACGATGGCATTGGCCTCCACATGGTCGATGGCGCCCGTCTCGAGCCGCACATTCTCGCGCCGGAGCATGCGATACCAATGGTTGTCGCGCAGCATGCGCTTGCCGTACGGAGGGAACGTTGGCGTGCACTTGGCGATGAGATCGGGGCGCCCTTCGAGCTCGGTATGGATGTGCTGGACCAGTCGCTCACGCATCTGGTCATTCTGTGCATTCAGCGATCGTTCAGGGTGTGGCCAGGACGGGTCCACCTTGAGCTGCGAATGGAAGCCGTCCGAAGAGGCCCAGTACAACTGGAAGCGCAGCCACTGGGACAGAAACGGAACGTTGTTCAATGCCCAGCGCATGCCATCGGTGACCTTGCGGTGGTAATTGGGGTTGTTCATCGCCCAGTGCGGCGATCTCTGAAACACGGTGAGACTGGCCGCGGCCGGTGCGATCGCGGGGCCTGCCTGCATGCCACTGGCACCCGTGCCGATCATGGCCACGCGCTTGCCATCGAGTTCGACATCGTGACGCCATTCGGCGGTGTGGAACCTGGGCCCGGCGAAGGCATCGATACCGGGAACCGGCGGCACGGCAGGACGGTTGAGCAAGCCGACAGCCGTCACAAGCACATTGCAATCCATATGCCCTTGTTCGTCCTTGAACTGCAACCGCCAGCGCGAGGAGGATTCATCGTAGGCAGCCCGCTCGACCTCGACACCGAAACGGATGTGCCGGCGCAGGTCGTATCGCGCCACGGTGTCCCGGATGTACGCGAGGATCTCGGGTTGCTTCGAAAAATGGTGTGTCCAGTCGTTGTTCGGATGGAACGAGTACGAATAGAAGTGGTTGGGTGTATCGACCGCGCAGTCGGGATAGGTGTTCTCCAGCCAAGTGCCGCCCACATCGGCGTTCTTTTCCAGAATCACGAAGGGAATGCCCTGTTCGATCAGGCGGATTCCCATGCAGATGCCGGAAAACCCCGCACCGATGACCACCACGCGGAAGTCCTCGAGCTGTGTCAAGGGGGGCCGCTCGCGCCAAGGTACGCTGCGTTCATCCCGGCCACCGAACTGCATTTCCTCCATCAACAGTGGCAGGTATTCGTCGGACACCGGCTGGCCCACACCCGCGCTCATGAGCCGCTTGAGCAGCGCGGGTTCCGTGACCGACGGAGCCTTGCGACCCTCATGGGCATACGCCTTGAGCGTCGCCACCAGACGGCTGCGGATCTCCTCCTTCAATTCGACGGGAACCCGCTCCATGAAGCTCCATGGCCCATCGATGTAAGGCGCCACCCTGTCCAGCAGCGCAAGATCCCCTGTTAGCTGCACCAGCACCATCAGCAGCGGGGCGATATCGGCCTCTTCCAGCGAGGCACGCAGCAACGCCTCGTCCTTGACTGCCTTCTTGAAGTCCGCACCTTGCATTCAATGTCTCCTTTGGCGCCGGATGATGCAGCGCGAGCGCCGGCCGGAAAAGCAACTTTGCGTGATGGCCCCCTTCAACAAATCTGATGCACACGCGAAAGACCCCAGACCACAATAAGGCGCATCACATCAACACCGGATCCATACACACATGGCAACCATCGAGACAAGGGGCGAGCTGTTCAACGTGGCACTGGACGGCCCTGCAGGCGCGCCAGCGATCATGTTGTCCAACTCAGTCGGCACCACTCTGAACATGTGGGACGGCCAGCTGCAGAACCTGGTCGAGCGGTTTCGTGTCGTGCGCTACGACGTCCGTGGACAACACAAGGCCAGCCGTGCCACGGGTGAATTCACGCTCGAGCAACTCGGCAGGGACGCCATCGCATTGCTGGATGAACTGGACATCCGCAGCGCCCACTGGTGCGGCGTGTCCATGGGCGGTGTCATCGGCCAATGGATCGCGATCCACGAGCCGTCGCGCCTCAGGAGCCTCGTGCTGGCCAACACCGCGCCCTATCTGGGCCCACCTCAGAAGTGGCAGGACCGCATCGAAAGCGTCCGGAAAGGCGGCACGGCATCCATTGCCGAGGCCTCCGTGCTGCGCTGGTTCACCGAGCCGTTTCGCCAGTCGCACCCTGCCACGGTGCAGGCCGCCAAGGAGCAGTTGATCGGAACGCGCGACAGTTGCTACATCGGTTGCGCGGCTGCGTTGCGCGATCTGGATCTGCGAGCGCAGGTTGAACGCATCGCCGCACCCACGCTGATCATCGGCGGGACCCATGATCTGGCCACCCCCATCGCCGATTCCCATTTTCTCCACGCGAGCATCAAGGGCTCCAGGCTGATTGAGCTCAATGCGGCGCATTTGTCCAACATCGAGCAGTGCGAAGCCTTCAACCTCGCACTCCACGAATTTCTTCCAGAGGAATGCACTTGAAAGTCCAGCAACTTTTTGACCTCACGGGCCAGGTGGCCTGGGTGACAGGCGCCGCCAGCGGCCTGGGTTTCGCCATGGCGGAAGGGCTTGCAGAGGCTGGCGCACACGTGGTGCTGGCCGACCTGAATGCCGACGGAATTCAGGCTGCAGCAGACACCTTGCGCGATGCCGGGCACTCGGCCGAAGCGATGGCGCTGGACGTCAGCGACCTGCAGGCGGTCGAGGCCGCGAGCGCAAGGATCCTGGCCACGCATGGCCGGCTGGATGCGGCATTCGCGAATGCGGGAGTCTCGGCCGGCCCCGGACCGCTGACAGGCAAAGGACACATCGACGACCTGGACGCAGCGGACTGGGAACGCGTGCTGCGTATCAACCTCACGGGCGCGACCTTCACAGTGAAGGCTGCGGCCAGGGTCATGCGCCCCCGTGGGCAAGGCCGCATCGTCGTCACCGCATCCACCGCTGGATTTCGCGGTGATGGCATGGTGGGATACGCCTATGTGGCGGCCAAGTCGGCGGTGGTCAACATCGTTCGCCAGGCTTCGATCGACCTGGCGCCAGACAACGTGCTGGTCAACGGGATTGCGCCAGGTCCTTTCCGAACAGCCATCGGTGGTGGCCGCATGCACCAGAAAGAAACCCAGGATCTTTTCGCCAGCCGCCTGCCACTGAAGCGGGTCGGCCATCCGCATGAGATCAAGGGGGCCGCCGTGCTGCTCGCCTCCGAGGCATCCAGCTTCATGACGGGAAGCGTAATCCACGTCGACGGCGGCGCGCTGGCTTGGTGAAGGAGCATCTTGCTGTGAGCGGGGAATAGAGTCGTTTACTCAGGGTGTGCGAAACCCGCGCCCCTGCTGGGCCTGTTACGCGACGCTTCCGTTGTTTCGCTTACTGGCGCTACGGGCGTCCTGTGCTGCTTAGCAAAACACTCTCGATGCAGCAAAACATGGTCGCTTACTGCATTGTGGCTGCATCACAGTGGAGGCCAGCCGCTCCGGTGCTGGCAGCCACCAGCACGCCCACCATCACGACGGCAGCCGCCAAGCCCCCCCCGAACGGGGCCAAAGACCTGACCGATGGTGGACAGAAGGTCCTCGGCCATTCGACTGCGCTCGAGCGCAATGCCCATGAGCGTGAAGAACGGGATGGCAAGTAGCCTGTCGTTAGTCGTGATGCCGAACACACGCAACGGGAGCGCCTGCAAGATTGGCCGACAACCACGCGCACATGGTCGCGTCAGCACGAAACGCTAAGGGTTTTCACGATTTGGCCCCAATGTGAGGGGTGTCTACGTAGAATCATGATTTTGGTGCTCGCCATGCGTTTCGCAGCCTAGATGGGCACGGCATTTGCCGCGCTGCTAGGGTACACAGTGGCTGACTTTTGTTCGAGTCGCTCAATGCCTTTCCAGTACTTCCAACAGCTCTACTCAGAATTCGAATCCGTCAAGGGCTCTCAGCGGGACCTTCCAACCGGTCGCCTCAGCGACCCTGTTGCCTACGTGATTCGCAAGGCGATTCTGTCAGGAGTATTGAAGCCTGGCAGCAGCATCCCGGAGCGGGTCCTTGCTCAGGAACTCAACGTCAGCAGGACGCCGGTCCGCGAGGCCCTGTTCGTTCTGCAAGGTGAAGGCCTGGTCCATCTGCGGCACAACCGTACAGCTCAGGTGGCGCACTTTTCTCAGGACGATTTGCGTCGGGTGTACTCTCTCCGCGGGCTTCTGGAGGGGTTTTCTGCAGAATGTGCCGCCAGCAATCCGGACCGCTCAAACGTGCCCAAGGTGGAACATTCGTTGCGGCGCTATCTGAAGCTGAATGAACAGTCCACGCCCATCGAGCAGGCGCAGGCTGACTTGGAGTTTCACGAATCGATCTTGGATGCGGCCGGTAGTCAGTTGCTCTACACGATTACTCGTCAGGTGCTGGCCGTTACCATCACGCACCGCTCACGGTACGCATACACCCCGGAGCAACTGCAAGAGGCGCAGACTCAACACGAGTCCATCTACTCTGCCATCAACAAGGGCGACTACGCGCTAGCGAAGTGGCTCATGGCTCAGCACGTCGACAAATCGAGCTCGCTGGCGTCGATGCATCTCTCGGACGCAGACCCGCTGGCCTCTGAAGTCAACATTCCAAAAACCAGGGCCCGAAAGCCCCGCGTTCAGTTGGAACCTAGTTGATAGCTGCGGTCGCTGGCCACTTTGCGACGCCACTCAAGGTCGATGTCCACCGTTTCCCACGAAGCGAGGGTGGCAATCGCGCGCTCGTACAGAGGCAGCGCGAGCTGAACAGCTCGCGGCGGGCGAATTCGCTCGATGCTCCAACGCAACTTTTCCTTCGCGCCGTCAGGCGTAAAGATGCCTTTGCGGACCCAGTCCACCGCCAACCAGTCGAAGATGTCCAGGAACGAGAGGCCATCCGCTGCTGAAAGGATGTCAGCTTCGTCGCCACCGCCAATTTCATGGCGCAGCACCAATCGCCGTACCTGACGAATGAACGGCTCGCCGCCCTCGGGTCGCTGCTCTCTCAACCACTTCTCAATGAAATCCGCAGAACGGATGGAGTGTGCAAACAGATAGTCAGGGTCGTCAAATCCCGCATCCGGTGTACCTGAGGGCCCGCCTGGGAAGAATCGCTCCGCATCGTGAGTAATAGCCGCCAACTTCAGCGCTTCCGAGGCAGCACCATTGGTGAGCTCAATCACCCAGTAGCGCGTATTGAACAAGTGCTCGAGTTGATAAAAGCCGTCAAGCCATTTGGTGGCTTCCAACTCGAGCTGCGTGAAGCTGGGGTCCGCGTAACGTCCGCGCACAGACGGATTCATGCATTCACTCCTGGCTGTTGGGCTTTGGCCCGTTCCATCGCGCGCCACACCGCTTCTGGAGTGATGGGCAACGAAGAGATTTCGACACCTTGGTCGCTGAGCGCGTCGCAAATGGCATTGACGATAGCGGCGCCAGGCGGAATGGTGCCCACCTCACCCACACCCCGAACGCCGTACGGTGTGACCGGCGAAGGGACTTCAGTGTGAAGCATGTCGATGGGTGGTACGTCCGCCGCGATGGGGACAAAGTAGTCCAGCATCGAGCCGCTGACCAACTGGCCAGTCTCCTCGTCATACCGAAGCTCTTCGCCCAATGCCGCCCCCAGACCTTGAACCAGCGCGCCTCGCACTTGCCCGTCGACCACCTTGGGGTTCACGACCACGCCGCAGTCATGAACGATGATGAACCGTTCAATCTGGAACTCCCCAGTGATGGGGTCGACGGCAACCACTGCCGCGGCCGCGCCGAAGGCGAAGGCTGCGTCTGGCGGTTCGTAGTGCGACGTAGCCTCGAGGCCCGGCGATTCATCAGCAGGAATTCCCTGACCAACGATGGCACGCGTGAAAACCTGCGATAGAGGCACACTTTGGGTGGACCCTGATTTGAAGCGCACAATGTCGCCATCAACGCACAGTTCGTCGGCCGAGGTCTCCAAAGTCCAGGCCGCCAGTCGCAGCATCTTGGCCTGGAAGACCTGTGCCGCCTCTCGCACAGCTCCCGCCACCGCAATCAGAGTGCGCGATGCGAATGCACCGGTGTTCAGGGGAGAGGTCGCAGTGTCACCGGAGTGAACGCAGATGTGCTCGTAGTCGATGCCAAGGGCCTCAGCGCAAAGCTGTGCGATTGCGGTCTCACCACTCTGACCTATGGAAGACACGCCGGTGTAAACATCAACGCCGCCAGAACGGTTGGCGCGTAAGGTCACGCTTTCATGCGCGCCGAACTGCGACCCACGTTTGGCAAGAAAGCGGGCACTGGCGTAGCCAGTTCGTTCCACGAATGACGAGAATCCAATGCCTACGATGCGGCCATCTGCTCGGGGCACCCGCGGAGCCATTCGATGTGCTTCGTAGGAAACAGCTTCAGCCGCCATGCGCAGGGACCGAGGATAGTCCCCACTGTCGTAGACAGCACCACTGGGGGTAGTCCAGGGAAGGTCCTGCGGCTGCAGCAGATTCTGCATCCGCAGGTCGAACGGGTCTCTGCCCATCTTGCGTGCCATCCGGTCAACCAGCACCTCAAGAGCGAAGTTGACCTCGGGCTGGCCGTAGCCGCGGTAAGCACCGACAGGGGTTTTGTTGGTCAGAACCACCTCTCGTGTGACAGACGCATCGGGCACTTTGTAGGGGCCCGTAAACACCACACTGGCAAGCTGCGCCGAGCCGAAAGGCGAGTTCCAGCCACCGATGTCCGTCACGTAGTCGTTGATGATTCCGGTGAAGTTGCCGTCTTCGTCGGCGGCCAGGCGGAACCGATGCACCGACTCACGGCCATGCGTGCTGGCACGGAAATGCTCCATGCGGTCTTCAATCCACTTGACTGGCCGACGCAGAATCATTGCATGCAAGCAGGCGAGCACGTCCTCAGGAAATGCGCCGAGCTTCTGACCAAATCCACCACCTACATCTCTGGCAATCACCTGAATGCAAGACTCCGATAGACGCAAGGACTCAGCAAGCTGCTTGCGCACCAGATGCGGCGTTTGAGTGGACAAGTACACCAGCAGCTCACGCGCACCCGGGCGCCAGGAGGCCACGATGCCACGCGTTTCCATCGGAAGGGGGGTCACCCGGTTGATGCGCATCGTGTCTTCGATGATGTGAACGGCCTCTTGCATGCGGGCGGTTGCATCGCCAGCAGCGTCCGTTTGCCGCGCCATCAGATTCGATTTCATGGAACCTGGGTGGAGTACCGGCGCGCCCTTCTCCAACGAGTCAAGTGCGTCACTCACGTGGGGCAAAGGTTCGTAATCGACGTCGATTAGCTCCAGCGCGTCTTCCGCCACAGCTCGGCTTGTCGCGACGACGCTGACAACAGGTTGCCCCTCATACAAGGCTACGTCTTGTGCAAGAGCATAGTAAGGAAGACTAGGCGCATTGGGCACCGGCCGCAGAACGGTGAGTGGGTCGCTGAGGTCGCGTACTGATTTGGCTGTGAGGATGTGGCGCACGCCTGGCAGCGCGAGAGCCGCCTCCGTATCCACAGAGCGGATTCTCGCGTGCGGGAATGGGCAACGAAGCACCGCCATCTCGAGTTGATGCGCGTACTGAACATCGTCGACGAACTTGCCATCTCCTCGCAGCAACCGTTCGTCTTCCTTGCGCGGCATGCTCTTGCCGAAGGCGCGAGCAGCGGGAGAACCGTGGTCGTGTCCTTGAACCCCAAGCTCCTTGCGAAGCTCAGGGTGCATACGTGCATTCATACCAGCTCCTTCGCGACCGACTGGGGGTTGGCCGCCACGGTTTCCTGAAGGTACTCGTGTATTGCACTGATGATGTTTTCGTAGCCGGTGCACCGGCAAAGGACGCCGCTGATTTCTTCTCTGATTTCATCCCGCGACAGCATCTCTCCGCGCTCAACGATGCTGGTTGCCAACATCAGAAATCCGGGTGTACAAAAACCGCATTGCAGAGCATGGTGCCGGTGGAAACTGGCTTGCAAGCCATTCAGCTTGTTGTCAACCGCGAGCGACTCTACAGTTCTCACGCATGCTCCCTCAAGTTGAGGAGCAAGCATCAAACACGACTTCAGCGCTATGCCGTCCACTTGCACGGTGCACATTCCGCATTTGCCTTGCTCACACCCAACATGGGTTCCTGTGTTCCCTAGACGATGTCGCAGAAAGTCTGCAGCGTGCATTCGCGCAGGCGCTGTTGCCGTCACGGCTTCTCCGTTGACAGTCAAGCTGATGGGTATCTCTTCGTTCATGGCAGGGTAAAGGTTGGTCAGGGTCGCCTGGCGTACTCAGATGTTGAAATCAGGTCAATCGCCACAGCAGCACCAAGCCGACTGCGAAGGTGCCCAAACTCCCCAATGCGGTAAGACGTGACCAGAAGAGCAGCGCTCCCTCCATAGAAGGAGATTGACGCGGCGCCACACGATGAGGGGCTACGATTTGTGCAGGAACAGCAGCTTGGCTGCCGGATTGCGATGAGGAAGCGGATGGCGTCGAGTCCACGCTTCCAGTCGTAGGCGCAGCATCTACGGCAGCAGCAGCCTTCTTCTCATCGCCTTCGCTCAGCACGCGTTCAAGCTGCCTGGCAAACTCCGCAGTCATCTTCTCGGCCTGCTTCGCGACCACTTTCTGACCAAGGCTTCCAAGCGCTCCGCCGAGCGCAACTTCACCCGTCACTGTGACCGCAGTTGCCCGTCCCTCGTCGACCGAAGCCAGCGTCACACTGTTGGTGCTCCGGAAGTTGCCGATGGCCCCGCGTACAGCCTTACCGATGGAAGTAAATCCCATCGACTGCTGCTCCACACGCTCAGTGATTTGAACCCGCGCTTGGAACGTGGCCGTCATCGGACCCACGCGTTGGGCGAGCACCACGTCAAGGCTATCTGCATCAATGACGTCCGCCTTCTGCAGGCCGGGCATGCACCACGCGACACGGTCGAATTGAGAAAAGAAGTTCCAGACGGTCGCGATGTTCTGTGCCACCTGGAAGGATTGTTCGTACTTCAAAACTGAATCTCCCTAGTGCACCACAGGCGCGCATGTGCGCAACGCCTTTAGGGCACGTTCAACATAGACAGGCGCCAAGTGGGCCCTGTACTCCGCGCTGGCCCGGAAGTCGCTCGCGGGGTCAATGACGTTGCCGACAGCAGCGGCGGTGCGTGCAATCACCTCGTCGCTCAGGGTGGTTCCCTCTGCGATTTCCATCAACGCGTGGGCAAGCACCGGCGTCTCGGAGAGGCCGCCGAGACCGATGCGCACGTTCTGCCATGTGCCGTCATCCTTTTGGTCACCAACCACCGCGACTGAAAGAACGCAGAAATCGCCGTGACGGCGCACGACCTCCATGAACGCATGATGACGCGGTGCGGGCGGAATCTCTATCCGCGTGAGCATCTCGTCGGGTTCAATGGCTGCAGCGTAGGGACCGTCATAAAAGTCCTCCATGGCAATCTCTCGAGAACCGTTGGGCCCATGAACGTGTAGACGCGCGTTCAGCACAAGGCATCCCAAAGGCATCTCGGCGCTGGGGTCCCCATGCACCAGGCTACCGCCCAAGGTTCCACGGTTGCGCACCTGACGGTCTGCAACGTGCCGAATCATCGTGGACAGCAGAGGTAGGCGCTTGGCGACCAATTCCGAATGCTCGACCATGGCATGGCGCGTAAGAGCACCAAACACAATGTCGTTTCCACGGGGCTCAATGACTGACAGTCCGGGAATCGCGTTGACATCAATCAACGCGGTGAGTCGCCATAGGCGCATGTTCAACATGGCCACAAGGTTCTGACCACCCGCGAGGACGCGAGCCTCGCCTGGCTCGTACTCCGAAAGTAGCTGCACCGCCTCTTCGACTGAAGTCGCGCGGTGATATTTAATCGGCGCGGATTTCACGCTGCTCCCTTGGCTCCAGTTGCGGCTGGCTTTGCAATTTGATTACCTGCCATACGTGCAAGGACGTGACCAATCGGCGAGCGCGACTTTCCGACGATGCTCTGGGCCGCCTTACGACTCCAGACGGTTTCCGGCCGAACTTGAAGCACCCGGACATTGCCGTTCACGTCGACGGCCCACTCGATGTCTTGAGGCGCACCGCGACGGCGCTCGATGTGCTTGGCCAGCTCTGCCAGCGCAAGCACGTGAGATTCCTCCAGGCAAGACACGCCAATCCTGGCCTCTTCGATAGGCAGGACGGCGACACCCTGACTGGGGTCGAATCGGTACTCCTCGCGCTGGTCGCTGCGCTTGCGCTCCACGATTTCGAGCGTGACTTTGTCCACCATGAAGCGCGACGGCGTGATGTCGCCTTTCACCACGCCTTCACCAAGACCCCACACGGCCTCCATGGCGACCTTGGAACGGTCGCCGTTGAGCGGGTTGAGGGTGAACATCACCCCAGCAGCGCGGGCTTGGACCATTTGTTGAATGCCGACGCACATGCCGAAGTCGCCACGGGAGATGACAGCCTGTCCATCCACGCGATACGACAGCACTGCCTCGCCGAACATTCCCACCCAGCACTGACGGACGTGGTGCAAGACGGACTCGATGCCACACACCCACAGGAACGTGTCGTACTGTCCGGCGAAGCTCGCACCCGCCAGGTCCTCCGACTCTCCGCTCGAGCGCACTGCGACCGGAACGTCCTTCACACCCGTGCGACGTTCAAGCTCAGCGTACGCCTCGCGGATGTCTGCTTCCAGTTGAGCAGGCAGGGGAGCGTTCAGCACCCCGGCAATCAAGGTTTTCGTTTCGGACTTGATGTCTTCCAGCGCCATCTTGTCAGCCGCGGCACTGACGCGCCGCGCTTCTTCGCTCAGCCCGGCGTCATCCATGAAGCTGCGATAGGCGGTGGTGGTGATGCCAAAGCCTGGTGGGACGGAGAAGCCGCTGGCGGTCATCTCACCGAGGCTCGAGAACTTGCCACCCAGAGCCGGATGCCCGTTTGCAATGGGGTCATCCAGCCAGAGCACGAAGGGAGCTGCTGCACTCATGCTTGCACCGCCTTTTCCAGCACGCGAACCGTGCCTTCGGTTCCGTCAACCTCGATGAGGTCGCCGGTAGAAACGTTCACCGTGGCGAAGCCGGTACCCACGACTGCCGGCAGCCCGTACTCACGAGAGATGATTGCCGTGTGAGCCATCATTCCGCCAACGTCGGAGACGGCGGCCGAGATGCGTTGGAAGACCGGGGCCCAACTAGGCGCCGTGATGCGGCACACGAGGATTTCTCCGTCTTGCACATCGTAGAGCTGCTCGGACTCGGTGATAAGACGTGCGCGCCCTGTCACCTTACCCGCAGATGCTGCGATGCCTCGCAGCACGCCGTCTTCTGCCGTGTCGCCGCCGAGCCATTGTTGAATGGTCTCTTGGGTGATGCCCCAGAGCATGATGGTGAGTGGCTCCGTGATGGACTCCGGTGGCACACCCAAGGCCGGCGGAGGCGACCATTTGGCCAGCGCATCCCGAATCTTGCGGCGCTTCTGGATGATGGGGCGCCAGTAGACCTCGCCACGGGGAGGCGTTCCGACCGCCCAACCAATAATCATGTCGTAGAGCGCGTCGTACACCTCGTGGCGGTGCAGATAGAAGATGTCCTCCTTGTCGTCGAAGAACTTGTGCGCGACGAACACTTCGCCGAGCTCACGGACTTTCTCCCAGAAGAGGGAGTGGTGCCAGTGTTCGACGAAGAAGTTGTGGTCTTCGACGTAAGGGTAGACGGTGCGTGCGAGCTTGACCAGACCGTCGAAGGCCTCGCGGTCATCTTCCGTGGGAAGAAGCTCGCGGTATTCCTGGGTCACGCGGGTTCGCGTCTCGATGATTTTGTCGAGAGGGCGACGGATGTCCTCGCCACGGCGCAGTGCCTCGATGTAGCTGCGCAAGGCGGTGAAAGGCAAGCGGGGGTCCGTCATCCAGACGGCGTCAGAGTGCGTGTAGCCCACGCCCGTCGAGAACCAGAACCAGGGATTGCGCGATTCTTCATACGCAGCCAGCCAGGCGGCGCCGCTAGGAAGCGCGCCAACAGCCTTCAACGCCGCAGCCGGGTCTAAGTTGTCCAGCAACGCCCCGTCCACCGACAGCTCGATTGCGCGCGCTGCCAGCTTGCGCAGCTCGTCGTCGGGGCGGAAGAGCAGGATGTCGATGCCAGAGACCATGTCAGTGATGGTCTGGTCACTGATGCCCGGGAACGCTTGCTGGCAGAACTCGCGGAACGTCAGGTAGGCGCCATAGCCGAGGTTCAGCATTTCGAAGTGGTACGAACCCATCTCGAAGAGGTTTTCAATGAGCCGGTTGTACGAGCTCAGCAGGTCGTGCGATGAGTAGATGCCGCGGTGACCGTAAACGTTTTCCTCAGGCTCGAACTCCGGCAGCGGCTTGAACTGAATCTGCTTCAGGCGTTCGATGCAGCCGTTGGCCTTCTTCTTCCATTCAGCATAGATGGTGTCCCAGTTCTCGTAGTAGTGACCAGCACGCTCGTTGAAGAGCTCTGCGCGGCGCGCCACTTCGGCGGGGTCGTCGATGGAGTTCGGGCTGACGTAGAGGTACCCATTGATGATGCGCTGGTCGATGCCCATTGCCACCGGAATGGGCCATACCTTCGTGGTCATCTGGCTAGCTGCCACCCACCAGTTCTCCGTCATGATGGTGTCGAAGGGGTACAGCGGCTCCGGGTTGTGCATGCCATCGAAGTACCAAAGCTTCTGCTCCTCTACCGAGCGGCGCTCTTCGCTGATGTGAGCGTAGTAGGGGTAGAGCTCCTGCCAGCCCTCGGCGCCAGGGGGGGTCGCCACGTCAAATGGGCTTTGGAATCGGCGCTTGGCGCTGGGGGTCGTGTTGTTCTGCACTGCCATTTTGTGTCCTGTAAATACCGTTGCATGAGCAAAAGTGTGACCACATTCGCCGACACCTGAGTCGGCGGCCGTGGCCGGTGGTCGTATCGCATGTTGCGACGCTGTCTCCATGCAAATGGTATACCAACTAACAAGTTGCGCAGTAGGGAAAGTCCTAGGAGGTATTATCCCTTACAACCTTCCATTGCTTTTAAAAGTTGACGAAAAAATTTGACGCGAGCATAACTTATTGTTTTTAAAGGATTTTATCTTTCGATCTTGTGCGATGTATTGCTGAAGCCACGAACGACAGGCACGCAGATTGCGTAGCGTCGGCAGGCAGGCCCGGTTTCAACCCTACTTGGTGCATTCATTTTGGCATACCATTTGGCGCGAATCGTTTTGGTGCCGATGAGGCGGAGATAGGCCTCCAAGGCATTGAATGCACCTGAAAGGTGCGCTGCCCAACGGTCGTCAACCTAGGTTGCCGGCTTCATCAACCGCAAAAAAAGGACCTCGTCATGTCTTCTAAGATTCAAGTGCCCACTACCCAGACGGTGATGCCAGGCGCGAGCGCCGCTGGCACACATCGAAGGGCTGTGCTCAAGGCCGCGGCCGCGGCCGCGATGCTTTCTGCCGGAGCACCACTCGCTTTCGCACAGGGGGCCCCCAACTCCGTGCGAATTGGCTGGGCCATCTCAAAGACGGGCGCCAATGCCGGCGGCGTCTCTGCCTCCATCTCGGGCAACTACCGGCTGTGGGTTAAAGAAGTGAATGACGCGGGCGGCATCATGCTCAAGGCGTTCAACAAGCGCGTTCCAATCGAGGTGGTTGAGTACGACGACCGCTCAAGCACCGAAGAAGCTGTGCGCTACACCGAGCGCCTTATGTCCCAAGACAAGGTGGACTTCGTGCTGGCTCCATGGGGCACGGGCAACAACCTCGCCGCTGCGCCGACCTACGAAAAGCACGGGTACCCCCTGCTGGCAGTGGCCGCTCTGCCGGCCGATGCGACCGCGCTGGTGAAACGCTGGAAGCACGCCTTCTTCTACGAAGGCGATGCCATCCCTTATGCCGAGGCGCTGCTGGACGTTCTGGCCGCCAAGCGCAAGGAAGGCCTGATTGGTGACACGGTCGCCATGGTCAACATCGCCGACAGCTTCGGTGTGGAAGCCGCCAAAGCCGCGCGCGCCGCCATCAAGAGCCATGGCTTCAAGCTGGTATACGACAACACCTATCCCATTGGTGTTCAAGACGTGACGCCCATCATCAACGAAATCAAGAGCAAGAACGCCGACTCTTTCATCGCGTTCTCCTATCCGCCCGACACCTTCCTACTCACGGAACAGGCCAAGGTTCAGGGACTGAACCCGAAGGCGATGTACCTTGGCATCGGCACCGCGCTGCCCGCGTATGGCCAGAAGTTTGGCGCCGACCTGGAGGGTGTGATGGGGCTCGGGGGTGTGGACTACGGCAGCCCCGTCATTCAGAGCTACTTCAAACGTCACAAGGACCTGACGGGCTACGAACCGGACCGCTTCACCGCACCCCTGGTGTGGGTCTCGCTGCAGATGCTCCAGCAGTCCATCGAGCGGGTTGGCAAGGTCGACCGTGCTGCCGTCACGCAAGAGCTGCGCAATGGCAGCTTCGAGACCATCTTCGGCACGGTGAAGCTGCAGAACCAGATTCTTCGTGACCTGTTCTACGTCGGCCAGTGGCAGAACGGCGAGTACTACGGTGTCGCGCCCATCTCGAAGAAGGGCGCCAAGCCCATCGTGATGCCCAAGCCCGCCTGGAAGAAGTCCTAAGCGTCCCTCACTTCGTCGCCTGCCCAAGCCGCTTGTTCGCAGGCTTGGGCAGGCAGAAAGACTTCGATGAACTTTGTTGACGTGCTGCTGACGGGTGCGACCCTTGGAGGTCTATACGCGCTCGTGGCGATGGGGCTGACTCTGCAATATGGGGTCGCTCGCATCATGAACCTGTCGTACGGTGAATTCCTCATCGGGGCAGCCTTTATCGCCTGGCTTGTGTCAAAGCTTGGCCTATCGCCTCTTTGGGGACTGCTGCTCGCAGTGCCTCTGGGATTCGGCGTTCAATGGTTGGTTTACCGCGTTCTGATGGTGCCGCTGGTCAAGCGCACCGGAGCTGGGCCTCAGTTGGAAGTGGACTCAATCCTTGCCACATTTGGTTTGCTTTTCATTGTGCAAGGGCTGATGCTTTTGCAGTTCACGGGCAACTACCACAGCTACAGCTATCTGGCTGAACCCGTGCAGATTCTCGGTGGAACCGTCGCTGCAAACCGCTTGCTCGTCCTGTGCGTCGCGGCAGCCGCGGCTGCTGGCCTGTTTCTGTTGCTCAACCGTACGCGCGTAGGAACCTCTGTCCGGGCGGTTGCGGTATCTCCTCAGTTCGCTCCTCTGGTGGGAATCAACGTTCGCCAGCGCGCTGCGCAGGCCTACGGGTTGGGCGGCGCACTGGTGGCAGTCTGCGGGGTGCTCGTGAGCATGTTCCTGCCCTTCTCGGCCACCATGGGCATCATGTTCACCATGAAGGCGCTCATCGTCGTCATCATGGGCGGGGTGGGCAACCTGATGGGGGCGCTGGTCGCCGGACTCCTCCTCGGCTTTGCCGAGACCATCGTCGCCAGCATCGAGCCTGCGCTCATCCTCGCCGTCAACTACGGACTCTTTTTGCTGGTTCTGCTTGTGCGCCCCACGGGCCTGTTTGGGAGCGTCGGGCGATGAGCACGAAAGAACAATTTGCATGGGCGGCAGCTATCGCCGCCGTCGTGGCCCTGGCCATGCTTCCGTTCGGCATCGAGAGTGACTACTCCCTCGGGTTGTACCTCAACATGTTGATGTACTCAGTCCTGGCAACCGCTTGGGCCTTGTTCTCTGGACCGACCCGATACGTCTCGCTGGCCACCGTCGCATTCTTTGGCATGGGTGCCTACGCGGCCGCGGTCCTAGGCGAGGTCGTTTCCTGGCCCGTGGTGCTCCTCGCCGCAACTGGCATCGGCATTGTCATGTCGCTGTTGGTGGGTCTTGCGACGCTTCGACTCTCTGGGGTGTACTTCGTCATTTTTAGCTTCGGCCTGGCCGAGCTGGTGAAGCAGCTTGTGAGCTGGTACGAAGTCAAGTTCAGCAAGGTGTTGGGCCGCTACGTGACCGCCGACGTAACGACTCAGGACATCTACTGGCAACTCCTGGCGCTGCTGGCCTTCATCCTCCTCATCCGCGTGTTGATTTCCAGGTCTCGACTCGGCCTGGCCCTACGCGTCATCGGCGAAGACGAGACAGTTGCCCGTCACGTAGGCATCAACACCACGACGGCGAAGGTACTGCTGTTCATGTTGTCGGCGTCTTTCATGACCCTGGCCGGAGCCATCATGGCGCCGCGTTGGACCTACCTCGACCCGAGCATCGCTTTCTCGGCGACGGTGTCCTTCCAGACGCTAATCATGGCGCTGCTGGGCGGAGCAAGTGCCCTGTTCGGCCCAATCCTCGGTGCCGTTCCCCTCGTGCTTCTGTTCGAGTACCTCTCGGGCAACTTCCCGAACCACTACCCCATCTTGCTGGGGCTCATCTTCATTCTCATCGTCTACCTGTTGCCCAACGGCTTGGTGGGCGCCGTTGCGCAGCTCAGGAGACGAGCATGACTTCACCTATTCTGAAACTGCAGCAGGTGACGCGTCGGTTTGGCGGTCTGGTAGCCGTCGACCACGTGGATATGGAAATCTTCGCGGGCGAGGTGATTGGCCTGGTGGGACCCAACGGATCGGGCAAGACGACGGCGCTGAATCTCATTTCAGGCGCACTGTCCCCGACGTCAGGGACCATTCAGTTCCTGGACCAAACCATCAGCGGACTGGCCAGCCATCGCATCGCTCGCATGGGCGTTGCGCGCACATTCCAGTTGGTTCGTGTGCTTGGCAGCTTGTCTTGCGCAGAGAACGTGGAGGTCGGCCTGGCCTTCCACCCCAACGGCGTGCACGGTAAAGCCGCTCGAAAGCAGGCGATAGCACTCCTGACCAAAGTGGGATTGCAGAGTCAGGCTGACGCTCCTGCAAGCAAGCTCACTTACATCGACCAGAAGCGGCTTGAACTGGCGCGCGCGCTGGCCCTGCATCCTCGTCTGCTGCTGCTTGACGAATGGCTTGCAGGTCTGAATCCCACCGAGCTCCAGGAAGGCATCGAGCTCATCCGCTCCATGCGCGCTGATGGCATCACCATCGTGATGGTTGAGCACGTCATGGACGCGGTGAATGCGCTTTGCACTCGATGCATTGTTCTCAGCAGCGGCCAAAAAATTGCGGATGGGCCGACGCGCGAGGTTCTCAGCAATCCCGCTGTCATCGCTGCGTACCTGGGCGAGGACGAGTCTGACGCCGAAGAGGAGGTGGCCCATGCTTGAAGTCAAGGACATCTCCGTTCGTTACGGCCAACACAGCGCGCTTGACCGAATGAGCCTCCAGGTCGCACCTGGTGAGATTGTCGTGATGCTGGGCGCCAATGGGGCGGGCAAGACGTCTTTGCTGAAGGCGCTTGGCGGCATGGTCCCTGCGCAGCCGGGCGCTCGAGCAACGCTCAACGGCGTGGACCTGATGAAGCTGCCCCAGCACGACATCGTCAATGCTGGATTGGCACTGGTTCCGGAAGGCCGCGGTGTTTTCGGCCAACTCTCCGTGAAGGACAACCTACGACTGGGTGCGCTTCCAAAGCGTGCTCGCGCGGGCGAGGCCCAGATGCTGGAGCGAATTGTCTCGCTGTTTCCAAAGCTCAACCTTCGAATGAGCCAGACAGTCCGGACGATGAGCGGAGGTGAGCAGCAGATGGTTGCCATCGGTCGCGCGTTGATGTCCCACCCGGACATCCTTCTTTTGGACGAACCATCGCTCGGGCTGTCACCACTCGTGTGTCGCGAGCTGTTCAGTGCCCTCCGTCGAATTCGAGAACTCGGCATCGGCGTGCTGCTTGTGGAGCAGAACGCCCGCCAGAGCCTGGCCATCGCAGACCGCGGCTACGTGGTCGAGACCGGCCGCGTGGTTGGTGAAGGCAAAGCGCAAGCGCTCTTGCACGACCCCGCCGTCCGCAAAGCCTATCTGGGCGCCGCGGCGCACTGACCGTGAACCCCTGCCCCTCTAACCCTTAACAACGAGAGACTCCAGACATGAAGCCTTACCGAATTGGCCAGATTGTGCCCAGTTCAAACACCACAATGGAAACGGAGATTCCGGCGATGCTGCGGTTGCGCGAGCAGGTGTTGCCCGAGCGTTTCACCTTCCACTCAGCGCGCATGCGCATGAAGCATGTGAAGAAGGAAGAGCTGGCAGCGATGGACGCCGAATCCGACCGCTGCGCGCTGGAGCTGAGCGACGCACGAGTGGATGTTCTGGGCTACGCCTGCCTGGTCGCCATCATGGCCATGGGTCGCGGCTATCACCGCCAGTCCCAAGCACGCCTTGGTGAAGCAACTGTTAGCAACCAGGGTGCCGCACCAGTTGTTACCAGCGCTGGCGCCTTGGTGGACGCGCTCAAAGTCATGGGCGTCAAACGCATCGCATTGGTGGCGCCGTACATGGTGCCGCTGACCGAATTGGTCATCGACTACATCCAGAACGAGGGCTTCGAAGTCTCTGACTGGAGGGCGCTTGAGATTCCGGACAACCTCGAAGTCGGCCGACATGACCCGTCGAAACTGCCTGGCATCGTCGCAGGCATGAAGACGGACGATGTGGATGCCATCGTGCTGTCAGCCTGCGTCCAGATGCCTTCTCTTCCCGCTATCGCTCAAGTGGAGGCCCTGACGGGCAAACCCGTCGTGACCGCTGCAGTCGCCACCACCTACGCCATGCTTGGCGCTCTCGGCATTGAGCAAGTTGTGCCTGGTGCTGGTGCGCTGTTGTCTGGTCGTTACTCCAAGAAGGCGTTGGGATGAGCAGCACCTTTCTCTACGGCTTCCACGTTCCCGCCAACGGAATTCGCCACCACCTCTTGCGCTATGGCGGAAAGGGTCCGAAGCTCCTCGTCGTGCCAGGCATCACCAGCCCTGCTGTGACTTGGGGCTTCGTGGCAGAGACCCTCGCACAACACTTTGACGTTCATGTTCTCGATGTGCGTGGCCGCGGCTTGAGCTCGTCGGGTCCTGAGCTCGACTACGGCTTGGATGCTCTGGCGACCGATGTCACCGCTGTTCTCAGTGCGCTCGACTGGCAAGAAGTGACCGTGTTGGGTCATTCCATGGGCGCCCGAATTGCTGTTCGGGCGGCCGCCCATATGCCATCTCGGTTTGGCCGGCTCCTCCTCATTGACCCTCCAGTGGGCGGGCCGGGGCGTCGCCCCTACCCCGCGCCGCTGGCGTGGTACATCGACTCCATCCGCCTAATGGCTGCGGGACAGCCGTGGGAAGAACTCAAGCGTTTCTCTCCCACTTGGACCGAAGCGCAACTGCGGCTGCGTGCACAGTGGCTGCACACGTGCGACGAGAAGGCCATCGAGGAAGCCTGGAGCGGCTTTCACAACGACGATGTTCACGCCAACTTTGCCTCGCTCACGGTTCCTGGTCTCCTGATGATTGCCGGGCGCGGCGGCGTCATTCTGGACGAGGACGCCGCTGAAATCGCTCGCCTTGCACCTGGCCTTAAGCAGGTCGTCGCCACGGACGCAGGGCACATGATTCCCTGGGACGATGAGGCGGGCTTCTTCCGGTTGCTCGGACAGTACCTGAATCTCTCATTCCACCCTGAAGGAGCATGACATGCCAGTCAGCGACGTAGAACTCATCCGCGCCTGGGACCAGGTGCTCAGCCTCTCCGGCGTGCGCTCAGGCGACATGGTGACTATCCTCACCAGCGACAACACTCACCCTCAGACGCTGCGCTGCGCCACC
Source organism: Hydrogenophaga laconesensis (assembly GCF_031457235.1). Taxonomy (NCBI): domain Bacteria; kingdom Pseudomonadati; phylum Pseudomonadota; class Betaproteobacteria; order Burkholderiales; family Comamonadaceae; genus Hydrogenophaga; species Hydrogenophaga laconesensis. The sequence continues at coordinate 102,702 of NZ_JAVDWE010000002.1, forward strand.
ATCTCTGCGGCGTCTTGCGGTGCAGTGGTCAATCGACTCGACCTGCCGCCCATCAACGGGGAGAAGGCACTGAGCCGAGATTCGCTGGCGTACCTCGGGACGACACCCCTGACTGGTAACCGCGCCGCAATGGCGGCACTGAAGGCAAGTGACTACGTTCTCGACCTCATGACCCTGTTGTTCTCCCCTGAACAGCAGGAGCTCCTTGAGTCGGGTACGCGGATTCTTCTTGCGGTTGAGCCGCCTGAAGTTCTCGTTCGTCTTGTGCCCACGCCGGAAGACCGAGAGCGCGTGGCCACCGCTGCTCGCATCTTTGAGGGCAAGAAGGCGATGTACGTCACCTCGAAGGCAGGCACGAATGTCCGCATGCCCTTGGGACAGTACCCGGTGGTGCAGGAGTACGGTCTCGTCGACCAGCCGGGACGTTGGGACCACTGGCCAAGTGGCTTCATTCTCACCTGGCCGAATGAAGGCGAAGTTGAAGGGACCATCGTTCTCGACAAGGGTGACATCCTGCTGCCCATGAAGAGCTACGTTCAGTCGCCCATCACCATCACCATCAAGAAGGGCTTCGCCACGAGCATCGAGGGTGGTTTGGACGCCGAACTGCTCAGTGAGTACATGGCATCTTTCAACGACCCTGAGGCATACGCTATCTCGCACATCGGCTATGGGCTACAGAAACGAGCGTTCTGGAGCACGCTGTCGCTCTATGACCGAGAGGCAACCATTGCCATGGATGCTCGCGCGTTCAACGGAAACTTCCTGTTCTCGATGGGACCCAACAACGAGGTGGGAGGAACTCGCTCCACGCCTTGCCACATCGACATCCCCATGCGCAACTGCAGTGTGGCTCTCGACGATGTTCATGTCGTCCGCGAAGGCAAAGTGGTTGAAGAGCTGCACTCAACATTGAGAAGGGTTGCCGCATGAGCTCCTCGTCCAACGTGCAACCTCACGACGCGGATGACGTCGCCGTGTATGCCAGGCAGGGGCTGGGCGCGAGCCTGGGCCTGCAGGCTCCCTTCGGGTTGCTCATCGTCGACTTTGTGAACGGCTTCGCCGACCCTGCGCAGCTCGGCGGCGGCAACATTGCACACGCCGTCGAGGCTACCGCTCCTGTGCTCGCTCATGCTCGCGCCAGTGGCTGGCCGGTTGCCCACAGCCGCATCGTCTACCCCGCCGACGGCAGTGAAAACAACGTGTTCGTGGAGAAAATTCCCGGCATGCGGACGCTGCACGAGGACGCGCAGGCTAGCGCCATCGTTCCCTCCCTTGCGCCTCGTGCAGGTGAGTTGGTCGTGCGCAAGACGGCTCCGTCCGCATTCTTTGGAACCGCGCTGTCTTCTTGGCTGACCGCTCGGCGGATTTCGACGTTGTTTATCGCTGGTGCCACTACCAGTGGTTGTGTGCGCGCCAGCGTCGTGGATGCAATGAGTTGGGGCTTTCGCCCGGTCGTGCTCGAAGACTGTGTTGGAGACAGGGCAATTGGTCCGCACAACGCAGCACTCTTCGACCTTCAGGCGAAGTACGCCGATGTCCGCCCGTGGAGCGACGTGGCCACTCAGCTTTGACTGGCGTGTCGAAACACGAAGCGCGGCTCGCGCCAGACTCAGCGACTCGTCACGTCACCCGAGTCGCTGCGAGCAACCTGTTTTTTCAAGTGGCTGGGTAACCACCCGCAGCGAGAGTCCTTGCCGAAGGACCAAAGGAGAATCTGGACCTCATAGTTCTGCGGACGTTGCTGGAATGGCGGGGTGCCCCGCTGCGCACATACCACAGAAAACAACGTTCCCCACTCACTCCACCGTGACACTCTTCGCCAGGTTGCGTGGTTTGTCCACGTCGGTGCCCTTGGCCAGCGCGGTGTGGTACGCCAGCATCTGCAGCGGCGCCACGTGCAGCAGGGGGCTGAGCGCGCCGTAGTTCTCCGGCATGCGGATGACGTGAATGCCTTCGCTGCTGGTGATGCGCGTGTCGGCGTCGGCCAGCACATACAGCACGCCACCGCGCGCGCGCACCTCCTGCATGTTGCTCTTGAGCTTTTCCAGCAACGCGTCGTTGGGCGCGACAGTGACCACCGGCATCGCGGCGGTCACCAGCGCGAGCGGGCCGTGCTTGAGTTCGCCAGCCGGGTAGGCCTCGGCGTGGATGTAGCTGATTTCCTTGAGCTTGAGCGCACCCTCGAGCGCGATCGGGTAGTGCAGACCCCGGCCCAGGAAGAGCGCGTTGTCCATGCGCGCGAAGTCTTCGGCCCAGCTGATCACCTGCGGCTCCAGCGCCAGCACGGCCTGCAGCGCCACGGGCAGGTGGCGCATGGCTTTCAGGTGCCGGGCTTCGGCCTCTTCGTCCAGCAGGCCGCGCGTCTGCGCGAGGGCCAGCGTCAGCAGGAACAGGCCCGCCAGTTGGGTGGTGAAAGCCTTGGTCGATGCCACGCCGATCTCGACACCCGCGCGTGTGATGTAGGCCAGTTCGCATTCGCGCACCATGGCCGAGGTGGCCACGTTGCAGACCGTCAGCGTGTGCTTCATGCCCAGGCTCTGCGCATGCCGCAGCGCGGCCAGCGTGTCGGCGGTCTCGCCGCTTTGCGTGATCGTCACCACCAGCGTGCGGGGGTTGGGCACGCTGGTGCGGTAGCGGTATTCGCTGGCCACCTCCACCTGCGTCGGAATCCTGGCGATGTCTTCCAGCCAGTACTTGGCGGTGCAGCCGCTGTAGTAACTGGTGCCGCATGCGAGGATGAGGATGTTGTCGATCTCCTGGAACACGCGGTAGGCCCCGTCGCCGAACAGCTCGGGCGTGATGCCCTCCACACCCTCGAGCGTGTCGCCAATGGCGCGCGGCTGCTCGAAGATCTCCTTCTGCATGTAGTGGCGGTACGGCCCCAGCTCGGCTGCGCCGCTGTGTGCCTGCACGGTCTTCACCGGGCGCTGTTCCACGCTCAATGCGCGGCCTTTGCCGTCGAGCACCCAGTAGCGGCCGAGCTGCAGGTCCACCAGATCACCTTCTTCCAGGTACACGATCTGGTCGGTTACGCCGGCCAGGGCCATGGCATCGCTGGCCAGGAAATGTTCGCTGGCGCCTTGCCCCACGCCGAGCACCAGAGGTGAGCCGGCGCGCGCGCCCACCACGCGGTGCGGCTCGTCCTTGTGGAAAACGGCCAGCGCGAACGCGCCATGCAACTGGGCCACGGCGGCCTGCAGTGCCGCGAACACGTCGCCCTCGTACAGCGAGTCGATCAAGTGGGCGATGACCTCGGTGTCCGTCTGGCTCTCGAACACATAGCCCTTGGCTTGCAGCGCAGCGCGCAGCTCATCGTGGTTCTCGATGATGCCGTTGTGCACCAGGGCCACGCGCCCCGCGGCACCCGCGGCGGCGACAGGACCGTGGCTGAAATGGGGATGGGCGTTGTGCACCAGCGGCGCGCCATGCGTGGCCCAGCGGGTGTGGGCGATGCCGGTGCCGCTGGCGATGGCTTCCTGCTGAACCTGCTGCGCCAGTTCGGCCACACGCGCGGTGCTGCGGGCCCGCCTCAGACCGGCGCTGTGCACGGCGACACCGCAGGAGTCGTATCCCCGGTACTCCAGCCGCTGAAGCCCCTGCACCAGCACAGGCACGATGTCGCGCCCGGAAACCCCTGCCACGATGCCGCACATACTTTGCTCCTGAAATTCGAGATGGGTGATGCTAAACAGGCCAACAAGAAATTAATGGTCAATTGATGGTTGAAAATCGATAATAATTTCTCTAATGTTCATAGAAGAAGAAAAATTTCAATATATAAACATTTATGGAACAAATCACCATCGATGAAGCCGACTTGAGGCTGCTTGATTTGCTGCAGTCCGATGCTTCGCGCAGCAACCAGGCGCTGGCGGAACTGGCCCACCTTTCACCGCCCACCAGCCTGCGGCGCGTCAAGCGCTTGCGGCAGGCCGGCCTGATCGAGCGTGAAGTGGCCTTGTTGAGCGCGGACCGGCTTGCCCCGGTGCTCGGCCACGGCCTCACGGCGCTGGTGGAAATCACGCTGGAACGCCAGGGCATCGAACACCTCGATGCCTTCGAGGCCCGCGTGCTGCCCACACCCGAGGTGCAGCAGTGCTACCGCGTGAGTCCGGGCCCCGACTTCGTGCTGGTGGTGCACTGCACCGACATGCCCGCCTACCTCGCCCTGGCGCAGCAGCTGTTCACCAGCGACGCCAACGTGCGCAACATCAAGGCCTTTTTCAGCCTCAAGCGCGCCAAGTTCGACCCCCGGCTGCCCCTGAACCGTTCACGCGACAACGCCCCGGACTGAATACCTTCGCCCGCAGGTTCAAGCCCCATATTGATGCAAACCACACACAAGCCGCCCTTGCGTCGGCCGTGAACGGTTGACGACAGGGAGCACAAGTAACACGCTCCTAGAATTCCCTGAACCGCCTGTTCCGCAGGCCAAGGAGTTGGCATGGATGTTGTGACGATAGCCCTGTTCGCGGCCGCCGCCCTCGTGGTGCTGGCGGTCTGCGTCTGGGCGGTTCGCCGCCTGCGGCGCCGGGATTCCTCCGGCCGGGACGATCGTTACGCGCCGGAACGCCTGCTCACGCCCGAGCAGGCGCACATGCTGGACTACCTTCAGGACACGTTTCCGGGCCAGATCGTGCTACCCAACATGGCGCTGAGCGACATGCTCTCGGTGCGCCGCGCCAAGGACCGCGATCGGGCGCGCGACCGTCTCCTGCACCAGAAAGTGGATTTCGTGGTGTGCGGCATGGACGGACGGCCCAGCTTCGCCTTCGACGTGGAACAGCACCACCTGAGCGACGCGAAGGCCAAGGCCCACAAGGTCAAGATCAAGAACCGCATTCTGAAGACGGCGGGCGTGCGCTTCGTGTTCCTCAAGAATGGCATCCACCGCATGCCCTCGCCGGCGGAATTCCGCACCCAGCTCAATCTGGCCGAACTGCCCAAGCCCAAGGCCCGCAAAGAGCAGCGCGAGAACGCATTGCAGCAACTGGAAAGCCAGTTCTCGGGCTTCGACCAGCAACACAGCACCAACACCGGCTTCCGCGAGTCGGAAATCATGGGCATGAGCGGCCTGATGGACCTCAACCGCAACGGCCGCCGTGGGTTCGACGACAGCCGCCTGAATGGCAACAGCGGCTTCGGCAGCAGCCGCCAGCCGGGGGAAAGCGGCTTCGACGGCAGCTCGCAGGACGTGCGCGGAAGATAAGACACACCCCGCCGCGCTGCGCGCGCCCCTCGAGGGGGCGTGTCCTGCGGCCCGGCGAAGCCGGTTCCGTGGACAGCCTGGAGTAGGCGTTTCCGCGCCGGATACAACCCTTCTCAGGGTTTCCTCTTTGTCGGGCGCTGCCAGTTGTCCAGCGCCACCTGCTTGCCGCGCGCCACCGCCAGCGCGCCCGGGGCCGTGTTCTTGGTGATGGTCGACCCCGCGCCCACCGTGCCACCTGCGCCGATGGTGACCGGCGCCACCAGCACGCAGTTGCTGCCCACGTGCACGTCGGCCTCGATCACCGTGCGGTGCTTGTTGGCGCCGTCGTAGTTGGCGGTGATGCTGCCCGCGCCGTAGTTCACCCGCTCGCCCACGGTGGCGTCACCCAGGTAGGCCAGGTGGTTGGCCTTGGCGCCAGCGGCCAGGGTGCTGTTCTTCACTTCCACGAAGTTGCCGATGTGCACCTCGGCGCCCAGCTGGGCCCCCGGACGCAACCGCGCAAAAGGCCCGATCAGCGCACCGCTGCCCACCGAGACACCAAGCTTCTCGCCATCGATGTGGGTGAAGGGATGGATCACGGCGCCCGAGTCGATGGCGGCATTCGCGATCACGCAGTTCGCACCGATGCGCACACCGTCGCCCAGCTTCACGCGGCCTTCGAACACGCAGTTGACGTCGATCTCCACATCCTGGCCACAGAGCAGCTCGCCGCGCACGTCCAGCCGCGCTGGATCGGCCAGGCGCACCCCCTGCTCCAACAAGGCCGCGGCCAGCCGCCGCTGGTAGGCGCGCTCGAGTCCGGCCAGCTGGGCCGGGCTGTTCACGCCCGCCACCTCGACCTCGTCGCGCGTGGTGACGGCGCGCACCACCAGACCCCGCGCCACGGCGTGCTTGACCACGTCGGTGAGGTAGTACTCGCCCTGGCTGTTGTCGTTCGTCAATCCTTCCAGCAACGGCTTGAGCAGCGCAGCGGGCGCGGCCATCACGCCGCTGTACCACTCCGTGATGCGCCGCTGCGCCTCATTGGCGTCCTTGTGCTCCACGATGGCGTGCACGGACCGGTCCGCGTCCAGGGCGCGCACGATGCGGCCGTAGCCTGTGGCGTCGCCGCCAGTGTCCACGCTGAGCAGCGCGAGGTGCTGGCCATCGCAGGCCTGCAGCAAGGTCTCCAGCGTGGCCTGCCCGATGAGAGGCACGTCGCCATTGAGGATCAGCACCACCCCATCGTCTCCCAGCGCCGGTACGGCCTGCTGCACCGCATGGCCTGTGCCCAGCTGGGGCTCCTGGCGGACGAAGCGCAATGCCGGTGCAGGTGTGTCGCCCGGCGGGACCGGCGTGCGCAGGCCGGCTTCGACCTGTTCTGCACCATGGCCGGTGATCACGATCACCGAGCGCGCCGATAACCGCGCGGCGCAGTCAATGACGTGCTGGGCCAGTGCACGGCCACCCAAACGGTGCAACACTTTGGGCCGGAGGGATTTCATGCGCGTGCCTTTGCCGGCCGCCATCACCACCACATCCACAGGGAACGACATGAACACCTCTTTCGGGGATTGTTTTCGCGGCGTTCTTGCCGACGATCTCGTGCCGCGGATTATCGCCCGCCGTGCCCTGCGGCTCTGTGCGGCCCTGGCCATCGTGGCCACCCTGGCTGCCTGCGCCGCGACCCGCCTGGCCTACAACCAGGCCCCCACGCTGAGCTACTGGTGGATCGACCGGCACGTGGACCTGAACGACACCCAGACCGGCCAGACGCGGGAAGACCTGCAGGCCTTCTTCCAATGGCACCGCCGCGAGGAGCTGCCCGTCTATGCCGGCCTGCTGCGGCAATGGCAGTCCATGGCGGTGAGCGAGGTCTCGGCTGCGCAGGCCTGCGCACAGTTCGAGGACATCCGCCAGCGGCTGGACCGCGCGGCGGCGGAAACCGTGGAACCGTTCGCACGGCTGGCGCTGGGGCTGAGCCCTGAACAGCTGGACAACCTCAAGCGGCAGCAGGCCAGGAGCAACGAAGAGTTCGAGAAGGACTTCCTGCGCGGCAGCCCGGAGCAAAGGCTCAACCGCCGAATGGACAAGGCGCTGGAACGCAGCGAGTCGTTCTACGGCACGCTGGACAAGGGCCAGCGCGAGCTGCTGCGCAGCCTGCTGCAGAAGTCACCCTTCGACCCACAGCGCACGCAGTCCGAACGGCTGCGCCGCCAGGCCGACCTGCTGCAGACCGTGCGCGACGCGCAGGCCGAGCCCGCCAAGGCGGAGCAGTTCGTGCGCGAGCACATCGCGCGCATCCGCCGCTCGCCCGCACCGGGTTACGACGCCTATAACGAGGAACTGGTGCGCCAGGGCTGCGCCCAGTTCGCGGCGCTGCACAACAGCACCAGCGCCGGGCAGCGGGCCAACGCCGTGCGCAAGCTCAAGGGCTACGAGGACGATCTGCGCGTCCTCAGCGCGCAGCGCTGAACCCCGCCAACCGGCGAGCACCAAAACCGCCCAGCCAGCACCTGGCGAACGGCATGCCTTGGTGCGCGGGCGCCGCCACACCCGCCATTTGCGCACGAGGCCGGTGCATCTGTCTTGCATACAAGGCTTGTATGGACGTGGCACGGAATTCGCATCAAGAGACCGCAAAGGTCTTTCATGGTCAGTTCCACCGACATCGCCCAACGCATCATCGAAGCCGTGCTCGCACAGCGCCTTGCCCCAGGCACGCGACTGGGCGAACAAAGCCTTTCGATGCTGTTCGACTGCAGCCGCACGCTGGTGCGCGAGGCGCTGGTGCGCCTGGCGGCGCGCGGCATCGTCACCGTGAGTTCGCGCCGGGGCTGGTACGTGGTGCAACCCTCACACGAGGAAGCGCGTGAGGCGTTCGAGGCGCGCCGTGTCATCGAAACCGGCCTGATCCGGGGAACGACCCAGCTCGACAAAACCGCGCTCCGGCGCCTGCGCCAGCACCTGAAGCAGGAACAGGCGGCCCTGAAAGGCGATGACGTCGGCCAGCGCAGCTATCTGCTGGGCGACTTCCATGTCTGCCTGGCCGAATGCCTGGGCAACCAGTTGCTGGCCGACACGCTGCGCGACTTCACCGCACGCACCACGCTCATCGCCATGCTCTACCAGAGCAACCACGACGCCGTCCAGTCCTGCCAGGACCATGTGGACATCGTGACCGCGCTGGAGCGAGGCGACACCGCCGCTGCCGAAAACCTCATGGCCGCGCACATCGGCCAGGTGCAGGCCGCCCTCCGGCTGGGCACGGCGAGCGACCCGCTGGCCAACCTGCGCGAAGCCCTGGCGCCCGTGCGCGAGGCCACCGCCCCTGCAAAGAAGCCCCGTTCATCCCCCCCGAGCGACACCTACCTAGGAGCCCTGCTATGACCCTCACCAAACGCGCTTTCATCGCATCCACCGTGGCCGTTGCGGCCGCACTGGGTCTGGGCCACGCCCACGCCCAGACCGCGCTCGACACGGTGATGAAGAACAAGCTGATCAAGATCGCCGTGCCGACCGACTTCCCGCCTTACGGTTTCGTCGGCATCGACCTCAAGCCCCAGGGCCTGGACGTCGACACAGCCAACCTGATCGCGGCCAAGCTGGGCGTGAAGGTGGAACTGGTGCCGGTGACCAGCGCCAACCGCGTGCCTTATCTTCAGACCAAGAAAGCCGACCTGGTGATCTCCACGCTGGGCAAGAACCCCGAGCGGGAGAAGGTGATCGACTTCACCGCGGCCTACTCGCCGTTCTTCCAGGCGGTGTACGGTCCGAAGGCCGCGGCGCTGGCCGATTTCAATGGGCTCGGTGGCAAATCGGTGGCGGTGACGCGCGGTGCCATCGAAGACCAGGAGCTCACCAAGGTCGCACCCGCCAACACCGACATCAAGCGCTTCGAAGACAACAACGCCACCGTCTCGGCCTTCGTCTCCGGTCAGACGCAGTTCATCGCCACGGGTGTCTCGGTGGCCGACAACATGATCAAACGCAACCCGGCACTGGGCGCCGAATACAAGCTGCTGCTGAAAGACAGCCCGAATTTCATCGGCGTGGCCAAGGGCGAGGACGCGCTGCGCGCCAAGGTCAACGAGATCATCATCGCCGCCAAGAAGGCCGGCGAGTTGGACGCCCTGGCGAAGAAGTGGCTGGGTCGCCCAACTGGCGCACTGCCCGAGTAAGGCAACACCTCATCGGGTCCTGACATGGGCATCGAACTCGATTTCCCAGCCGTGCTCGCGCAGTGGCCGCTGCTGGCCAAGGGCGTGCTCTGGACGCTGGGCCTGACCGCCGTCTCGGCGGTGATCGGTCTGTTGCTGGGCACCGCCTGCGCCTGGGCGCGCAGCAGTGGACCGCTGGCGCTGCGCTGGATGGCGGGCACCTATGTGGAACTGATCCGCAACACGCCCTTCATCGTGCAACTGTTCTTCGTGTTCTTCGGCCTGCCGGCCGCGGGCGTGAAGCTCACACCCGAGATCGCGTCGGTCATCGCCATGGTGATCAACCTCGGCGCCTATGCGGCCGAGATCATCCGGGCCGGCATCGAAGCAACGCCCAAGGGCCAGTTCGAGGCCGCGGCCAGCCTGGCGCTCTCGCGCGTGCAGACCTTCCTGCACGTGGTGCTGCCGCCCGCGCTGAAGAAAGTGTGGCCAGCGCTCACCAGCCAGATCATCATCGTCATGCTCGGCTCGGCCGTGTGCGGGCAGATCTCCACGCAGGAGCTCAGCTACGCCGCCAACCTGATCCAGAGCCGCAACTTCCGCGCGTTCGAAGCTTTCATCATCGCCACCGGCATCTACCTGCTGCTCTCGGTCGGCGTGCGGGCGCTGCTCAACTGGCTGGGCCCCAGGTACCTGTTCGGAGGAAGACGATGAGCCCCACACTCACTTCGTTCATGGCCCCCAAGGGGCGCGCAACGCCCTCCGGGCGGCCGGGCGGTCCTTGCCATGGTTGACTTCACCCTCTGGGACATCGTGCGCAACCTGCTGCTGGCCGCGCGCTGGACGGTGGCGCTCTCGCTGATCGCCTTCATCGGTGGCGGCATCGTCGGCCTGTTGCTGCTCGTGGCGCGCACCGCGCGCTGGCCCGGCGCCGAAACCTTCGTGAGCGGCTACGTGCAGCTCTTCCAGGGCACGCCGTTGCTGATGCAGCTGTTCCTGGCCTACTTCGGCCTGGCGCTGTTCGGCTACGAAACCTCGGCGTGGACGGCGGCTTCCGTCGCGCTCACGCTGTACACCAGCGCCTTCCTGGTGGAGATCTGGCGCGGCTGCGTGGCCGCCGTGCCCAAAGGCCAATGGGAGGCCGCACAAAGCCTGGCGCTGAACTTCGGTGAGCAGCTGCGCTACGTGGTCCTGCCGCAGGCCACGCGCATCGCCATCGCGCCCACGGTGGGCTTCCTGGTGCAGGTTGTCAAAGGCACGGCGCTGGCCTCGGTGATCGGCTTCGTCGAACTCACCAAGGCCGGCACCATGATCACCAACGCCACCTTCGCTCCGTTCCTGGTCTACAGCTGTGTGGCCCTGATGTACTTCGCGCTGTGCTTCCCCGTGAGCCTGTACGCGCGCTTCCTCGAAAGGAAACTCCATGCAAGTCGCTGAACCCCTCGTGGCGGAGACGCCCGCGATCAACGCCCGCACCATCGTCGACATCCGGCAGCTGCGCAAGTCCTACGGCAGCAACGAGGTGCTCAAGGGCATCGACCTGCAGGTGAAGGCGGGTGAGGTGATCGCCATCATCGGCAAGAGCGGGTCCGGCAAGAGCACGCTGCTGCGTTGCATCAACGGCCTGGAGGTGTTTCAGTCCGGCTCGCTGACGGTGGACGACAAGCCCCTGCTGCACAAGGACGCCGCCGCCATGCGCGAACTGCGCCAGCACGTGGGCATGATCTTCCAGAACTTCAACCTCTTCCCTCACCTGAGCGTGGGCCGCAACGTGATGCTGGCACCTGCCCTGGTGAAGAAAACCCCGGGCGCGGAAGGCGAGGAGCGCGCCAGGCAATTGCTCAAGCGCGTGGGACTGGGCGAGAAGTTCGACGCCTTCCCGGACCAGCTCTCCGGTGGTCAACAGCAGCGCGTGGCGATCGCGCGCGCACTGGCCATGCAACCCAGCGTGCTGCTCTGCGACGAGATCACCTCGGCGCTCGATCCCGAACTGGTGGGCGAGGTGCTGCGTGTGGTGGAGTCGCTGGCCGACGAGGGCATGACGCTGCTGATGGTCACGCACGAGATGAACTTCGCGCGCAAGGTGAGCGACCGCGTGATCTTCATGCACCAGGGCCGGGTGCATGAGATGGGGCCGCCCGCCGAACTCTTCGGCTCACCGAAGACACCCGAGCTGCAGCAGTTCCTGTCGTCGATCCACGACTAGACGAACCGCATCCAGCCCCAGACGACGGCCAGCGTCAGCAGCGTCACCGGAATGCCGGTGATGGCGTGGCGCTTCCAGTCGATGACGATGCCCTGCTGGCGGGCCAGGTCGGCCACGATCAGGTTGGCGATTGACCCCACCAGCAGCAGGTTGCCGGCAAACGTGGTGACGAGCGCCAGCATCACACCCGCCTGTTCGCCACTTGCCCCCAGATGCGGCAGCAGCAGCATCACGGCCGGTACGTTGGACACGAGATTCGAGAGCACCGCGCTGGCCACCAGCAGCGGCCCCGGCTCGGCCAGATGCACACCTTGCGTGCCCAGCCAGGCCACGGCCTGCGCGGCCAGACCGGTGGTCTCAAACGCGTGGTTCACCACGAACAGGCCCATGAACAGCAGCAACAGTGGCCAGTCGATCAACCCCAGCACGTGCGAGGAATGCAGCCTGCGGCTCAGCAACAGCAGGCCTGCGCCCACGAGCGCCGCCACATCGCGCGGCCAGTTGGTGAACAGGAAGATCAGCATCAGCGCGCCCGCCACCACGAGCCCCTTGGCGGTCTGCCAGCGGTCGAACGGTGGTTCCTCCGGCGGTGCCTCGGCCACGGCGGCAAAGGTGGCCTCGGTAACGTCCGGGCCGGAAGCGGTGCGGGACCCCGGCCCATAGGCCAGCCAGAGCCACAGCAGCAACAGGCCGATGGCCACCGGCGGCAAGGCTTGCCGCACATAGCCACCGAAAGGCAGTTGCAGCACCGAGCCGATCAGCATGTTCTGCGGGTTGCCGATGAGCGTGGCGGCCGAGCCGATGTTGGCCGCGCAGGCCAGGCCGATCAGGAAGGGCAGCGGGTTCATGCCGCGCTGCAGGCACAGCCGAGCCACCACCGGCGTCATGGCCAGGCAGATGATGTCGTTCGAGAACACCGCCGACAGCGCCCCGGAAACCACGATCAGCGCGGCCAGCAGGCCGTTGCGCGACAGTGGCATGGCACCCACGCGCCGCGTGACCGCGCCATAGAAGCCACCGAGGCGCATCTGCGCCGACACCACCATGAAAGCGAACAGCAGCACGATGGTGGGCAGGTCGACCGAGCGCGCGGCGTCCTCCACCGGCAGGCCACTCAGACCGATCACCGCGATCGCGCCCAGCAAGGCCACGCCCGACCGGTCCAGCTTCAGGCGCGGCAGGCCTCCCAGAAACATGCCGAGATAGACGATGGCGAACACCGCGACGATGCCCCAGTCGGTGGCGGAGTGCGAGAGAACGTGGTCGGGCATGGTCATGGGCGTCACAGCGCGTGGGATCGTAGCCTGCCGCCCATGAAAAAGCCGCCCCGGGGGCGGCTTTTTCATGGCTGCGGAACCGTGCGTGCTCAGCTCTGCAGGGCCGCCCACATCTCCTTGTCGCGCTCGGCCGTCCAGATGCGCGGGTTCTTGATGCCCTTGGCTTCGTCGTAAGCGCGGCTCACGTCGAACGGCAGGCAATGTTCGTAGATGAACACGTGACCAAACACGGGGTCCATGCTCTTGCGGGTGTGGGCCATGGCGGCCTTGAGGTCCATGCCGGCGGCGGCAGCTTCCTTGCCCGCCTGGAACAGCGTGCTCACCCAGCGCTGCGTGTAGTCCAGCGCCTTGTTCACGTCGGCGCTGCCCTTCATGGCTTCGCCACGGCCCGGCACGATCGCCTCGGCCTTGAGCGCGCGCAAGGCCTCGAGCGTGGCAGGCCACTCTTCCAGCTGCGCGTCGCCGGTGTACACACCAGCCTCGTACTCCACGAGGTCGCCACTGAACAACACCTTCTCTTCTTCCACCCAGGCGATGGTGTCGCCGCGCGTGTGGCCCTGGCCGGGATGCCAGATTTCCACCTTGACGCCACCCAGATCGACGGTCAGCGAGCCCTGGCGGCCCGGTTGGCCGTCACCGATCACCAGCGTCGGCCAGGTCAGGCCGGGCACGCTGTCGGCACCGCGGAACAGGCGGGGAAAGCGCTCCATCTCGCTCTGCATGTCCTCGGCGCCGCGTTCGACGATCAGTTCGTAGGTGCCCCGGCTGGCGATGACTTCTGTCGCGCCTTCGGCTGCATAGGCGCTGGCACCCAGCACACGCACCGCGTGGTAATGCGTGAGCAGGACGTATTTGATGGGCTTGTCGGAGACGGTGCGGATCTGCTTGATCAGGTCCTGCGCCATGGCCGGGGTGGCGGTGGCGTCGCTCACCATGATGTACTTCTCGCCAATGATCACGCCGGAGTTCGGGTCGCCTTCGGCGGTGTAGGCCCAGCAGTGCTTGCTGAGCTGTTCGAACGTGGTTTTCTTGTCGTCCAGGTCGGCCTGGGAGGCGAAGGCTTTGCTCATGGATGGGTCTCCTGTGGGGAAGGCGGAATTTTACCTAAACGAAATCAATTACGCATAAGTGAATCACAAAGCCCGCCCGGCACTACCGGACAAGCCCCGCTCCAGCACGTCCACCACCTCCTCGGCGAAGGCGCCATAGCTCATGGCGCCGCCCGGGCGCAGCCAGGTGAAGGTCCAGTTGATCATGCCAAACAGCATCATGGTGAGCGCGGTCTGGTTGGCTGCGCTCACGCGCTCGGGGTAGGCGCGCCTGAGGAAGCGGGTGAAGGCGGCGACCACGTCCCGCTGGCGGTTCACGATGAGTTCGCGCTGCCCTTCACCCAGGAATTTGGTGTCGGACAGCAGGGCCACGTGGCGGGTGGCCGAGGTCTCGTATTCGGCGAGGAAGGCCCGCACCAGCTCGCTCAAGGCCTCGCGTTCGCTCAGGTTCTTGCGCTGCGCGCGGGCCTCGGCCTCGCCGATCAGGGCCAGCAGGCGCTGGGTGTAGCGGTCCAGCAGGTCGTACAGGATCGCGTCCTTGCTTTCGTAGTAGTGGTACAGCCGCGCCTTGCTGGTGCCGCATGCAGCAGCGATGTCGTTCATGCTCGCGGCGGGAAAACTCTGCGCGGCGAAGCAGCGCGCGGCGACATCGAGGATTTCGTCGCGCTTGAGATCGTGGGTCGCGGATTTCGGTCGGGCCATGGGGGGATTGTCACCCCCTGCGCCGCTTACCATGCGGCCATGGTCAAACCCGTGGATCCCTTTGCATTGCACGCCTGTGAACTGCTGTCGGGCGTCGGCCCCTGCGTGCCCAAGCGCATGTTCGGCGGCTGGGGCATTTCCACCGATGGCATGAACATCGCGATCATCGCGTGGGACACGCTCTTCCTGAAGACCAATGCCGCGACCGAGCCACGCTGGCTCGCTGCGGGCGGACAGCCCTTCGTGTACGAGGCCAAGGGCAAGTCCATGAAGCTGAACTACCACACGCCACCGGACGAGGCGCTGGAGTCGCCCGCGCTGATGCTGCCCTGGGCCCGGCTGGCCCTGGAAGCGGCGGTGGCAGCACGCAAGCCACCGAAGCGGCCACGCGGCAAATAGGCCCGGGTGGCGCGACCGGGCTCAGCGGCAGTTCGGTGCGCTGGGGGTCAGCGCACGGCCACGCCCGGCCACCCGGTGCTCGCCATACGCCCACAGCCCGCGCAGCAACCGCGCGAAAGCACCACCGGCCTGGCCGAGTGCCCGCGCCAGATCGCGGGAAGGCGCCACCACCTCATGACGGAACGCGCCTGCGGACGTGGCCGCCAGCGGCTCCACGCTCCAGTCGAACCGCACCGGGCCTTCAGCGGGCTGCCAGGGCTCCATGACCAGCCGTGCGCCGGCCGGCACCATCAGGCTTTCGCCTGCGGTCAGCATCAGATCGCCCGACTCGTTGCCCGCGCCCTGCGGTTGCCCCATGGTGACCCACACGCGGCCCTGGTTGATCTGCAGGCGGCTGGGCGCATGCGGGCGCAGGGTCATCGCCCGGCGCGCATCCAGGCGCCAGCCGCGCACATTGGTGGCGCAGGACAGGTGCTCGGAAGGAACGGCAAACGGTGCGATACGGGTGTTCACGAAAGGCTCCTTGTAAGGGGACGATGGCTCATCCTGGGAATGAATGATCGGCCCGCAGCCCCTTGCAGTCCAATGAATACGCAGTAAGCTATTGATTCGATTCCCGCATCAATGCCTGAAGCCCCCATGCAGCTCACCAGCAGCCACCCACGCACCCGCCCGATTGCCGCAGGGCACCTGCGCGCCTTCGAAGCCGTGGCGCGCCACCTCAACTTCCGCGCCGCCGCCGAGGAGCTGTCCCTGACGCAGAGCGCGGTGAGCCGGCAGATTCAGGCACTGGAAGACGAGGTGGGCACCGCCCTCTTCCTGCGCCACACGCGCGCGGTGGAGCTCACCAGCGCGGGCTCGCAGCTGCTGCGCGCCTCCAGCATGGCGCTGGAGCGCATCGACGCGGCCGTGCGGCAGATCCGCCAGAGCGCGGGCCGCAAGGCCGTGGCCATCACCACGTGGGCCTCGTTCGCCTCCATGTGGCTGATCCCGCGCCTGGAAGCGTTCCAGCGCGACCACCCCGACATCGACATCCGGATCGACGCGACCGACGCCGCCGTCGACCTCGCCACCTCCGACGTTGACCTGGCGCTGCGCTACGCCGTGCCGCAGGCCATGCCAGCGAGTGCGCACCGCCTGTTCGGCGAACAGCTCACGCCCGTGGCCAGCCCCTGGCTGCTCAAGACACATCCCATCCAGAGCATCGACGACCTCTCGCGCTGCGCGCTCATCGAGGCGGGCGACGCGCACCGCACACGCCACCTCGAGTGGCTCACCTGGCAACGCTGGCTCGACACTTTCGGCACGCCTGCGCCAGTCTCCGGCAAGCGAGGTGGCCGCCACGCGCCGGCCAAACTATCGCCACAGCGCTGGATGTACTTCAACTACGCCAACCAGATCGTGCAGGCCGCCCTCACCGGGCAGGGCGTGGCGCTGGCGCGGCTGCCGCTCGTGGCGGAAAGCCTGGCCAGCGGCGCGCTGGTGGAGCCGCTGCCGCACACCAGACTCGACTCGCCGCTGGTGTACTGGCTCCTGGTTGCCCCGCGCAGCGCGCAGCGGCCTGAAGTGAAAGCGTTCTGCGACTGGCTGCTGCTGCAGGCAGCCGCCACGCGCGAAGCCATCGGCGACGTGCCCGACCCCGATACATTGGATGACATGGACTGATCCCCCGCGCCACCTGCGGCGTCACCCCCAGTGGGCAACGCTGGCAGCCCGGCAAAGCCGGCTCCGCGGCGTTCCGGACGAAGACACTTCCGATTTCGCACCATTCCTTCATGACGGTCTCTCACCTCGCCGCCGGCAACCTGCGCAGCATCACCTTCATGCTCATCGCCGTGGGCTTCTTCGCCCTCATGGACGCGGTGCTCAAGACCCTCTCGGCCACCTACCCGGTGCTGCAGATCGCCGCGCTGCGCGGCATCACCGCACTGCCCCTCGTGCTGCTCTACATCGCCTGGCGCGGCGCGTGGCACACGGTGTTCAGGGTCCGCTGGCCGCTGCACGTGCTGCGCGGCGTGCTCGGCATCACCATGCTGTCGCTGTTCACGCTGGGCGTGCGCGAGCTGCCGCTGTCGGCCGCTTACACGCTGTTTTTCATCTCACCGCTGCTCATCACCGCGCTCTCGGTGCCCGTGCTCAAGGAACGCGTGCCCAAGGCACACTGGTGGGCGATCGCCATCGGCTTCGTCGGCGTGCTGATCGCGCTGCGGCCCAGCGGTGAAGACCTGCAGGCCGGCTTCGTCACCCTGGGTGGACTGGCCACACTGGGGGCGGCGGCCTGTTATGCCGTGGCGGCGGTGGCAGGCCGACTGGCCAGCCGCACGGACAGCAGCGAAAGCATGGTGCTGTGGATGATGCTGTTCATGGCCGTGGGCGCGGGAGCGATGGCCTGGGCTGGCTGGGTGCCCATCCGGCGCGGCGACGCGTTGCTGCTGCTCGCTCTGGCCGTCACCGGCTTCTGCGGCCAGCTCGCCATCACCGAAGCCTTCCGCCACGGCCAGGCCTCGGCCGTGGCCCCGTTCGAGTACAGCGCACTGGCCTGGGGAGTGGGGCTGGACTGGCTGATCTGGCAGAGCCTGCCGTCCTCACACACCTGGATCGGCGCCGCCATCATCGTGGGCAGCGGTCTCTACCTGGTGCGGCGCGAGAAGCGCATCACCGACGTGCACGCGAACGCCGATCATCCCTAGCGTTTCAACGCTCCGGCCACATCACGCCCGTGTCGCTCAGGATCGCATCCAGCGGCACGTCATGAATCTCGGGCTGCAGATAGGGTAGCCAGCCAAAGTCGTAGCCCAGGCCCACGGTGAAGGGCTTGGGTTTCAGGCTGGCAAGCGTGCGGTCGTAGAAGCCACCACCGTAGCCCAGCCGGAAGCCGCCGGGACCGTAGCCCACGCAGGGCACGAAGATCAGGGTGGGCTCGACGATCTCGGTGTCCTTCGGCTTCGGAATGCCATAGGCATCCTCCTCCATCGGGCACCCCGGGTACCAGGTGTAGAACGTCAGCGTCTTGTCCACCTTGTTCACGACCGGCAGCCCAATCCGTCGGTGGCGCTGCTGGCTCTGCGCATCCTCCTCCAGGCCCGCCTCCTGCCAGCGGAACAGCGCCGGCAGCGGATCGAATTCGCCCTTGATGGGCCAGTAGGCGCCGATGACGGTGTCGGGTCGGTGGATGAGCCAGACGCGCATGACGCGCTGCAGCAAATCGTTGCGCCAGGCACGGTCGGCCAGGCCCTGGCGTTTCTCGATCAGCGATTTGCGCCACTCGGCCTTGAGCGCCGCCGCCGATCCATCGGCGGACGAGGCGTGGGGTTTGTGAGGGCTCTGACCGTCGTTGTTGTCCATAATCGGCACATGAATCGGGTTGACGAGAAACAGGGTGGCTCGCAGCGGATCGGTCTGCACCTTCGCGGGCTGGGCGTGCGGCTGATTATGGCGGTCCTGGCGGGGCCGGGTCTTGCGCTGGCGCAAGGCACTGGCGGAGATGCCACGCTGCTGGAGATGCGCTCTGCGTTCTCTCGCGGCAACAGCTTCCAGCTGGCGAACCTGCTGCCCACGGTGCGGGGCCACGCGCTGGAGCCGCTGGCCATGTATTGGGATGCGCGTGCCCGCCTGGACGTCGCCACCCCCACCGACATCCGCGCCGCCTTGAACCGCATGGCGGGCACCTACTGGGAAGACCGGTTGCGCAACGACTGGTTGCTGCAGCTCGGCAAGGCACGCGACTGGGCCAACTTCGACGCCGAACTGCCGCTCTTCCGCATGAACGACGACCGGCAGGTGCGCTGCTATGGCCTGATGCGCGACGTGATGACGGGCCGCGCACCAGGCGATGCGGTGGCACCGCTGGTGCAGACCAACTGGCAAGCGCAGCGCGAGGCCGACGACGGCTGCGCGACGGCGGCCAAGTTCCTGCTGGACGCCGGGCACCTGAAGCAGCAGGCCGTGTGGCAGCGGGCCCGGGTGGCCATGGACGCCAACCGGCCGCGCGTGGCCACGCAGGCCGTGGGCATGGTGGATCCGGACCTGACTGCGACGGTGGACAGCATCGCGGCGGATCCCGCGAAATACCTTGACGAGAAGTTCACCGCAATCCGGCCCCGCACCAAGGAAATGGTCACGCTGGCCATCATCCGCCTGGCGGCCAACGACCCGGTGATGGCCGCGCTGGAGATGGACCGCACGCGATGGAAGGCCCAGCTGACGAAAGAAGAACGCGGCTGGATCTGGGGTGTGATCGGCAAACGCTCGGCGCAGAAGC
The DNA here is from genome assembly GCF_031457235.1 of Hydrogenophaga laconesensis. NCBI lineage: Bacteria > Pseudomonadati > Pseudomonadota > Betaproteobacteria > Burkholderiales > Comamonadaceae > Hydrogenophaga > Hydrogenophaga laconesensis. The sequence continues at coordinate 121,947 of NZ_JAVDWE010000002.1, forward strand.
TGCAGCCGGAGGCGCTCACCTATTTCGCGAACGGCGAAGACCGCTACATGAACGACGACCACCTGGCCTGGAAGGCGCGCGCCGGCCTGCGCGCCGGTGCCTGGTCCGCTGTGCACGAAGCCATCGCTGCAATGGGTGAGGCACAGCAAAGCGATCCCGCCTGGGTGTACTGGGAAGCGCGCGCCGTGCAGGCGCTCAAGCTGCCCGATCCGGTGGCCGCTTCGGCAAAAGCGCGCCAGCTGTTTGAAAGCATTGCATCGCCTCGCGACTTCTACGAGCAGCTCGCCATGGAAGAACTGGGCCTGCCCATCACCGTGCCGGCAGCACCCGCACCGCTCACCGCGGAGGAGATCGCAACCGCCCAGAACAACCCCGGCCTGCGCCGCGCGCTGATCGCCATCCGCCTGGGCCTGCGCGGCGAAGGCGTGCGCGAATGGAACTACACCGTGGGCCTCCACACCCCTGGGGGCATGGGCGAACGCGAGTTGCTGGCCGCCTCCGCGCTGGCCTGCCAGCATGAACTTTGGGACCGCTGCATCAACACCAGCCTGCGCACGCCCGAAGTGCTGGACCACGCGCAGCGTTTTCCCACGCCCCACCGTGAACAGGTGGTCAGCCGCTCGAACGAGATCGGGCTGGACCCGGCCTACGTGTACGGTCTGATCCGGCAGGAAAGCCGTTTCATCACCGAAGCCCGCTCCGGCGTCGGCGCCTCAGGCCTCATGCAAGTGATGCCAGCCACCGCCCGCTGGACCGCCAACAAGATCGGCATGACCAATTTCAGGCCCGCGCAGATCACCGAGCGCGACACCAACATCCGCATCGGCACGGCCTACCTCAAGTTCGCGCTCGACGACTTCCAGGGCTCGCTGCCCCTCGCCGCCGCCGCCTACAACGCCGGGCCCGGCCGCTCGCGCCTGTGGCGCAACGGGCCGGTGCTGCCGGGGGAAGTGTGGGCCGAGAACATCCCGTTCGAGGAAACGCGCGACTATGTCAAGCGCGTGCTGGCCAACACCACCAACTACGCCGCCCTGATCACAGGCCAGCCGCAGTCGCTGCGCGCGCGGCTGGGCACGGTCGGCCCACGACCCGCCAACGCCCCCACCGTCAACCCCGACCTTCCCTGACACGCACCTTCCAGACCCGCATCCCATGAAGAACGTTCTCGTCCTCGGCGGCACAGGTTTCATCGGCCGCCATGTCTGCGAAAAGCTGCACCGCCAGGGCTGGCGCATCACCGTGCCCACACGCCGCGCCATCCATGCCGCGCGCGTGCAGCACCTGCCCCGGGTGACCGTGCTGGAAGCCGACGTGCACGACCCCGGGCAGTTGCTGGGCTTGCTGGATGGGCACGACGCGGTGGTCAACCTCGTGGCGATCCTGCACGGCAGTGAGGACGATTTCGAGCGCGTGCACGTGGAACTGCCGCTCTCGCTCGCGGAGGCCTGCGCAGCGGACGGCGTCCGCCGTGTGGTGCACGTGAGCGCGCTGGGTGTGAACCTGGACGCACCATCCCGCTACCAGCGCAGCAAGGCGCGCGGCGAGGAGGTGCTTCGCGGCGCGGGGCTGGACCTCACCATCCTGCGCCCCAGCGTGGTGTTCGGGGAAGGTGACCGCTTTCTCAACCTGTTCGCGAAGCTGCAATCGGCGCTTCCGGTGGTGCCACTGGCCCATGCCCAGGCGAAATTCCAGCCGGTCTGGGTGAGCGATGTGGCCGACGCGGTGGTGGCCTGCCTGCGCGACAGCAACCTGCCCATGAGCAGTGTGGGACAGACCTTCGAATGCGCCGGCCCCGACGTCCTGACCCTGGCGGACCTGGTACGGATCGCGGGCAGGCATGGCAGCCGGCAGCGACCCATCCTGCCACTGCCGGCATCGCTGGCGCGGCTGCAGGCCCGCCTCATGGAATGGCTGCCGGGCGAGCCGGTGTTGAGCCGGGACAACCTGGACGCGATGACGGTGGACAACGTCGCCACGGGCCAATGGCCCGGCCTGTCGGCCCTGGACATCACGCCGGCCCACCTTGATAGTGTGGCGCCCACCTACCTCGGCCAGCGCGGCGGGCGCAGCCAGTTGCTGGATTACCGAAACCGCGTGGTCCGCTGATTGGTGAAACTTCGGGGAAAGGTGGGGTACGGGGGTATCTTTTTTGGCAAACTTGGCCTTCCGAGAAAGTAATACCTTTAACCGACAGGAAAGCCGATGTCCACCTCCCCATTCAAAAGCCTCGCCCGCCGCCCGTCCTCCAGCAACGACGTCATGACCCACCGGCCCGAGCACCACCGCGACGTGGTCAACCGGCTCAAGCGCATCGAGGGCCAGGTCCGGGGCCTCATCGAGATGGTGGAGGCGGGGCGGGGCTGTGAAGACGTGGCCCAGCAGATGGCGGCCGCCCGCAAGGCCATGGACAAGGCGTTCTACCGCATGATGGCTTGCTCGGTGATGGAAGCGGTGTCGGAATCGGACTCCGAGATCAACACATTCCGGCAAGTGGAGCGGTCCACGCGCATTCTCGAAAAATACGCCTGAAGCCCTTCACAAGAGGCGGACGCCGGGGTCGGTATTCCGGGGCCTGTCGGCAGCGAATCAATCGCGCGGCGTTTTGGCATCAATGCGGCGCACACAACGCCCTACCATGGACAGTTCTTTCAGGAGATTCTTCCCATGGCTCTGCAGCTCTACGTTGGCAACAAGAACTACTCGTCCTGGTCCATGCGCCCCTGGGTGCTCATGAAACAGGCAGGCATCCCTTTTGAGGAAAAGATGGTGCGATTCGACTCGTTCGACGCCAATTCGGTCTTCAAGAAAGAACTTCGCGCCATCAGCCCCATTGCCAAGGTGCCGGTGCTGGTGGACGACGGCTTCGCCATCTGGGACACCCTCGCGATCGCCGAATACCTCGCGGAGCGCTTCCCGGAGCTCCATCTCTGGCCCAGGGAAGTGAAGGCCCGTGCCCGCGCGCGCAGCGTCTGCGCCGAGATGCACAGCGGCTTCGGTGCCCTGCGCACCCACTGTCCCATGAACATCGAGGCCTCGCTGCCCGACACGGGACGGCTGATCTGGCGCGACAAGCCCGACGTGCGCGCGGACGTGGCCCGCGTGTGCGGACTCTGGGGCGAGCTGCTGGCGGCGCAGCCTGCGGGCAGCCTGCTGTTCGGTGAGTTCACCATCGCCGACGCCTACTTCGCACCGGTCTGCTCCCGCATCCGCACCTACGACCTGCCCCTCCCCGCCGACCTCGAAGCCTACGTGGCCCGCGTGCTGGCCTTGCCCGGGGTGAAAGCCTGGGTGGAGGAGGCGCTGATCGAGCACGACTTCATCGATTTCGACGAGCCCTACCGCCTGGGCCGCTAGCCCGACAGAGCACCTAAACTCGCTCCCATGAAAACCTATCTCGTGGGCGGCGCGGTGCGCGACGCGCTGATGGCGCATGCCGGCGGTGCGCCCACGGCATCGCACGTCGACCGCGACTGGGTGGTGGTGGGCGCCTCCCCCGAATCCATGGCGGCCTTGGGCTTCCTGCCCGTGGGACGTGACTTCCCGGTGTTCCTGCACCCGCAGACGCGCGAAGAACATGCCCTGGCGCGCACGGAGCGCAAGACGGCGCCGGGGTACCACGGCTTCACGTTCCATACCGCCGCGGGTGTGACACTGGAAGACGATCTCGCGCGGCGCGACCTCACCATCAACGCCATGGCCGTGGCCGCCGAGCACGCGGACGATCCGGCGCAGGCGCCGCTGATCGACCCGCACCACGGCCTGCACGATCTGCAGGAAAAAGTGTTGCGCCACGTGACCGGCGCGTTCGCCGAAGACCCGGTGCGCATCCTGCGGCTGGCGCGCTTCGCGGCGCGGTTTCCCGACTTTTCCGTGGCGCCCGAAACCATGGCCTTGATGCGCCGCATGGTCGAGGACGGCGAAGCCGATCACCTGGTCGCCGAACGGGTGTGGCAGGAGCTCGCACGCGGTCTCATGGAGCAGAGGCCCAGCCGCATGCTGGAGGTGCTGCGCGAATGCGGCGCGCTGCAGCGCCTGCTGCCCGAGGTGGAGCGGCTCTGGGGCGTACCGCAGCGCGCCGAGTACCACCCGGAGGTGGACACCGGTGTGCACCTGATGATGGTGCTGAACATGAGCGCACGCCTGGGCGCGCCACTGGCCGTGCGCTTCGCCTGCCTGTGCCACGACCTGGGCAAGGGCACGACGCCCGCCGAGGTGCTGCCGCGGCACATCGGCCACGAGGAGCGCAGTGCGCGCCTGCTGCGTGGGGTGTGCGAACGGCTGCGCGTGCCCAACGACTGCCGCGAACTCGCCGACGTGGTGGCTCGCGAGCACGGAAACATCCACCGCAGCAGCGAATTCGGTGCGGGCGCCGTGGCACGCCTGCTGGAGCGCTGCGATGCGCTGCGCAAGCCCGCGCGTTTCCAAGAGGTGCTGCTCGCCTGCGAATGCGACGCGCGCGGCCGCCTGGGACTCGAAGAGCAACCCTATCCGCAACGCGAACGGCTGGCGCGGGCGCTGGCCGCCGCGCAATCGGTGGACACCGCGACCGTGGCCGCGCAGGCCCAGGCCGATGGGCTTTCGGGTGCGAAAGTTGGCCAGCGCATCCACCAGGCGCGTGTGGATGCGGTGGCGCGCTCGCTGGGCGACAGCGGCCCCGAACCCTCGCTCGATTGAGCCGGACGCGCCCGTCAAGCACGGGGCGAAGTCTCTCACCCCGGTGGTGGGTTAAACGATTTTTCACGACATGGGAGCACATACCCTGTTACGGTAGTGGCCAATGAGCACACTCCCAAGGCTGCTGACCGACCGCACCGCGCTGTTCCTGGACTTCGACGGCACGCTGGCCGATCTGGCCGGGCGACCCGATGCGGTGCAAATCCACCCGGAACTGCGAACCCTGCTGGACCGCCTGCATGCGCGACTGGATGGCGCGCTCGCCCTGGTCACCGGCCGCTCCCGTGAAGACCTGGAGCCCATGCTGGCCTCGCCCTGGCCCTGGCCGGCAGCGTTCGAACACGGTGCGGTGCGCCTCTCGCCGCGAGGTGGTTCAGCATCGGCCCGGCCGGGCGGCCTCGCGCGCGCCATCGCGGCGGCCGAACAGCTGGTGGCGGGCCATGGCGGCCTGCTGCTTGAACGCAAGCAGACATCGATGGCGCTGCACTACCGCCAGGCACCCATGCTGGAGGCCCTGTGCATGAGCACGCTGCAGCAGGCCATCGCCAACGAGCCCGGCCTGCAGCTGCTGCGCGGCAAGGCGGTGGTGGAAGTGAAGTCCGCGCGCGTGAGCAAGGGCGCTGCGATCGAGGCCTTCATGCAGGAAGTACCCTTCGCTGGCCGGACGCCCGTGTTTGCGGGCGATGACGTGACGGACGAAGCCGGCTTCGAGGTGGTGCAACGTCTGGGCGGTGAAGGCATCAAGGTGGGCAACGGGCCCACCCACGCCCGCCACCGCTGTCCCGACCCCCAAGCGTTGCGGGCCTGGCTGTCCGACGCCCTTTCTCTCTCGAACACCGCAACATGAAGACACCTGGCTTTGCCCCGCCCGCGCGCCCTTCGCTGTCACTGGGCATGGTGGGCAATTGCGCTTTCAGCGCCCTGATCGATCCGCATGGCCGTGTGGTCTGGAGTTGCCTGCCGCGCTTCGATGGCGATCCCGTGTTCCATGCCTTGCTGGGTGGTGAGGACGCCGAACAGGGGGCGTTCGCCATCGAGATCGAGCACCTGGCCGAGGCCAGGCAGCGCTATGAACACAACACGGCGGTCCTGGTCACGGAACTCTGGGACAAGGACGGCAATGGCCTGTCCATCACCGACTTTGCACCGCGTTTCCTCTCGCGCGGGCGCTATTTCAGGCCCACCCAGCTGGTGCGCCGGGTGAGGCCGCTCAAAGGGGCACCGCGCATCCGCGTGAGCCTGCTGCCGCGCTTCGACTGGGGCCGATCGGCCCCCACCATCACATCGGGCAGCAACCACATCCGCTATGTCGGGGACGGGCAGACGCTGCGCCTGCACACAGACGCATCGATCAGCCACGTGCTCTCGCGCGAGCCCTTCCTGCTGATGCGCGAGCACAACTTCATCTTCGGCCCGGACGAGACGCTGGACACCGGCATCGGCGACACGGCTCGCCACTTCGAGCAGGAGACGATTTCCTACTGGCGCAACTGGAGCCGCCGCCTGGCCTTGCCGCTGGAGTGGCAGGAAGCGGTGATCCGCGCGGCCATCACGCTCAAGCTCTCGCTGTACGAAGACACCGGCGCGATCATCGCGGCGATGACCACCAGCATCCCTGAGTCGCCCGGCAGCGAGCGCAACTGGGACTACCGCTACTGCTGGCTGCGCGACGCCTTCTTCGTGGTGCGGGCGCTCAACAGCCTGTCCGAGGTGGGCACCATGGAGGACTACCTGCGCTGGCTGGCCAACGTGGTGGTGGGCGCGGGCGGCGGCCACATCCAGCCGCTGCACGGCATTGGTCTTGAACGCGAACTGCCCGAGCGCATCTGCGACACCCTGCCAGGCTACCGCGGCATGGGGCCGGTGCGCGTGGGCAACCAGGCGCAGGAACATTTCCAGCACGACGTGTACGGCAACATCGTGCTGGCCGCCGCCCAGTCTTTCCACGACAAGCGCCTGCTGCACCAGGCCGGCCTGGCCGAGTTCGAACAACTGGAAGCGGTGGGCGAGCGCGCCCTGCTCATCCACGACCAGCCCGACGCCGGCATGTGGGAACTGCGCACCCGCGCGCGGGTGCACACCAGCTCGGTGCTGATGTGCTGGGCCGCGTGCGACCGCCTGGCCAAGATCGCGCGCACCCTGGAACTGCCGGGTCGCGCCGAGCTCTGGGCGGCTCGCGCCGACGCCATGCGCGAGCGCATCCTGCGTGAATCCTGGAGCGAGAAACGCCAGGCCTTCGCCGAGAGTTTCGGTGGACACGACCTGGATGCCAGCGTGCTGCTGATGGCCGAGGTCGGGCTCATCGACCCGAAAGACCCGCGCTTCATCTCCACGCTGGACGCGCTGGAGAAGCACCTGTGCGATGGCCCTTTCATGCGGCGCTATGAGGCCGCCGACGACTTCGGCAAGCCCGAGGTGGCGTTCAACATCTGCACCTTCTGGCGCATCGACGCGTTGGCGCGCATCGGCCGCGTGGACGAGGCACGCGCCATCTTCGAGACCATGCTGGCCGCGCGCAACCCGCTGGGCATGCTGTCGGAAGACACACACGCCACCACCGGAGAGATGTGGGGCAATTTCCCGCAGACCTATTCGATGGTGGGCATCATCAATGCGGCCGTGAGACTCTCGGCCAGTTGGGACACGGTCATATGAGACTCCCCCCGCAGCGCCTGTGGCGCTACCCCTCGAGGGGCGACGCCTGCGGCCCGGCAAAGCCGGTTCCGCGGCATCTCTGGACCCTGAATCGGCATATGGAGGTATTCACATGAGCCGATTGGTTGTGATCTCGAACCGCATCGCCGATCCGCGCAAGACCGCCTCTGGCGGGCTGGCGGTGGCGCTGGGGCAGGCGCTGGAGGCATCGGGCGGGATGTGGTTCGGCTGGAGCGGCAAGGTCGTGGAAGACGGCACACCCGGCGAAGGCGACCTGCATGTCCAGACCGCCGGCAAGGTGCAGCTGGCCACGGTGGACCTGAGCCGCGAAGACCACGACAGCTACTACCTGGGCTACAGCAACGGCGTGCTCTGGCCTGTGTTCCATTACCGGCTGGACCTCGCCGATTTCGATTCAGGCTACATCGCCGGCTACCGGCGCGTGAACCAGATGTTCGCGAACAAGCTCAAGGGCCTGCTGCGCCCCGACGACATCATCTGGGTACACGACTACCACCTGATTCCGCTGGCGGCGGAGCTGCGCGCCATGGGCTGCCAGCAGCGCATGGGCTTCTTCCTGCACATCCCGCTCCCTCCGCCCCTGATGCTGGCCGCCGTACCGGAACACGACTGGCTGATGCGCTCGCTGTTCGCGTACGACCTGGTCGGTTTCCAGAGCGAGGCCGACGTGTCGCACTTCGCGCGCTACGTGAATACCGAAACCCCGGCCGACATTTTGGGCGAGCACGAGTTCCGCGCCTTTGGCAAGACACTGCGGGCAAGGGCGTTTCCCATCGGCATCGACGTGGACGAGTTCATCGGGCTCGGCGAAGGCCGCGAATCGCAGGAGATGTTCGGGCAGATGCGCGAGGAGTATTCGCGGCGCCGCCTGCTGCTCGGGGTGGAGCGGCTGGACTATTCCAAGGGCCTCCCTCAGCGACTCAAGGCGTTCCGACAGCTGCTGCAGGCCTACCCGGAAAACCTGGGCAGCGCCACACTGATCCAGATCGCCGCGCCGAGCCGCGAGTCGGTGGACGCCTATGCCGCGCTGCGCCAGGAACTGGAGAGCCTGTGTGGCGCGATCAACGGCAACTACGGCGAACTCGACTGGATGCCGGTGCGCTACATCCACCGCAACGTCGCGCGCAAACGCCTGCCCGGGCTGTACCGTGCGGCCGCGGTGGCGCTGGTGACGCCGCTGCGCGATGGCATGAACCTGGTGGCCAAGGAATTCATCGCCGCGCAGGACCCTGACGACCCTGGCGTGCTCGTGCTATCCCGCTTTGCAGGCGCGGCCGAGCAGATGAAGGACGCCCTGCTGGTCAACCCCTATGACACCACGCGCACCGCAGAGACCATGCAGCGCGCGCTGCAGATGCCGCGGGAAGAACGGCAGCGCCGCCATCAGGCGCTGCTGAAGGGCATCCGCGAACAGGATGTGCACTGGTGGCGCGAAAGCTTCCTGGCCGCGCTCGCGGCCGTTCCCGAGGCATGACGCGGCTCAGGCCCGCGCGTCGAACGCGTGTGAAGCGCCCAGCAGCGCGGGCGACTGAGGCGAAGTGATCACCCAGATCGGCACGCCGCTCAGGTAGCCTTCGAAACGCCCCTTGGCCTCGAAGCGTTCGCGAAAGGGCGACGTGTCGAACCAGGTGCCCAGCCGCGGCACCACGCCGCCGCCGATGTACACGCCACCCAGCGCACCCAGCGTGAGCGCGAGATTGCCCGCCACCGAGCCGAGCACGGCACAGAAGATCTGCAGAGCCTCCAGCGCCTGCGGGTGACGCCCCTCCAGCGCAGCCTCGGTGACGGCTGCGGCGCTGGTGAAGGCACTGGCGTCGGCGCGATCGGCCTCACACAGGATCTGGCAGGTTTCCAGCAGGCCGGTGCCGCTGGCCACGCGCTCGGCCGAGGCGTGGCCATGGCGCGCCACCAGTGCATCCATCACCCGACGCTCGCGCGCCGTGGCGGCCGGCAACGTCACATGGCCGCCCTCGCCCGAGATCGGCACCCAGCCTCCCGCACCATCGGGCAGCAGGCCCGACACACCCAACCCGGTTCCGGCGCCCAGCAACGCAATCGCGGTACCGGGCACCGGTTCACCCCCGCCCACCTGGCGCAACTCGTGCGCCGGCAGATGCGGCAGCGCCAGCGCCAGGGCTGTGAAATCGTTGAGCACGCGCAGTGCCGATAGGCCGAACTCCTCGCGCAACGCAGCCTGCGAGAACGACCAGTGGTGGTTGGTCATGCTGACCCGGTCGCCAGTGACGGGGTTGGCCATGGCGATGGCCGCCTCCGCCGGCTGGCGACCCAGCCCATCCAGATAAACGCGAATGGCGGCCTGCAGGCTGGCGTGGTCGGCCACGGGCAGCACGCGGATGTGTTCGATCGGGGCATCTGAGCCCTCCTGCCAGGCCAGCCGGGCGTTGGTACCGCCCACGTCGGCCAGCAGGCGGCCTCGGTTTGAAGGTGAGGACATGGTGTGAAGAAATCGGTCGGACAGGCCCCGACCATAACGCCTATCGGGGCGGGGCGTCGCCGCAGTCAGGTGCGCGGCAGGTTCGAACGCGCCCAGCGCACGATGTCGACTGCCCCCATGGCCCCGGGCTGGCGCGCCACCTCGCGCCCGTTCACGAACAGCGCCAGCGTGGGAATGCTGCGGATCTGCAGCCGCGCGCCCAGCGCCTGCGCCTCTTCGGTGTTGACCTTGGCCAGCCGCATGTGCGGCTCGAGTTCGCGCGCGGCGGCCTCGAACTGGGGCGCCATCATGCGGCAGGGGCCGCACCAGGGCGCCCAGAAATCCACCAGCACCGGCACCTGGGAACGCGCCACGTGCTTCTCGAACCCGGCCTCGTCCAGCGCCACCGGTTGGCCCGCGAACAACGCGCGGTGGCACTTGCCGCAATCGGGCGACTGGCCCAGCGCGTCACGCGCCACGCGGTTGGTGGTGTGGCAATGGGGGCAGACGATGTGCAGGGAATCGGTGGTCATGGGTCGCTCCGGGCAATGCCTGCAGATGAACGCCGTGCGCCGGATTTCAAGGCCGCCGGAAGCCGTCAGATCAGGTAACCGAGCAGGCTGGCCAGCATGCTGAGCACGATGGTGGTGGCGAACGGCAGGTTCCAGTCGCGGCCGAAGGCCTTGAACCGCAGGTCGCCGGGCAGCCGGCCGAAGCCCAGCCTGCGCAGCAGCGGCGTGAACCAGCTGATGAGCACCAGCGCCAGGAAGATGACGATCATCCAGCGGATCATGGTCAGAGCCTGTGCGTGCGGTCGCCCGTGGCGAAACCCACCGGTATCCAGCCGGCACCGCCGCCGGCTGGCGCCAGCCCGATCACCTTGAACAGCTCGCCCATTTCGTGCTCGTTGACGAGCTTCTGCATCATGGCGTTCTGCCGCGCATCGGCGTGCTGCGCGAGGTCCAGCAGGCCGCAGTTGAGCAGGAAGCGCCCCTGGCTGGTGTAGCCCAGCACATCGAGCCCGGCGTCCTGCGCGGCCAGGGCAATGCCGGTGAAGTTCACGTGGGCGGTGATGTCTTTCTGACCCGGATCGCCCAGCGGATCGTGGTCGCTGCGGTGCGCCCGATGGCAGATCAGTGTGCCCATGGCCCGCTGCGGGTGGTAGTACTCGGCCTCGGGAAAACCGTAGTCGAGCAGGAAAGCCGCGCCACGCTGCAGGCGGTCGGCCAGCGTGCGGACAAAGGCTTCAGCCTGCGGGTGGATCTCGGTCACGTAGTCGTGCACGCCCTCCACCTCCAGCGGCGGGCGCAGCCGGGTGGGGCGATCGGCCCAGGCCAGCGTGCCCGCTGCGTCCAGCGTCACGCCGCGCTCGTGCCAGGCGCCACCGACACGGGCGAGCAGTTGCACCGGCATGGCATCGAGCACTTCGTTGCCCAGCACCACGCCCTCGATCCGCTCGGGCAAGGCATCGGCCCAGTGCACCGTGTCACCGTGGGCGGCCAGTGTGGCGCGCTGGCGTTCGCGCAGGCTGCCGGACAGATCGACGATGGTGTAGCGGCGCAGCGGCTGCCCCAGCGCCGCGAGGGCCTCGATCACCTGCAGGGCCAGGGCACCTGTGCCCGCGCCGAACTCCCACACCTCGCCGGTGCCGGTGGCGGTGAGGGCCTGTGCCACCTGGCGCGCCAGCGTCTGCCCGAACAGGGGGGTGAGACCGGGCGCCGTCACGAAATCACTGCCGCTGCCCGGCAGGTGGCCGAATTTCGCCAAGGCGTTGGCGTAATAGCCCAGACCGGGTTCGTACAGGGCGATCGCCATGTACCGGTCGAACGGCAGCCAGCCGCCCGCCCGGGCGATGGCCTCGCGCACACGCGCCAGGAGGGGGCTCGTTAAACTCTCGGGTTCTGTTGCCATGGGGTTCTGCACCCCCGGATTGTCCTTCATGCCCAGCGCCACACCCCCACCCGCCACGCGCACGGTGCTCGTCACCGGCGCGGGCAAGCGCCTGGGCCGCGACATGGCCCTCGCCCTCGCACAGGCGGGCTGGAACGTGGCCGTGCATTACCGCCATTCCGCCGACGACGCACAGCGCACCGCCGCCGACTGCGCTCTGCGCAGCGGGCGCGACGGCAGCGCCCACACCTTCTTTGCCGACCTTGGCGACGAAGCCAGCGTGCGCAACCTGCTGCCGGCGGTGGCTGCGCACTTCGGTCAGGTGGACGCCGTGGTCAACAACGCCTCCACCTTCGAGCACGACAGCGCCCAGACCTTCGGCTTCGCCGCGCTGGAACACCACCTGCGCGCCAACACCGGCGCGGCCGTGCTGCTCGCACAGGCACTGCACGGCCACGTCGTGGCGCGGCAGGCCGAAGGCGCGGTGGTCAATCTGCTGGACCAGAAGCTCTGGAACATGAACCCGGACTTCTTCAGCTACACGCTGTCCAAGGCGGCCCTGGAAGCCGCCAACACCATGCTGGCGCTGGCGCTGGCGCCTCACGTGCGCGTGGTCGGCGTGGCACCGGGGCTCACGCTCACCAGCCACATGCTCACGGACGAGAAATTCGCCGAGCTGCACCAGAAGTCGCCCCTGGGGCGCTCCTCCACCCCACACGATGTGGCGGCCACCGTGGCCTTCGCGCTGGACAACCGATCCATCACCGGCACCACCCTGCTGGTGGACGGCGGCCAGCACCTCATGCGCTTCGAGCGCGACTTCTCGCTGATGTGAGCATCATGCCCGCCCTGAACGCCACCGCCGCCGGCACGCAGATCCTGACCCTCACCGGACTGCGCTTCAACGCCAATCTGGGCATCCTCGACCATGAGAAGTCGAGCCCCCAGCCGATCCAGGTCGACGCCGAACTGAACCAGGGCACACAGCCCCTGCTGCCGCACGATGACGACATCGGCCATGTGCTCGACTACCGCAAGGTGCGCCAGATCATCATCGACGAGTGCACTGCCGAGCACGTCAACCTGCTGGAGAGCCTGATCGGCAAGCTCGCGCGCCGGCTGATGCAGCTGCCCGGCGTGATCGGGGTGCGCGTGAAGATCGCCAAACTGGAAATTTTCGACGACTGTGAAGTCGCCATCCGCATGGAAAGCGGACAGTGGTAAGGACCACCAGATGAACACCGAATTCGAAAACCACAAACTCGAAAAACGCCTGTGCCGCGAAGTGGGCCGCGCGATCGTGGACTACAACATGATCGAGGAAGGCGACCGCGTGATGGTCTGTCTCTCTGGCGGCAAGGACAGCTACGGCATGCTCGACATCCTGCAGAAGCTGCAGGCGCGCGCACCGGTGCGGTTCGAGCTGATCGTGGTCAACCTGGACCAGAAGCAGCCCGGGTTCCCGGCCGATGTGCTGCCCGCGTACCTCACGAAGCTCGGCGTCAGGTTCCACATCGAGAACCAGGACACGTACTCCATCGTCAAGCGGGTCATTCCCGAAGGCAAGACCATGTGCAGCCTGTGCAGCCGGCTGCGCCGCGGCATTCTGTACCGGGTGGCCGGCGAGCTCGGCGCGACCAAGATCGCGCTCGGCCACCACCGCGACGACATGCTGCAGACGCTGATGCTGAACATGTTCTTCGGCGCCAAGCTCAAGGGCATGCCACCCAAGCTGGTGAGCGACGACGGTCAGCACGTGGTGATCCGCCCGATGGCCTACGTGCCCGAGAAGGACCTGATCCGCTGGGCCGAGATCCGCCAGTTCCCCATCATTCCCTGCACGCTGTGTGGCAGCCAGGAGAACCTGCAGCGCAAACAGGTCGGCCTCATGCTCAAGGACTGGGAGAAGCGCTTTCCCGGCCGCGTCGAGAACATGTTCACCGCACTGCAGAACATCGTGCCCAGCCACCTGATGGACCGCGCGCTGTTTCCTTTTGAAACCATCCGGGCCACCGGCGAAGCCAGCGAAGACGGTGACAAGGCCTTCGACGAAGAGCCCCTGCCCGGTACGGCACGCGCCTTGCCCGGGGAAGATGGCTGGCAGGCCGCGCCAGGGAACGCTTCAGCCCCCAGCGCGGTCATACCGATTGCCGCGGCGCACTGAGTCACCCGCACCAGGCCGCCGCCACCCATTCAGGAGGCTTCCATGAGAACCCATCCCCTTCTGCGCCACGCCAGGCTGTTCGCGGCGGCGGGTGCACTGTTCGCCCTCGGTGGCTGTGCCAGCGTCTACCTGGTCGACAACCAGGTGCAGAGCTACGCGCGCTGGGCGGACCAGGCGGCCAAGCCTGGCACCCCGGTGACCGTACCGCAGGCACCGCAAATCTACCGCTTCGAACGCCTTCCCTCGCAGCGCGAAGGCCGCATCGCCACCGGCCAGGACGAACTGGAAAAGCTCACCGAGACCGCGATGGCCAAGGTCGGCTGGACCCATGCCGCGCCAGGCACCGCCGCCCCGTGGGTGGTGCAGGTGGACGCCGGCACGCTGCGCCTGCCGCGCGCGCCCTGGGAGAGCCCCTATGACCCCTTCTGGGGTGGCGGCTACTGGGGCGGCTTCGGCCCTGGCTACGGCTATGCCATGCCCGGGCGAGACTACGTGGTGACCGGGCGGGGCCAGATCATCTGGATGCCGGTGTACCCGCGCATCGAGACCCCCTACTACAAACGCGAGGTATCGCTGGTGATCCGCCACGCCGCCACGGGCAAGGTGGTCTACGAAACCCGTTCCGCGCACGATGGGCGGTGGAACAGCTCCAGCGGCCTGTGGTCCGCCATGCTGGACGCGGCCCTGCGCGACTTCCCCGCACCGCCCGAGGGCGTGCGGCAGGTCAACATCGAAGTGCCGCGCTGACCGGCAGGCCGGGCGTCGGCCGGCTCAGCGCGTGGCGCGCGCGAGCAGCTCGCGGATCGCCTCACCCAGGGCGTCCATGCTGTCCTGCTTGCCCATCACATCGCTCACCCCGGCTTCGGTGGCCTCGGCGATCAGCTTGTCGTTGACATGCCCTGACACGATGGCCACGCGCAAGCCAGGGCGCAGGGCACGGGCCTCCCGGGCCACATCCACCCCCGACATACCGGGCATGTTCTGGTCGGTCACCACGAGGTCGACCGCGTCATCCGGGTTCTCGCGCAGCCATGCCACCGCGGCCTCGCCCGATTCGAACGTGCTGGCGCGGTAGCCCTGCTTGCGCAACAGGCGCCCGACCAGGAACACCAGCGCTTCGTAGTCGTCGATATAGATCACGTGTTTGCCCTGCACCACCGGCGCGGCCGTGGGGGCCGCTGCAACGGCCGGCGCTGGCGCCTCCAGGGAAGCTTCCGGAGCCAGCGGGAGGTAGACGTCGAAGCGGGCGCCTTCGCCGGGACGGCTGTGCAGCGAGATCACTCCCCGGTGGGCCTTGACGATGCCGTGCACCACCGCCAGCCCGAGCCCCGTGCCCGCGCCGGGTGCCTTGGTGGTGAAGAAAGGCTCGAAGATGCGCTGCTGCGTGGCCTCGTCCATGCCCGGCCCGTTGTCGGCCACGCTCAGGCAGGCATACGCACCGCTGGCCAGCCCTCCCAACTGCAGCCCTTGCGAAGCATCGAGCCGAACCTCGCGCAGCGCCACGGTGATGTCGCCCGCGCCGCCCTCCATGGCCTGCCACGCGTTGGTGCAGAGGTTCATCAGCACCTGCTGCATCTGCGTCGAGTCGGCCAGCACCGGCAACCCGGCGGCCGGCAGCCGCGCCACCAGCTTGAGGCCGGCGGGCAGCAGTGACCGCATCAGGCCCAGCGCCTCCTCCACCAACGGAGTGAGTGGCTGCCGAACCATTTCCTGTGTCTGGCGGCGGCTGAAGGTGAGGATCTGCTGCACCAGCTGGCGCGCGCGGATGGCCGCCCGGTTGATCTCGGTCAGGCTTTCCTGCGCCGGGTGCTGCTCACCCAGGTCTTCACGGGCCAGCGCCAGGTTGCCCAGGATCGCCGCCAGCAGGTTGTTGAAGTCGTGCGCCACGCCACCCGCCAGCGTGCCGATGGCCTCCATCTTCTGCGACTCGCGCAGTTGCACCTCGAGCGCACGTTGCTGGGCTTCGGCCTGCTTGTGTTCGGTGATGTCGGTGTGCGTGCCGATCATGCGCAGCGGCTTGCCGTTCTCGTCGCGCGACAGCACCATGCCGCGCGACAGCACCCACTTCCACTGGCCATCCTTGCAGCGGATGCGCCGTTCGTTGCGGTACACCGGTGCGCGCTGCTCGAAATGCGCCTGCCGGTCGGCCAGCATCTGCGGCACGTCTTCGGGGTGGGTGCTGTTGTCCAGCTCGAACGAGAGGTTGACGTCGTCCGTCTCGTCGTAACCGAACATGGCCTTCATGCCCGAGGAGAAGTACTCCTCGTCGGTCACCAGATTCCAGTCCCACACGCCATCGCCGGCGCTCTCCAGCGCCAGCTTCCAGAGCGCTTCGTTGGCGTGCAGCGCGGCCTCGGCTTCCTTGCGGTCGGTGATGTCGAGCAGCATGCCCACGCGCAGAAAGCCTTTTTCGTCCTTCGACACGGCCGACGACCGGTTGCTGATCCACTTGATGGTGCCGTCGGGCAGCACCACCCGGAACTCCGTCTCCAGGTTCGACTGGCCCGCGAGGATGGCACGCCGGTCACGCTCGAGCATGGCCTGGTCTTCGGGATGGAAGTACCGCCCGAGCAACGAGGGGTTGCGCATCAGGTCCTCGGCCTCGAAGCCGTAGATGTCCTTGATGCCCGCGCTGAGGAACCGGTATTCCCGCTCGCCGTCATGCCGCACGTACACCGAGAACACCGCGCCCGGCACCTGCGAGGTGATGAGGCGCAGCTGCTCTTCGCTGTCCCGCAGTGCCTTCTGGTCGCTCATGCGGTCGGTGATGTCTTCGACGGTGCCCTCGTAGTAGCGCAGTGCGCCGGTGGCGTCACGCACGCCGTGCGCGTTCTCGCTGATCCAGACGCGCTCGCGCGTCTTGTGCCGGTGGATTTCAGAGATGAAGCCGCGCACGAAGCCATCGCGTTCGAGCAGGCTCTTGAAAGCGGCCCGGCGCGTCGGGTCGACATACCACTCCATGGCGATGTCGTTCACGGCCTCGAGCATCTCGGCTTCGGAAGTGTAGCCATTGAGCGCCACCAGCGCCTGGTTGGCCCGCAGCATGCGGCCGCCTGGTGAGCTGCGGTAGGCGCCGATCGGCAGGAAATTGAAGAGGGAGGAAAAGTCCCCGTCGGTCGGAAAAGGCGACAGCGTCATGCCCCGGATTGTCTCGCAAACCCCGGTTTTGCTGGCCTGCGGCCGTGCGCGACAGTGGCGCGGCCGGTACAGTTGCGGTTTCCGCCCGTGTTCAAGGAACCGCTTTGCAAGTCACCCGCATCCTGGCCGTGCGCCATGGTGAAACCGCCTGGAATCGCGACACCCGCATCCAGGGCCACACCGATATCGCCCTCAACGAACGCGGGCGCTGGCAGGCCGCCCAGCTGGCCGAGGCGCTGCGCGACGAACCCATCGCCGCCGTGTACGCCAGCGATCTGGGTCGCGCCTTCGAAACCGCCCAGGCGGTGGCGCGCGTCAAGAACCTCACCGTCATCCCGCACCAGGGCCTGCGCGAGCGCCATTTCGGGCGGTTTGAAGGCCAGACCTGGGCCGAACTGGAGCAGCGCTGGCCGGCGGAAGCCCTGGCCTGGCGCAAGCGCATGCCCGATTTCGCACCTGCCGGCGGCGAATCGCTGGAGCAATTGCAGCGCCGTGTGATACCCACCGTGCTGGAGCTGGCCTCCCGGCACCCGGGCGAACAGGTGCTCATGGTGGCGCACGGCGGCGTGCTGGACATGCTCTACCGTGCAGCCACGCGCGTGGAGCTCACGGCGCCGCGCAGCTGGGAACTGGCGAACACGGCCATCAACCGTCTGTTGTGGTCCCCCGAAGGCCTGAGCCTGGTGGGATGGGGAGACACCCAGCATCTGCAAACCACCGGAGCACCGCTCGATGAACGCAGCGTTTGACGCGTCACCGGCCACCGCCTGGCAGAACGCGCAGGCACTCATCGGTCAGAGCGTGGCCGACATCGACACGCCGGCCCTGGTGGTCGACCTGGACGCCATGGAGCGCAACCTCGCTCACATGGCGGCATACGCGCGTGCGCACGGGGTCCGGCTGCGGCCGCACGCCAAGATGCACAAGAGCGCCGACCTCGCGCGCCTGCAGATGGCCCATGGCGCCGTGGGCGTGTGCGTGCAGAAAACCGACGAGGCCCTGATCCTGGCCCGCGCCGGCGTGACCGACATCTACATCAGCAACGAGGTCATCGCACTACCGAAACTGCAGCGCCTGGCGCAAGCCGTGCGCTCGCTGCCAGACACACGTTTCGCCATCGCGGTGGACAGCGCGGCCGGCGTGCTGCGGCTGGCGCAGGCACTGGAGGCCGCCGGCGTGGGCGGCGAGGGGCGCATCGATGTGTTCGTGGAAGTCGATGTCGGCCAGGGCCGTTGCGGCGTGCCGCCCGGTGAACCGGCGGTGGACCTGGCGCGGCTGATCGCCCAGCACCCGGTGCTGCGCTTTGGCGGCCTGCAGGCGTACCACGGCGGGGCACAACACCGGCGCGACCCGGCGGAACGCGCCAAGGCCATCGGCGAAGCGGCCTGGGCCGCAGCCCTCACCCGCGAGCGCCTGCAAGCCGCCGGGTTCACCGTGCCGCTGATCACGGGCGCAGGCACCGGCACCTTCGCACTGGAAACGTCCAGTCGCGTCTGGGGCGAATTGCAGGTGGGGTCTTACCTGTTCATGGACGCGGACTACGCCCGCAACGAAAGCGCGCCGCTGGCGCCCGTGTTCGAGCACGCGTTGTTCATCAAAGCCCAGGTGATGAGCCGCAGCGCCCAGCACGCCGTGTGCGATGCGGGCCACAAGAGCCACGCCGTCGACAGCGGCCTGCCGGCGGTCTGGAGCCCCGCGGGGCTGGTGTTCGCCAACGGCGGGGACGAGCACGGCATCCTGCGCGCGGCCCACGCCGGCCACCCGTTGCCCAGCCTCGGCGACACCGTCTGGCTGGTGCCCGGGCACTGCGACCCGACGGTCAACCTGCACAACCTGATGCTCGGTGTGCGCGGCGGCCTCACGGAAGGCACCGTCGAGCGGCTGTTCCGCGTGGACGCGCGCGGCGCGCTGGGCTGAGACGCCCTCGACCGGCCGTCAGGGCGCGAACACCACCGCGTCGAGCCCCATGGCGCGGATGCGCGCCGCCGCTTCCTCTGCCTGGGCGCGTCCCGCGAACGGGCCCACGCGCACGCGGGTGCGCTCGCCGCTGGCCGATTCCACTTTCTGCAGGATGGCCGGGAAACCCGCCTCGACCAGCCGGGCATGCGCCTTCTCGGCATTGGCAGGGTCGGCGAACAGGCCGACGTTGATGCCGTGTGCCTGAGGGGCGGCCGATGCAGCCGTCGCGGGCGCTGGCCTGGGCGGCGAAGCGGGCTTGGCGGGCGCTGGTGCGGGCAGGGATGGGCGGTCGACCAGCGTGGCGCGCTCCGGTGAAGGAAGCGGTGGGGAGATCGGAGCCGGCATTGGCTCGGGAGGTGGCGCCGCCTCTGCGGCAGCCGGAGACGGCGGCACGGGAGGGGACACGATGACTGGCGGGGGTTCCGGCGCGGGCGCGGGTGCAGCCGGCGTTGCCGGCCCGGAAGGCGGAGGCGGTGGGTCGGCCACGGCTTGCGAGGCAGGACCCGGCGCTGCCAGCGCCAGGTTCGACGCCGGCACGGCGGGGGACTCGGGCACCTCGTTGAGCACGGCCGCGGGCGAGGTCGCCACGGGTCGCCATACCAGGTAGGCCGCCACCGCGGCACCGGCCAGCAGCAGGTTGAGCACAACCAACACCCAAAGCCGGCGCCTCGTGCTGGCCTGCTTCTCCAGCGTGGCGCAGGCCTCGCGCACGGTGCTGGCCGCTTTCACCGCGCGCGTCATGCGGCGGCGCGTATCGGCGTGCAGCAGCGCCGTGCCATAGGCGCCGGGCAGCGCAATGCTCAGCAGCAGCAGCGCCAGCAGCACCCCCCATTCCACCGACGGCGGCCACTGCAGAAAACGGCGGGCCACCACCAGCACCAGCAGCGCCGCGCCCTGGACGCAGGCCAGGTACACCAGGGCAGCGCCCCAGAGCTGGCGGAACAGCAGCCAGTTCAGCGTGAGCAACCCCGCCGCCGGGTTCCACACCGGGCTGGTGCGGCCCGCGTGGTCGAAGCGGTCGAACATGTCCAGGTAGTGCGCCGTGTTCACCGGCCCCAGCGCGGCGCGGTACAGCGCCACGGTGGCGCTCTCGGGGGCGGCGGGCTGCGAAGGGGCGGACATGTCCGCAATTCTGGCACGGGGCATGCGGGTTGATGCCAAGGGCATGTCGAGGCGCTTGTGCCCACAATGCGCGGATGCCTTTCTGCCGCCCGCCGCGCCAGCCATGAGCCCCAGCCAGATCATCGTGCTGGCCACGCCGGTGTTCTTCGCGCTGATCGCGGTCGAGTACGCCATCGGTGTGAAGCGCCGGCGCAACACCTACCGGCTGGACGACGCCATCACCAGCATCGGCCTGGGCATGCTCAGCCAGATCAGCGCGGTGTTCACGCGGCTGCTGCGCGTGGGCATCTACACCGCTGTCTACTCGGCGGTGGCGATCTGGCCCGACCACCCCTTCTGGACCTCCTGGGCCGGCTGGCTGGTGGCCCTGGTGTTCTACGACTTCTGCTACTACTGGCTGCACCGGGCCGGCCACGAATGCGCCGTGTTCTGGGCCGCGCATGTGGTGCACCACCAGAGCGAGGACTACAACCTCTCGACCGCGCTGCGCCAGACGAGTTCAGGCGCATTGCTCGGCTGGGTGTTCTACCTGCCGATGGCCGTGGCCGGCGTGCCGCCGCTGGTGTTCGGCGTGGTCGCGCTGATCGATCTGCTCTACCAGTTCTGGGTCCACACGGAACAGGTCGGCAAGCTCGGCTGGTTCGACCGCTGGTTCTGCAGCCCCTCCAACCACCGCGTGCACCATGCGGTGAACGACCGCTATCTGGACCGCAACTACGGCGGCATCCTCATCGTCTGGGACCGGCTCTTCGGCAGCTTCAAGGAAGAAGACGAGAAGTGCGTCTACGGAACGCGCAAGCCCCTGCGCAGCTGGGACCCGCTGTGGGCCAATGGCGAGGTGTACTGGGGTTTGCTCAAGGATTCGTGGCACACCCGTCGATGGTCCGACAAACTGCGGGTGTGGTTCAAGCCGCCGGGCTGGCACCCCGCCGACCTGGCCGAACGCTTTCCGACCCCGGCCTTCGACATCGCGCAGGTGCAACGTTACGCACCCCCCATGGACCGTGGCGCCATGGGGTTCGCAGGGATCCAGTTCGGGCTGCTGCTGGCGGGCGTGGCGGGCTTCCTCTGGTTCGCCGATACATGGCCGCTGGCGCGCAGCGCCGTGGTGTTCACCGTGTTGCTGGTGGCGTTGTGGGTGATAGGGGCGGTGATGCAGGGGCGCATCGGCATGGGCGAAGCGCTGCTGATCGAGTGCGGCGCCCTGTCCATGGCCACCGCCGCACTGGGCTGGCTGGAGCTGCACCGGGTGTTCAAGCCGCTGGCGATGCTGCTGGCCATCGGCGTGGTGGTGTCGCACGCACGCGTGACCGGCGGGCCGCGGCGCTGCGATCTGCTGCTGATCGCCGCCCTCGTCTTTTCACTGGCCGGCGATGCCTTCCTGATGTTTCCCGGCTACTTCATCCCGGGCCTGGTGTCCTTCCTGGTGGCGCATCTGGCCTACATCGCTCTGTTCCGGGAGGGCGTGCCGTGGTTTCCGAGCCGGCTCGCACTCGTGGCCACGCTGGGCATCGGCATGGCCATGTACGCCTTTCTCTGGCAGGGTGGCCTTCCCGCGGCGCTGCGTGGCCCGGTGGCGGCCTATGTGCTGGTGATCGCGCTGATGGCGGCGCAGGCCTTCGGCCGAGCCACGCTGCACCGCGACGGCGCGGCGTTGGCGGTGGCGCTGGGCGCCGGCTGTTTCATGGTCAGCGACGCGTTGCTGGCCATGAACCGGTTCGTGTCGCCATTGCCGATGCCCCAGGTCTGGGTGCTCACGACCTACTACCTGGCGCAGGTGCTGATCGTCATGGGCGTGCTGCGCGGCAGGTCAGCCGAGCGGCAGCGACCGTTGTCATTGAAGACCCGGCCACGGGCGCTGCGGAGGTTGCGTCAAGAGAAGGGACTCAAGCTGGCAGCGCGAACAGACGACGCACATTGCCCGACGACAGATACACCAGCGGCAACAACGAAGACGCCTTGACAAGTCCGCTCCATTGCTGGTTTGCGTTGCCGTGATAGCCATACAGAATGACTTGCCCGATCGCCTGATCCAGATCCAGCACATCTTGGTTACGCACAGAGCGGAGCGTGTTATCGCTTGCATGTGTCCATTTCTGACCAGCCCACATTGGACGGCACTGGTTCAGACTTAGCACATTGCCCACACCGACTGTCAGACAGGCATCGAGCCTCTGGCCATTGCGAATAGCCCCCTGCGCATCCATGATCCACTGCTGCTCGGGTCTGGAGGCATCGCAGGCGCTGGATGCCACGACCCAGACCGAAGCCGCCGACAGTTCGCTGCCACTCAGGCGCAGGCTCATGCAGCTGTTGTTGACGCCGCGCACCAGCCCCGGCGTCGGTAGCGACGCCCCGGCCGCCAGCCAGCCGGACTCGACCAGCTTCGATTTGAGCATCTGCACCACTTTCGGGTCCTGGAGGTCGAGCGCCTCGGCATTCGCGTTCATCCACAGATCCAGTTCACG
Source organism: Hydrogenophaga laconesensis (assembly GCF_031457235.1). Classification (NCBI taxonomy): domain Bacteria; kingdom Pseudomonadati; phylum Pseudomonadota; class Betaproteobacteria; order Burkholderiales; family Comamonadaceae; genus Hydrogenophaga; species Hydrogenophaga laconesensis. The sequence continues at coordinate 144,472 of NZ_JAVDWE010000002.1, forward strand.
GACGGCCATTCGCTGTGCGCGGATTTTTCTCCAGACGGCCTGGGCTCGCGTGCTCAAGGTTCCAAGCCGATCGTTCCAGCTTTGCAACAGGATATCCACCCGATAAGTTGGCACCAGTGACCCTGTCGCGTCCATCGTCAACAGCGCCTGCTCAAGTTCCGCCAACTCTTTTGTCGCCAACGCTTCGTAGCCCGCCGCCTCTCCGATCACTGCGGGTGGCTCCATTGGCGCCAAGCGGTCGACATCGGGGAAAACCACCTGGTCCAGTTTGCGCGCGATGCCCGCCGTACGACACCAGAGACCGGCATCGGCCGGTCGATCTTGTTCAGCAATGTTGACGTGGTACTTGTTGGCTGCACCATGGTTCAAGCGGGTGACGGCCACAGCAATACGACGCCGGCCACCCGAGACGTAACCTACGTCCAGCCAACAGGCATCGACGGCCTGCACACTGCTGGGTTCGGGCAGGTTGTCGTATACGTTTCCGTAGTTGGCACGCGCCGGCGGATACATCACTGCGGTGCCGCTGACCGGGTCGTACCCACCCAGCAGGGTGAACACCGGCACGCCGAAGCGCGTTGCTTTCTGGAAGCCAGTTTTCACTGCATCCACCACCTGGCCCGATGCCGCATCGTATTGGCTGTAGCCGGTGGACGAACCGGCGTCATACCAGGCGCGCGCCATCACGTTGTTCTGGATGCGTCTGGCCGTGTAGCCCGTGTAATGCGTGTACAACGACAGGTCACCGGGCTCCCACCCACCGGCCATTGCATCCGCGTTGTAGCTGTACAACCGCATGAACGATTCCGGATTTGCGTAGCCATCGACATCCAGCCCGGTCCGGGCTGCCTTGTCGAACGCGAGGTTGGCACGCATGCGCTTGCGATGAGCGATATATCCCCAGCCGCTGTCGGCGTGGTGTGCAGACCAGAAATAGTTGGTACCGATGGCTCCTGGATAGTGCCCCATCTCGAAGTGGTGGCCGATTTCGTGGCTCCACTCATTGCCAGATGACTGGGACAGCGTGCCGATCGCATTGCCGCCCGACAGTCCATGGCGTTGAATCCCATTGGCGTAAGCACCCACCGCATGGTGGTAGACGAACTGCGAGGTCAGGAGGCTTGGCGACTGCTCGTCCAGACGGGAGCTGGTCACGCCGTAGTTGGCTTGATTGATACCCACACTGTAGGTGGCCTTGGCCACGTCCTCGCGCATGTCTCCGTTGTAAGCATCACCATTGTCTGCGCTAGAAGTGCCATAGATGGCGCCGCTACCCACCATGACACGCGTGAGCCATTGAGTCTCATAACTGGCGACGATGATTTGCGACGCTGGCAATGTCTGAAGGTAATCGGCCGCCCCCGTTGCGGGATGGTTTAGCAGGATTTGATTGTCACCGTCACTTGTCACGGCCTGCGGATCTGTCAACATTCCCAGCCGGATACCCCACACATACAGTTTGCCAGGAGCAGCGAACGTGAGCTTGTGCGCAGGGAGTGTTCCTGTCAGACCATTGGTGTCCTCGAAGTGCAATGACAGGCCCTTGCGCATCAAATCCCATGGCAATGCAATCGACCACGCGCGCTTTGAATACTCGACTGCCGCGCGCCCGTCGTCCACGTTGCTGGATGGAAGATTCATCGGTGCCAGCAACGTCAACGTCACTGGACTTTGCCCGTCGATCTTGGCCGTCACCTTGAGCGGTGCCATGACATCGACGCCGGGTGTGAAAAGCAGCAACGCCTCGCGCCGCGTCACCAGCGAAGGCATCTCCTTGGCATCGTTGTTGGTCGGGTCGATCGTGTGACTCTGCGCGAACTGCACCATGCCCGCCAACTTGCCGTCGAGATCATTTCGAATGGGACGCGTGTTGCCGGATCGGTCGATGTCGTAGAAACCCAGGGCACTGTCGAAAAATGCCTGATCGGCAAGAGATACGGGATCGGATGAATCCTCTTCAGGTGTCTGCGCCTGCGTTCCAGCGGGAGAGCCCCCGCAGGCAACGACGATCAGTGCGCCGATGAAGACGCTGCCCAGAAGCAAGAATGGCTTGAAAATTCCAAAGTCGCCGGAAGTATTGTGGGTCACCACGTGCGTGCTCTCTCAAAGTTGATGCACGCAACAGAACCGTCGGTCCATGCTGCGCGGTGGCACTATGCACCGCGCTCAAGGCAGCATCCGGAAGAGAGCCCAACCCCGGTACCGGTCGGATTGAAACACCTGTTTTGAAGCACGAACGGACCGGGGGAGCAAAGGAATGGCACGGGCAGTCCGGTGCCACACCCGATCAAGAGCCCCTCAATCGCCGAACAACGCCTCTGCACTGCTTGGCGGCACCACCCCCAGGTGCCGGTACGCCGCCAGCGTGGCGATGCGTCCGCGCGGCGTGCGCTGCAGGAAGCCCTGCTGGATGAGGTACGGCTCGATCACATCCTCGATCGTGTCGCGCTCTTCGCCGATGCTGGCGGCGATGTTGTCCAGGCCCACCGGCCCACCATCGAAACGGTGGATCACGGCTTCCAGCAGCTTGCGGTCCATCAGGTCAAAGCCTTGCGGGTCCACGTCGAGCATGGCCAGCGCACGGTTGGCGATGTCTTTCGTGATCGTGCCGCTGCCCTTCACGTCGGCGAAGTCGCGCACCCGGCGCAGCAGGCGGTTGGCGATGCGGGGCGTGCCGCGCGAGCGTCGCGCGATCTCGAATCCGCCCTCGGCCTCCATGGGTGCGTTCAGCAGGCCCGCGCTGCGCTGGACAATGCGCGCGAGCTCCTCGGCCGTGTAGAACTCCAGCCGCGCCACGATGCCGAAGCGGTCGCGCAGCGGGTTGGTGAGCATGCCGGCGCGCGTGGTGGCACCCACGAGGGTGAAGGGCTGCAGGTCCAGCTTGATGCTGCGCGCCGCGGGGCCCTCGCCGATCATGATGTCGATCTGGTAGTCCTCCAGTGCGGGGTACAGGATTTCCTCGACGACTGGGCTGAGCCGGTGGATCTCGTCGATGAAGAGCACGTCGTTGGCTTCGAGATTGGTCAGCAGCGCCGCGAGGTCTTTCGGTTTCTCGAGCACCGGCCCGCTGGTCTGACGCAGATTCACGCCCAGTTCCTGCGCGATGATGTGCGAGAGCGTGGTCTTGCCCAGCCCGGGCGGGCCGAACAGCAGCACATGGTCCAGTGCCTCGCTGCGCTTGCGGGCCGCGCCGATGAAGATTTCGAGCTGCTCGCGCACCTTGGCCTGCCCGACATACTCGTCCAGCAGCTTGGGCCGCAGCGCGCGTTCGATCGCCTCTTCCTTGGGTGAGGCCGGCGCGGCGGACACCACGCGCGGCGCGGGAGCGAAATCGTCGGTCTGGATGCTCATTTACTTTGCCAATGCCTTGAGCGCGAGCTTGATGCCCTCCGTCACACCCACATCCTTCGGCAGCGCCTTGAGTGCGGTGGTGGCGTCCTTGTCGCTGTACCCCAGTGCCACCAGCGCCTGGTGGATGTCACCCTGCGCGTCGCCCAGGGCCTGACCTGCACCGGGCAGGTTCATGTCGGCGCCCAGCTTGCCCTTGAGTTCGAGCAGCAGGCGCTCGGCCGTCTTCTTGCCAATACCGGGTACCTTGACGATGCGCCCGCTCTCCTGGGCACTCACCGCCTGGGCCAGATCGGTGACGCTCATGCCCGAAAGCACCGAGAGCGCGGTGCGCGGGCCCACGCCACTGATCTTGATGAGCTGACGGAACGCCTCGCGCTCGGGTGCGGTGCCAAAGCCGTAGAGGATCTGCGCATCCTCGCGCACGACGAAGTGCGTGAGCAGGGCCACCTTCTCGCCCGGGGCGGGCAGGTTGTAGAAGGTGCTCATGGGCACATCCACCTCGTAACCCACGCCATGGCAGTCCAGCAGGATCTGGGGCGGATTTTTTTCCAGCAGCGTTCCGGTCAACTTGCCTATCATCGGGAAATTCCTTGGTTCACTGGATTATCGGTTTGATTCTCAGGCACACCTTCTCCCCACCGGACAACACCCGCATGGCGCATCTGTGCGGCCCGATGGACAGCCATATCCGGAGCATCGAGGCCGCGTTGCAGGTCAAGGTGGCGCACCGGTTCGAGCAGTTTCGCATCGAGGGCCCCAAGGCAAAGGCCACGCAGGCCCTGGAGGCGCTCCAGGCGCTCTACGAAATGGCGAAGCGGCCCATTCCGGCCGAGCAGGTGCAGCTCATGCTCAGCGGCGACACGGCGCTGGTCGATCCGGGTGACGGCGCGCTGGCCATGCAGACACGGCGTGGCGAGGTGCGCGGGCGCACACCCAATCAGGCACGCTACCTCGAGAACATGGCCACGCACGACATCACCTTCGGCATTGGTCCGGCCGGCACCGGCAAGACGTACCTCGCCGTGGCCTGCGCGGTGGACGCCCTGGAACGCAGCGCGGTGCAGCGCATCGTGCTCACGCGCCCCGCAGTGGAGGCCGGCGAGAAGCTGGGTTTTCTGCCCGGCGACCTGGGCCAGAAGGTGGACCCCTACCTTCGGCCACTGTACGACGCGCTCTACGACCTGATGGGGGCCGACAAGGTGCAGAAGGCTTTCGAGCGGCAGCAGATCGAGATCGCGCCGCTGGCCTTCATGCGCGGACGCACGCTCAACCACGCGTTCGTGATCCTGGACGAGGCGCAGAACACCACGCCGGAACAGATGAAGATGTTCCTCACGCGCATAGGCTTCGGCAGCAAGGCGGTGGTCACCGGCGATGTGAGCCAGATCGACCTGCCGCGCACGCAGCTCAGTGGCCTGATCGACGCCGAGCGCGTGCTCAAGCGCGTGCAGGGCATTGCCTTCACCCGCCTGTCCAGCGCCGACGTGGTGCGCCACCCGCTCGTGGCGCGCATCGTGGATGCGTACGACACGCGATCGCCTGACCGCGACGACACGTCGCCCGCTCCCGTGAAGCGCGCGCGCCGCACCGCCAACTGACCGCCTGCCCATGCTCACACGAACCCTGTTCGCCAGCCTCGTCGCCGTGCTGGCCCTCGATGTCTCCGCCCAGGGTGCCACCCCAGCCCCGCAAGCCCAGGCCAGCCCGCCACCCCAGCTCGTCTTCAGCAGCCAGGCCGTGCAATACAAATGCGACGGGGGCGGCGAGATCGAGCTGGCCTACCTGAACCTGAGCAATGGCACCACGTTCGCGGCGTTGCACCACGACAAGCGCACCCTGATGCTGCAGGGCCGCCGTGCCACCACCGGCGTGCGCTTCTTCGCGCTCGACCCACAGTCCCGCCTGAGCTGGTACACCCAGGGCATGAAGGGCGAACTGAGCGCCATCGCGCCCGACCCCAACATGCAGGACCAGATCCTGATGGCCAACTGCTTCGCCCAACCGGCCAAACGCTGATGGCACTCCCTTCGCTCACACTCTCCCTGCAATTCGGCGAACTGGCCGACGCCGCCACGCACCGTGCCGCCCTGCCCCGCCACTGGGTCATCCGTTGCATCCGCCACGCGCTCGACGCGGACGCCGAGATCACCGTGCGCATCGTCGACGCCGAAGAAGGCCAGGCGCTCAACCGCGACTACCGCGGCCGCGACTACGCCACCAACGTGCTCACCTTCGACTACGCGATCGAACCGGTGGTGATGGCCGACCTGGTGCTCTGCGCGCCCGTGGTGGCGCGCGAAGCGGCCGAACTGAAGAAGCCGCTGACCCAGCACTACGCGCACCTGCTGGTGCACGGCACCCTGCACGCCCAGGGCTGGGACCACGAGACCGGCGAGGCCGACGCCGAAGAAATGGAAGCGCGCGAAACCGAGATTCTCGCGGGGCTCGGGCAGCCGAATCCCTATCGCTAGATCCCCCGCGCCGCCTGCGGCGTCAAGCCGTCATTCGCAGGGGGATCGTCACGGGCCCGTCGTTGATCAGGTGCACCTGCATGTCGGCGCCGAAATGGCCGGTCTGGACCAGCGGATGCTGCGCACGCGCCGTCGCCACGAACGCGTCATAGAGTGCCTCACCCAGGGCGGGCGGGGCGGCACCCGTGAAGCCGGGCCGGTTGCCGCTCCGGGTGTCGGCGGCCAGGGTGAACTGGCTCACGATCAGCAGACCGCCGCCCACGTCCTGCACGCTGCGGTTCATCTTGCCGGCCTCGTCGCTGAAGATGCGCAGCTTCAGTATCTTGGCCAGTAGTCTCTCTCCGGTGGCCGCGGTGTCGCCGGGCTCGGCGCACACCAGCACCAGCAGGCCGTGGCCGATCGCGCCCACGGTCTGTCCATCGATGTCCACACGGGCTTCACGCACGCGCTGCAGCAGCGACATCATGTCAATTCGTCCTCGTCAAAAAAGCGTGTTTCCACATCGGCAGGCAGCAGCTGGATGGACGCGCGCAGCCCGGGCACCGCATCCATGAGCGCATGCTCCACGCGGCCCCGCAATGCCGCGGCGCGGCCGAGCGTCCAGCCCGCCGGCACGTGCATGTGCAAGTCCACGAAACGCCGTTGCCCGGCGCGGCGTGTGCTCACGTGGTCGAAGCGGATGGTGCGATCGTCGCCCTGCGATCGCGCAAAGCCGTCCAGTGTCTGCTGGATGATGGCCTGCACCGCCGGCTCCACCGCCTCGTCCATCAGCCCCTGCGAGGACCGCCACGCCAGGCGTCCCCCCTCCTTGAGGATGTTGAGCGCCACGAGAATGGCCACCGCCGGGTCCAGCCAGAGCCAGCCGGTGAACGTGACCAGCACCACGCCCACCAGAACGCCCCCGGAGGTCCAGACGTCGGAGAACAGGTGCTTCGCATCGGCTTCGAGGGCGATGGACCGGTGCCGTTTCGATGCCCGCAGCATCACCCAGGCCAGCCCGCCATTGAGCACCGAACTGGCCACCGACAAGGCCAGGCCCCAGCCCACCTGCTCGATGGGCTGCGGGTCGAGCAGTCGCGCGCTGGCGGCCCAGATGATGCCCAGCCCGGCCGCGATGATGAGGATGCCCTCGAAGCCCGACGAAAAGTACTCGGCCTTGTGGTGCCCGTAAGGGTGGTCCTCGTCGGCCGGGCGCGCGGCGACGGTCACCATCACCAGGCCGACCACCGCGCTGGCGAGGTTCACCAGGGATTCCATGGCATCGGACAGCAGGCCCACGGAGTCGGTCACCACCCAGGCCAGGGTCTTGAGCGCGATGGTGATGACCGCGACCACGATCGATGCCATCAGCAGGCGCCGGGGGCTGAGCAGGTCGGCTTGGGCAGGTGTCATGGCTGGATTGTGATCCACCTCCCCGACCCGGAACGCCAGGAAATGAGAGGCCGGGACGCGAGCGGTGACAGAATGGCTCGACCACACGCACACATGACGGCCCTACCCGACCCCCACACCGCCCCTGCACCCGCCAGCGCCTGGCTGGGTGACATCGATGTCTGGCTGCTGGCCGAAGGCAAGCACCTGCGCCCCTGGCAGAAGCTGGGCGCGCACCCGACCACCCTGGACGGACAGAGCGGCACCGCCTTTGCCGTGTGGGCCCCCCACGCCCGTCAGGTGGCGTTGGTGGGCGACTTCAACCAGTGGCTTGCGCAGCCCATGCGCCTGCACCCCGCCTGCGGCGTGTGGGAGCTCTTCGTGCCCGGCGCGGCCGTCGGCGACTGGTACAAGTTCGAGGTGTCGGGCAGCGATGGCCGACGGGTCTTCAAGACCGACCCGTACGCCCGGGAAACCGAACTGCCACCCGGCAATGCCGCGCGCGTGTGCGAGCCCTTGCGCGCTCCGGCCGAGCGTGGCGACGCCGTGCACGAGCGCCCCGATCTGCCCATGGCGGTGTACGAGGTGCACGCGGGCTCGTGGCGCCGGCCCGACGGCGTGCACACGGTGCCGACCTGGGACGACCTCACCACCCACCTCGTGCCTTACGCGGTGGAGATGGGCTTCACCCACCTGGAACTCCTGCCGGTGAGCGAGCACCCGTTCTACGGCTCCTGGGGCTACCAGCCCACCGGCCTGTACGCCCCCACCGCGCGCCACGGCTCGCCGGCGTCGTTTCGCCGCTTCGCGCAGGCCGTGCACGCCGCCGGGCTCCAGCTCATCCTGGACTGGGTGCCCGCGCACTTCCCCACCGACGAACACGCGCTGGCCCGCTTTGACGGCACGGCGCTCTACGAACACGCCGACCCACGCGAAGGCTTCCACCGCGACTGGAATACCCTCATCTACAACTTCGGGCGCCACGAGGTGCGCAACTTCCTGGTGGGCAACGCGCTGTTCTGGGTCGAGCAGTACGGCGTCGACGGCCTCCGGGTCGACGCGGTGGCCTCCATGCTCTACCGGGATTACAGCCGCCCCGCCGGCGAGTGGGTGCCCAACGAGCACGGCGGGCGCGAGAACTACGAGGCCATCACCTTCCTGAAAGAAGTGCACGAGGTGCTGCACCGGGAGGCCCCCCGCGCCATCACCTGCGCCGAGGAGTCCACCGCTTTTCCGCGCGTGACCGGCCCGGTGGCCGAGGGCGGGCTCGGCTTCGACCACAAATGGAACATGGGCTGGATGCACGACACCCTGTCGTACTTCGGGCTCGACCCGATCCACCGGCGCTGGCACCACAACAAGCTGACCTTTGCCATGATGTACGCGCACACCGAGGACTACGTGCTGCCGCTCTCGCACGACGAGGTGGTGCATGGCAAAGGCTCCCTGCTGAACAAGATGGCCGGCGACCGCTGGCAACAGCTCGCCAACCTGCGCGCGCTGTACGCCTGGATGTACGCCCACCCCGGCAAGAAGCTGCTCTTCATGGGCGCCGAGCTGGCGCAGACCACCGAGTGGAACCACGATGCCGAGCTCCCCTGGCACCTGTTGCAGGACCCGGCGCATGCGGGCGTGCAGCAGCTGGTGCGCGACCTCAACCACCTCTACCGCAGCGCGCCTGCCCTGCACGCGCGCGACACCGATCCCCACAGCTTCCAGTGGCTGGTGGTGGACGACGCCGACCACTCGGTGCTGGCTTTCGCGCGCTACGGCCACGCCCCCGAGGACACGGTGGTGGTGATCGCCAACCTCACCCCGGAGGTGCGCCACGGGTACCGCGTGGGACTCCCGCACGAAGGGCACTGGCGCGAGCGGCTCAACACCGACTCGGCGCACTACGGTGGCAGCAACGTGGGCAACTTTGGTGGCGTGAGAGCAGAAAGCAATGGTCAGCACGGCCAGCGCTGGTCGGCCAGCTTCACGCTGCCGCCGCTCGGCGTTCTCTGGCTGCAACCGGAGGGGGGCGCATGAGCACGGAAGCAGGTCCTGCCCTGGGGGCAAAGCCCGGGCACCGCCGCGGCGTGGAAGGTGTGCACTTCTCGGTCTGGGCCCCCGATGCACAGGGCGTGGATGTCTGCCTTTTCGAGCCCGGTGCCCCGGTGGAACATGAGCGCGTGGGCCTGCAGCCCATCGGCAACGGCATCTGGGCGGCCTTTGCGCCCGGCCTCGTCGCCGGGCAGCTCTATGGTCTGCGCGCCAGCGGCCCGTGGTCGCCGTCCACCGGCCACCGCTTCAACCCGGCCCGCCTGCTGCTCGACCCCTGGTCACTGGCACTGGTGGGCGACACCGAACGCCTGGCCCTGCAGACCGGCCACGCCTGCGCCGATCCGTTGCACCCCACACAGGCCTGGGACGAACACCAGCCCGACCCGGCCGACAACGCGGGCCACATGCCGCGTTGCGTGGTGGTGGATGCGCAGGCCGAACTGGCCGCTGGCCGGGCCATCGCGCCCGGCCCGGCCATCGCCGGCGAACGCGTGGTGATCTACGAGGCCCATGTGAAAGCACTCACCCGCCTGCACCCCGAAGTGCCCGAGAGTCAGCGCGGCAGCTACGCCGCGCTGGCCCACCCGGCGGTGGTGCGGCACCTGCTGCAGCTGGGCATCACCACGGTGTGCCTGCTGCCGGTGCACCAGCACATCAGCGAGCGCCACCTGATCGAACGGGGGCTCAGCAACCACTGGGGTTACAACACGCTCAACGCGTTCGCGCCCGAGCCGGGCTACGCCGCCGCCACGGGTGGGCAATGCCCGGCGCGCGCGGAAGACGCTGCCGCCGTGCGCGCGGAGTTTCGCCAGATGGTCGACATCCTGCACCGCGCCGGCATCGAAGTGGTGCTCGACGTGGTGTTCAACCACACCGCCGAAAGCGACCTCGACGGCCCCACGCTGAGCTGGCGCGGCCTGGGGCAGACGCGCTGGTACGCCATGGGCGACCAAGGCCGGCCGCACAACTTCAGCGGCACGGGCAACAGCCTGGCGGTCAGCGAGCCGCGCGTGCTGGCGTGGGTGATGGACAGCCTGCGCTGGTGGGTGCAGGCCTTCGGCGTGGATGGCTTCCGCTTCGACCTGGCCGTCTCACTCGGGCGCGACGCCGCGCTGGGCCACGCCTTTCGCGCGCGCAGTGCCCTGCTCAGCGCCATGGCGCAAGATCCGGTGCTGCGTGGCGTGCGCCTGATCGCCGAACCCTGGGACGTGGGCCCTGACGGCTATCACACCGGGGGATTCGAGGCCGGCTGGCTCGAGTGGAATGATCGCTTTCGCGATGGCGTGCGCGCCTTCTGGCTCGGCCACGGGGGCACGCGCGGCGAACTCGCCACGCGCACCTGCGCCAGCAGCGACCTGTTCCAGCGGCACCACCGCCTGCCCACCGCCAGCGTGAACATGGTCACCGCGCACGACGGCTTCAACCTGGCCGACCTCACGGCCCACCGCCACAAGCACAACGCCGCCAACGGGGAAGACAACCGCGACGGCCACAGCCACAACCTGAGTGCCAACGGCGGCGTGGAAGGCCTCACCGACGACCCCGGGGTGCAGCACCGTCGCGGGCTGTGGCGCCGCGCCCTGCTGGCCACGCTGTTCTGCGCACAAGGCACGCCGCAGTTGCTGGCGGGCGACGAGCTCGGTCACAGCCAGCAAGGCAACAACAACGTCTATTGCCAGGACAACACGATCACCTGGCTGGACTGGGCGCAAGGCGACACGATGCTGGCCGGCTTCGTGGCCAGCCTGGCCGCCTTGAGGCGCCGCCACCCCGGCCTGCGCCACGCGCGCTGGTTCGGTGGCGCCGGCCCGCAGCCCGACATCATCTGGCTCGACGCCGACGGCACCGCCATGTCACCCGAAGCGTGGCAGGCGCACGACCGCCACACCCTGACGGCGGTGATCACCGTGGGCGAAAGCGGCGACACGCCCACGGAACGCCTGTGGGTGACCTGGCACGCCGGTCCCGGAGCGATCACCGTGCCACTGCCCGATGGCGACTGGGCCTTGCTGCTGGACAGCGCCCGCCCGGCGGTGCACCTGGTCGGCGAGGTCGTGGCCGCAGGCCAGATCACGCTGGACGATACCGGCGTGTGGGTGCTGGTCCAAGGCTTGCATGGGCCCGATGGCCACCTGCCAGGCCGTTCATGAACACCACCATCCACCCCTTCCTTTCGCGCCGCACCAGTGGCGTGTTGTTGCACATCACCAGCCTGCCCGGTCCCAATGGCTCCGGCGATCTGGGCGTGGGCGCCCGCCATTTCGTGGACTGGCTGGTGTCCGCCGGCCAGTCGATGTGGCAGATCCTGCCGCTGTCGCCCGCCGGGCCGGGCAACTCGCCCTACCAGAGCGTCTCGGCCTTCGCGGGCAGTCCGCTCCTGGTCGACCTGGAAGATCTGGTGCAGATGGGATGGTTGCCGTGGATGCCGACCCAGGGCTTCGACCACCACCGGTGCGACTTCGCGCGCGTGGCGCCGTGGCGCATGGCGCACCTGCGCAAGGCCTGGGACGGCTTCAACCTGCACGCCAGCCCGGAGAGCCGCGACGCACTGGCCGGTTTCTGCACCGAACACGCCCACTGGCTCGACGACTACGCGCTCTTCATGGTGCTCAGCGAGCGCCACATCGGCAGCTGGCCGCAGTGGCTCGAGCCACTGGCCCGGCGCGACCCGCAGGCGCTGGACGAGGTGCGGCGGCATTCATCCAGGGCGCTCGGTTTCTGGCAGTTCGTGCAGTGGCGCTTCTGGGTGCAATGGCAAGCGCTGCGCGACTATGCCCACAGCCGGGGCGTGCAGATCGTGGGCGATGCACCCATCTTCGTGGCGCACCACAGTGCCGACGTCTGGGCCCATGCCGACCAGTTCCTGCTTGGCGACGACTTCGAACCCCAGGTGGTCGCCGGCGTGCCACCCGACTACTTCAGCGCCACCGGCCAGCGCTGGGGCAACCCGCTCTACAACTGGCCGGTGATGGCGCAGAACGGCTACCGGTGGTGGAAGGACCGCGTGGCCCACCTCTTCCAGCAGGTGGACGTGGTGCGGCTGGACCACTTCCGCGGCTTCGAGGCGCACTGGGAAATTCCGGCCAGCGAGCCCACCGCCGTGGCCGGGCAGTGGCAAAGCGGGCCAGGCACCGCCTTGTTTGCCGAGCTGCAGCAGGAGCTGGGGCCGCTGGCCATCATCGCGGAAGACCTGGGCCTGATCACGCCCGAGGTGACGGCGTTGCGCGAGGCTTGCGGCTTTCCGGGCATGCGCATTCTCCAGTTCGCCTTTGGCGGCGGTCCGGGCAACCCCTACCTGCCGCACAACCTCGAACACAACTGCGTGGCCTACACCGGCACGCACGACAACGACACCACGCTGGGCTGGTGGCGCACCGCGTCCAGCCACGAAAAAGCCACCGCTCGCGCCTACCTGGGCCCCGGGGTGGACAACGAGCCGCACTGGACGATGATCACCGCGCTGTCGCAGACGGTGGCCAACACCGTCGTGCTGCCTTTCCAGGACGTGGTGGGACTGGATGGCAAGCACCGCATGAACACGCCGGGGCAGGCCACCGGTTGCTGGGAATGGCGCTTCGACTGGCGCCAGATCGATCACCGACCGGCGGAGCGCCTGCTGGCCATGGCACGCGCGCACGGCCGGACACCCTGAGTGGCCACACAAGCATCCCATCATCAACGGAGACAAGCATGGAAAAGACCTCGCCCCAGCAACTGGCCAGACGCACCATCGCCCTCGTGCTCGCAGGTGGGCGGGGCTCGCGCCTGCACGCCCTGACCGACCGACGTGCCAAACCCGCCGTGTACTTTGGCGGCAAGTTCCGCATCGTCGACTTTGCACTCTCCAACTGTCTGAACTCGGGCGTGCGCCGCATCGGCGTGCTCACGCAGTACAAGTCACACAGCCTGTTGCGCCACCTGCAGCGTGGCTGGAGCTTCCTGCGCAACGAGTTCAACGAGTTCATCGACCTGCTGCCGGCCCAGCAGCGCATGGACGATGAAAGCTGGTACCTCGGCACGGCCGATGCGGTCTACCAGAACCTGGACATCCTGCGCGCGCACAAGCCCGAGTACATCCTGGTGCTCGCGGGCGACCACATCTACAAGATGGACTACGCCGGCCTGATCGCCGACCATGTGGCACTGGGCAAGAAGTGCACCGTGGCCTGCATCGAGGTGCCGCTGGCCGAGGCCACGGCCTTCGGTGTGATGGACATCGATGCCGACCGCAACATCGTGCGCTTTCTGGAGAAACCGGCCCAGCCGCCGCACATGCCGGGCCACCCCGACATGGCACTGGCCAGCATGGGGGTCTATGTGTTCAACACCGAGCACCTGTTCGAGGCGCTCAAGCGCGATTCGGGCACACAGGGGTCCAGCCGCGATTTCGGCAAGGACATCATCCCGGCCATGGTGGCCGCTGGCGAAGCGGTGGCCCACCCGTTCGGCATGTCGTGCGTGAAGAGCTCACCCGAGGCGCCCGCGTACTGGCGCGATGTGGGCACGGTGGATGCCTACTGGGCGGCCAACATCGACCTCACCGGCACCATTCCCGAGCTGGACATGTACGACCGCGAATGGCCGATCTGGACCTACCAGGAGCAACTGCCGCCGGCCAAGTTCGTGTTCGACGACGATGGCCGCCGCGGCTGCGCCGTGGACTCGCTGGTGTCGGGCGGCTGCATCATCTCGGGCGCGCTCGTGCGCCGTTCAGTGCTGTTCTCCCGGGTGCGGGTGCACTCCTACGCCACGGTGGAAGAATCCGTCGTCCTCCCCGAGGTCGACATCGGGCGGGGTTGCGAATTGCGCAAGGTGGTGATCGACAACGGCTGCGTGATCCCGGATGGCATGAAGATCGGCGTGGATGCGGAAGAAGACGCGCGGCGCTTCTTCCGCACCGCCAGCGGCGTGGTGCTGGTCACCCGGGCCATGCTCGACAAACTGGCATGAAGCCCAAAGTCCTCTACGTCTGCTCCGAGGTGTTCCCGCTGCTCAAGACCGGCGGGCTGGCCGACGTCAGTGCGGGCCTTCCTCCCGCGCTCACAGCCCTGGGCGCCGATGTGCGCCTGCTGCTGCCCGCATTTCCCCGCGTGGTGGAAGGCGTCACACCCGAAGGCCCGACGCTGCTCGTGCCGCCCGGGGGCAGCCCGGGCCTGCCGGCGGGCGTGGGCCCACAGGCCACATCGGCCCACGGGCCCACCCCCTGGCTGCGCGCCGGGCGCATCACCGAGAGCGGCACCCCCGTGTGGCTGCTGCATGCGCCCGGGCTCTACGAACGCGGCGGCAACCCGTACCTGGACCCGTCCGGCCAACCCTGGCCCGACAGCGCCGAGCAGTTCGCATGGCTGGGCTGGGCGGCGGCCCTGCTCGGCACCGGGCTGCATGCCGCCTGGCTACCCGACATCGTGCACGGCCATGACTGGCACACCGGCCTGGCGTTCGCCTACCTGCGCGAACTGGCGCGCACGGCAGAGCACCGCCCGGCCACCGTCTTCACGGTGCACAACCTGGCCTATCAGGGCGTGTTCAACGCCGGCCTGCGCCCTCGCCTGGGCCTGCCCGACGGGCTTTTCCACCTGCAGGGCCTGGAGTTCCATGGCCAGATCAGCTTCATGAAAGCGGGGCTGAAGTACAGCGACGCCATCACCACCGTGAGCCCGACCTATGCGCGCGAAATCACCGGCGCCGAACAGGGCTGCGGGCTCGACGGCGTGCTGCGCCAGCGCCAGGCGCATTTGCACGGCATCCTGAACGGCGTGGACGACGCGGTGTGGAACCCGCAGACCGACCCGCTGGTGCAACCGGGCTTCGATGCCGGACATCTGGATGGCAAGGCCCGGGCCAAGGCCCGGCTGCAGCAGCGCATGGGGCTGGAGCCCCGGGCCGATGCCCTGCTGTTCTCGGTCGTGAGCCGCCTCACCGAACAGAAGGGCCTGCACCTGCTGCCGGCGGTGGTGGATGAGCTGGTCCAGCGCGGCGGGCAACTCGCGGTGCTCGGTTCGGGCGATGCGGCCATCGAGCGGGCGCTGCGCGCCTGTGCCCAGCGCCACCCCGCGCAGGTGGCGCTCACCGTGGGGTACGACGAAGCGCTGGCGCATACCGTCATCGCCGGCGCCGATGTGATCCTGCTGCCCTCGCGCTTCGAGCCCTGCGGCCTCACCCAGCTGTACGGTCTGCGCTACGGCACGCTGCCGCTGGTGCGCGCCGTGGGCGGGCTGGCCGACACCGTGGTCGATTGCAGCCTGGAAAACCTGGACGACGGCAGCGCCAGCGGCTTCGTCTTCCGCGACCTCGACGTCCCCGGCCTGCTCTCGGCCCTGCGCCGCGCCTTTGCGCTGCGGCGCCGCCCGGTGGAGTGGCGCGCCGTGCAGCGGCACGGCATGTCGCTGCGCTTTGGCTGGGAACGCGCGGCGGCCGACTACCTGCGCGTCTACACCGCCGTGCTGCCCTCACCCGGCGGCCCCTGAGCAGCCTGCACGTTTATTGCTTCCGCCTTCAGCACCACCACGCACACCCCACCGCCATGTCCGACACCCAACCGACCGCCGACCCTGTCACGTTCGAATACGACCATCTCGACAACGACGTGGATGCGTTGCGAAAGTCGATCACCAACCAGTTGATCTACACGGTCGGCCGCGACCAACGTTCGGCCAATTCGGCCGACTGGTTCTTCGCCCTCTTCCACGCGGTGCGCGACCGCATGATGCACCGCTGGCGAGAAACGCTCGCCACCGCGCAGGACAGCGACGCCAAGCGGGTGTACTACCTCTCCATGGAGTTCCTCACCGGCAGAGCGCTCACCAACGCGCTGCTCTCGGTGGGCATCATGGACGAGGCGCGCACCGCCTGCACCCAGCTGGGGCTTGACTTCGACGCCCTGATCGACCTGGAAACCGATGCCGGTCTGGGCAACGGCGGCCTGGGGCGCCTGGCGGCCTGTTTCCTCGACTCCATGGCCACCGTGGGCGTGCCCGGCATGGGCTACGGGATCCGCTACGACTACGGCATGTTCGCGCAGCGCATCGTGCACGGCCGCCAGGTGGAAGAGCCCGACTACTGGCTGGTGAACGGCAACCCGTGGGAATTCATGCGCCCCGAGTTCAGCTACCCGGTGCATTTTGGCGGGCGCCTGGTGCAGGCGGGCGACGATGTTCGCTGGGTCGAAACCGACGACGTGGTCGCCACCGCCTACGACACCGGCGTGCCCGGCCACGAACTGCGCAGCGTGGCCACCATGCGGCTGTGGACCGCGCGTGCCACCAGCGGCATCAACCTCGACGCCTTCAACAAGGGCGACTACATGCGCGCCGTGGAAGCCAAGAACGCGTCGGAAAACGTCTCGCGCGTGCTCTACCCCGATGACAGCACCGACCACGGCAAGGAGCTGCGCCTGCGCCAGGAGTACTTCTTCGTCAGCGCCTCGCTGCAGGACATCGTGCGCCGCTTCAAGAAGCACCAGGGCAACTTCGACCTGTTCGCCGACCGGGTGGCGATCCATCTGAACGACACCCACCCCGCCCTGGCCGTGCCGGAGCTCATGCGCCTGCTGGTCGACGAGCAGCGCCTGGAGTGGGACAACGCGTGGAATATCTGCAAGAAGGTGTTCAGCTACACCAACCACACGCTGATGCAGGAAGCGCTCGAGACCTGGCCGGTGGACATGATGGGCCGCCTGCTGCCGCGCCACCTGCGCATCATCTACGACCTGAACGCGAACTTCCTGGCCGAGGTGCACGAGCGTTTCCCCGGTGAGAACGACCTGCTGCGGCGTGTGTCGCTGATCGACGAGCGTGGCCAGCGCCGCGTGCGCATGGCCTACCTCTCGGTGCTCGCCAGCCACAAGGTCAACGGCGTGTCGGCCCTGCACAGCCAGCTCATGGTGCAGACCATCTTTGCCGACTTCGCGCGGCTCTACCCCGAGCGCTTCTGCAACAAGACCAATGGCATCACGCCCCGGCGCTGGCTCTCGCAGGCCAACCGGCCCCTGGCAGGCCTGATCGACGCACGGATCGGGACCGACTGGCGACGCAACCTCGACGAGCTGGCGCAGTTGCGCCCGCTGGCCACCGATCCCGAATTCGTGAGCGCGTTCCAGGAAGCCAAGGCACAGAACAAGCGCCGCCTGGCAGAACGCATCGCCGCCGAGACCGGCGTGATCGTCAACCCGAACAGCCTGTTCGACGTGCAGATCAAGCGCATGCACGAGTACAAGCGGCAACTGCTGAATGTGCTGCACGTGGTCACGCGCTACCAGCAGATACTGGCGCGGCCTCACGCCGACTGGGTGCCGCGCACGGTGGTGTTTGCCGGCAAGGCGGCCTCGGCCTATTTCATGGCCAAGCTGGTGATCAAACTGATCAACGACGTGGCGCGCGTGGTCAACCACGACAAGCGCATCGGCGACAAGCTCAAGGTGGTCTTCATCCCCAACTACCGCGTGTCCCTTGCCGAGGTGATCATCCCCGCAGCCGACCTGTCCGAACAGATTTCCACGGCCGGCACCGAGGCTTCTGGCACGGGCAACATGAAGTTCGCGCTCAATGGTGCGCTGACCATCGGCACCTGGGATGGCGCCAACATCGAGATTGCCGAAAACGTCGGGCTGGAGCACATCTTCATCTTCGGCCACCGCACCGAGCAGGTGGCCGCCCTGCGTGCCAGCGGCTACAACCCGCGCCGCTACTACGACAACAACTACGACCTGAAGACCGCCATCGACCGCATCGCCGAGGGCGCCTTCAGCCCGGAGGAACCGGGACGGTTCCACGACATCACGCGCACGCTGCTGGAGTCCGACTACTACCTGCTGCTGGCCGACTACAGCGACTACCTGGCCACGCAGCACAAGGTGGACGAGCTCTACCGCAACCCGGCCGAATGGACCCGGCACGCGATCATGAATGTGGCCGGCATGGGCGCCTTCTCGTCCGACCGCACCATCCGTGAGTACGCCAGCGAGATCTGGAACGTCAAGCCACTTTTCCCCTGAGGAGCGACCGTCCCCCGGGCGCGTGCCAGAATCGGCCGGATGTGGCGGTCATGGCAACGCGTGAAATGGTGGCTGGGCGGCGGACTCCTGCTGTCCCTCGCGGGCGCGGTGCTGCTGGCGCGCCTGTCGCTTGACGATCAGCGCGCGCTTTTCGAGACCGATGCGCGCATCGTGCACCGGCTGCTCAGCCAGCAGGTGGTGCAACACGACGCGATGCTGGCCACGCTGGCGCTGCTGCAACCGGCACCCGACAGCAGCAGTGGCGCCTCCTCGCCCGAGCAGCGCCTGCCGGTGCTCTACCCGCAGATCCTGGCCGTGCAGCGGCGCGCCCCCGGCCAGCACTGGAGCGACCCGTTGCTGGCGCAGGCCGAAACCGTTTCGCGCCAGACGCGCAGGGCCGCGCTGGGCGGCCTTGATCTGCCCGATGGCCGCTACCAGCTGGTGCTCGCGGCCACACCCACCAGCTATGCGCTGACCATCGACATGCGGGCCATGGTGCCCTGGTCCGAATGGCCGATGCAGGCCGACACCAGCCCGGTGCGCGTGACACTGGAGCACGCCGACCAGGCCTTCGTGGTCCAGGCCGGCGCCCATCCCGGCACACCACCATCGCGCGGCTGGCATTTCGCCTTTCACAAGGTACTGGCCGCAGAAAGCCAGCCCTTCGACGTCGCGGCCACCCTCACAGTGGGCTGGGGCCAATTGCCCTGGGGCCTCATGCTGGGCTGGGTGCTGGCCGTGGCGGCGGTACTCGCCACGCTGCACCACCTGCAGCGGCAGCGCAGCGCGCGGCGGCGTGCCGAAGAGCTGCTGCGGCTGGGCCAGGTGGCGCGCCTGAACACCCTGGGCGAACTCGCGGCAGGCATGGCGCACGAACTCAACCAGCCGCTGACGGCCGTGCTGGCGAACACGCAAGCCGCGCAGCGCTTGCTGAATGAAGAGCCCCCCGAACTGGGCACCGCGCGCGATGCCATGCGGCAGGCCGCCGCCCAGGCGCGGCGCGCCGCCGAAGTGGTGGGCCGCCTGCGCCAGGCCGTGGAGCGGCCGGGCCGCAGCGGTCAGCACCAGCCGGTGCCGGCGGTGGAAGCGGTGCGCCGCGCACTGTACTTGCTGGAACCCGAATGCCAGCGGCGAGGCGTGGTACCGACGCTGGACGCGGCGCAGGCCGTCACGGTGCTGGCCGATCCGATCGCGCTGGACCAGATCGTGCACAACCTCATCCTGAACGCGCTGCAGGCGCTCGAGCAGGTGCCGGTGGCGCGGCGTCAACTCATGCTGACCGTGTCGACCTCCGAGGGGCGTGGCGAGATCACCGTGGCCGACAACGGGCCCGGCATTCCCCCCGAGGTGCTGCCGCGCCTGTTCGAGCCGTTCTTCTCCACGCGCGAAGGTGGACTCGGCCTCGGCCTGAGCCTGTGCGAGACGCTGGCGCAAGGCATGGGCGGCACGCTCAGTGCCGGCAATGCCCCGTCGGGTGGCGCGGCATTCCGCCTTCAAGTCCCTCTGGCCAGCCGCACGCCATGACCACCACGCCCGACACGCTGTCCCCCACCGTGCACCTGATCGACGATGACCAGGCGGTGCGCGACAGCCTGGCCCTGCTGATCGGCACCGTGGGCCTGCGCGTGCAGCCCTGGAGCGACCCGCAGGCCTTTCTGGCGGACTTCGATCGCGAAGGCATCGGCGCCATCGTGCTCGACGTGCGCATGCCCGGCATCAGCGGACTGAGCGTGCTTGACACGCTGGTGGCGCAGGGGGTGGACCAGCCGGTGATCATGCTCACCGGCCACGGCACCGTGGACATGTGCCGCCGCGCCTTCAAGGCGGGCGCTGCCGAATTCCTGGAAAAGCCCGTGGACGACGAGGCCTTGCTCGAAGCCCTGCAGAACGCAGTGCGCCAGCATGTGCGCTCGCGCCAGCGCCACCAGGCCGACCGCGAGGCGCGCGAGCGCTACGCGCAGCTGTCCGAACGCGAACGCGAGGTGCTCGGCCTGATCGTCGAAGGCCTGACCAACAAGGAGATCGGCCGCGCGCTCAGCCTGTCGCCGCGCACGGTGGAAACCCACCGCGCCAACCTCTTCGCCAAACTGCAGACGCCTTCACTCGCGCATCTCATCCGCCACTACGCTGCCCTGGTGGACACCGACGACACGGCGGAGGGCAAGGGCGCTGCGTAGTTCTACGGAGGGCCGCGCGTAGCCGCCCGAATGGCGTTTCGGCACCCGGATTTCTACAGTTCTCCCACGGTTGATCGAACCGTTTCATACACACCGGAGAACACCATGCAAACCTTCGCCAAAGCGTCCATCCTCGCCCTGTCCCTCGCCGCCGCCAGCCTGGCGAGCGCGCAAAGCGTGCGGGTGGAGAAAAACATGTCGCTCGACCTCGCGACCCAGATCGCGGCCGCCACCGTCGCATCCTGCACCGCAGCAGGCTACAACGTGGCAGCCACGGTGGTCGACCGCGCCGGTACCGTGCGCGCGGTGATGCGCGCGGACAACGCCGGCCCGCACACGCTGGAAGCCAGCCGCCTCAAAGCCTACACCTCGGCCTCGGCCAAGAACAACACGCTGGCCATGATGGAGGCCGCACAGAAGAACCCGGCCGCCGCCAACCTGGTGAACATCCCCGGTTACCTGCTGCTCGGCGGCGGCGTGCCGGTGAAGGTGGGCAACGAGGTGATCGGTGCCGTGGGTGTGGGTGGCGCACCGGGCGGCCATCTGGACGAACAATGCGCGATCGCCGCCATTG
The DNA here is from genome assembly GCF_031457235.1 of Hydrogenophaga laconesensis. Taxonomy (NCBI): domain Bacteria; kingdom Pseudomonadati; phylum Pseudomonadota; class Betaproteobacteria; order Burkholderiales; family Comamonadaceae; genus Hydrogenophaga; species Hydrogenophaga laconesensis. Next base: position 165,454 of record NZ_JAVDWE010000002.1, read on the forward strand.
ACAAGGTGAAGGACCAGCTGAAATGAAACGCCGCACGCTGATCACCGGCTGGCTGGTGGCCACGCTTGCCGCCACCGCGCCCGCCTGGGCGCAGGTGGGCCCCAGCCCCGGCGAAGCCGCTGCGTACAGCGGGCTGCACGCCGCCGCCCAGCAGGGCGATGCCGCCAAGATCGCACGGCTGGCGGCCTCGGGCGCGGCGCTGAACGCCACGGACGCGCGCGGCCGCACGCCGCTGCATGTGGCCACCTTTGCGCGGCAGCGCGAGGCGATCCGCGCGCTGGTGAAGGCCGGCGCGGACATCAACCGGCTGGAGAACGACCGTTACGACGCGGTGACGATTGCCTCGGTGGCCGACGACGAAGAGAGCTTGCGCCTGTTGTTGCAGCTGGGCGCGAGCGCGAAGCAGACCACCAGCCGCTACGACGGCACGGCACTGATCGCGGCCGCGCACCTGGGTCACGATGGTGTGGTGCGGCAGTTGATCGCGGCCGGCGCCCCATTGGATCACGTGAACAACCTGCACTGGACGGCCACCATCGAGTCCATCGTGCTGGGCGACGGTGGTGCTCGCCATCAGTCGACGCTCAAGGCGCTGATCGATGCGGGAGCAAATCTGCAACTGGCGGATCGCACGGGGCAGACGCCGTTGGCGTTGGCCCGGTCACGTGGGTATTCGGCGATGGTGGCGATGCTGGAGAAGGCGGGGGGACAGTGAGTTTTCGCTCCTGGGCTTCTTCGCTCGCCACCTGAGCGCCAGGGGTGACGGGCTCCGCGGCTGTCCCCCGGCGGCTGGAGCCGCCTCCTCCTTTTATGCCGCTGCGCCCGCCACCCCTGTCACTCAGGCCGCCACCGCGCGGGCCAGCGAACGCTGCGCACCAACCAAGCATCGGTTCGGGGACCGTGGGCGCTCTGCGCAGCGGAATAAAAGGAGGAGGACCGGCGAAGCCGGTCCGGGGGACATCCGCGGAGCAGAGCGCCCACGGTCCCCGAACCCGCGAGGCCTTCGAACGAAAGAGAAACGCTCAGGCCAGCGCGACCCGAGCGAACTTCCGCTTGCCCACCTGCACCACGAAAGTGCCCGCAGGCAGCTTCAACCCCTTGTCGCTGATGACAGCGCCATCCACCCGCACACCGCCGCCCTCGATGAGGCGGTTCGCCTCGCTGCTCGAAGGCGCCAGGCCAGCCGACTTCAGCAATGCCGCAATGCCCAGCGGCGCACCCGACAGGGAGACTTCCGGAATCTCGTCCGGCACACCGCCTTTGCTGCGGTTGATGAAATCCTGCTCCGCCGCGTCCGCTGCCGCTGCGCTGTGGAAACGCGCCGTGATCTCCTTGGCCAGCGCCACCTTCGCATCCTTCGGATTCGCGCCTTCCGCAATCGCCTGCTTCAGCGATTCGATGTGCGCTATCGACTTGAACGACAGCAGCGTGTACCAGCGCCACATCAGCGTGTCCGAAATGCTCAGCACCTTCGCGAACATCGAATTGGCTTCTTCCGTGATACCGATGTAGTTGTTCTTGCTCTTGGACATCTTGTCCACGCCATCCAGCCCTTCCAGCAAGGGCATGGTCAGGATGCACTGCGGCTCCTGGCCGTACTCCGCCTGCAGATGCCGGCCCATCAGGAGGTTGAACTTCTGGTCGGTGCCGCCCAGCTCCAGGTCGCTCTTGAGCGCCACCGAGTCGTACCCCTGCATCAGCGGGTACAGGAACTCGTGCACGCTGATCGGCGTACCGGCCGTGAAACGCTGGTGGAAATCATTGCGCTCCATCATGCGCGCCACCGTGTACTTGGCCGCGAGCTGGATCATGCCCATTGAACCCAGCGGCAGGCTCCATTCGCTGTTGTAGCGGATCTCGGTCTTCGCCGGGTCGAGCACGAGGCTCGCCTGCTTGTAGTAGGTCTCGGCGTTGGCCTTGATCTGTTCCGGCGTGAGCGGGGGACGGGTGTTGTTGCGGCCGGAAGGGTCGCCGATCAGGCTGGTGAAGTCGCCGATCAGGAAGATCACCTGGTGCCCCAGATCCTGCAGCTGGCGCATCTTGTTCAGCACCACCGTGTGGCCGATGTGGATGTCAGGGGCCGTCGGGTCCAGCCCCAGCTTGATGCGCAGTGGCTGGCCGCTGGTTTCCGACTGTGACAATTTTTTGACCCAGTCGGCCTGAGGTATCAATTCTTCACACCCCCGCAGCGTCACGCTCAGTGCCTCCTTGACACCGTCCGTCAGGGGGGCGGATTTCTGAGAACTTTCGGCGTCGTTTGAGAGAGCGGTCATAGGGGTTTTTTCAGATGCGGGAGGGGGTGCGCTGGCTATACTGCCGGGTGCTGTTGACGGATTTTAGTTGGCGCGCTTTTTGCACGATATCAAGTCAGTTCGTCACCGCCCGGGCGATTGAGTGAACTTGTTCCGCCTCAACCGCTCTTTTTTTGTGCGCGCGGCCCCACACATGCGGGCCGGCCTTACCGGAAACAACGATTTTGATCCGTTCGCTACTCCACACGCTGGCACCCATTGCCGAAGCCACCACCCAGAGCCTCGCCCGGCACCCCCGTCGCATCATGGGGGTTCTGGGCGTTCTGCTGCTGGGCACCGGCGTCACCGCCTTCGGCATCGCTCCGCTGGCCCCCGATGCTTCCGACCTGCCGGTCCGCCAGGTCGTCGAGGCGCTCGAAACGCCCAACCAGCAGGCCATTGGAGGTCTTGCTGACGCGCAAACCGCCGCCCCGCTGGTGTTGTTCCGCAGCGAGACCACCCGCCGCGACGACACCGCCCAGAGCCTGTTGCAGCGCCTGGGCGTGCTCGACACCCAGGCGCAGGCCTTCCTGCGCAACGACCCCGCCGCCCGTCAGCTGCTCGGCCGCACCGGTCGTCTGGTCAACGTCGAAGCCACCGATCGCCAGGCCCTGCTCCGCCTCACGGCGCGCTGGCTCTCGGCCGACGAAGGCAGCTTCACCCGCCTGGTGGTCGAGAAGGACGCGCAGGGTGCGCTGACCTCCCGCCTCGAACAGGGCACGCTCACGGCCTCGGCCCGCCTGGCCAGCGGCGTGATCCGCAGCTCCCTGTTCGCCGCCACCGACGCGGCCGGCATCCCCGACCCGGTGGCCATCCAGCTGGCCGAAATGTTCTCCAGCAACATCGACTTCCGCCGCGACCTGCGGCAGGGCGATCGCTTCAGCGTGGTGTACGAGAGCCTGGAAGCCGATGGCGAGAGCCTGCGCACCGGCCGGGTGCTGAGCGCGGAGTTCGTCAACGAAGGCAAGGCGCACAGCGCGGTCTGGTTCGAGGAAGCCGGCCACAAGGGCGGCTACTACGGCTTCGACGGCCAGAGCTCGCGCCGCTATTACCTCGCCTCGCCGCTCGAGTTCTCGCGCGTGAGCAGTGGCTACGGCATGCGCTTCCACCCCATCACCGGTGGCCGCAAGGCCCACATGGGTGTGGACTACGCGGCCCCCACCGGCACCCCGGTGCGCACGATCGGCGATGGCACGGTCGAGTTCGCAGGCGAGCAGCGCGGCTACGGCAACGTCATCTACATCAAGCACCGCAACAACCAGATGACCGTGTACGCCCACCTCAGCCGCATCGGCGTGCGCAAGGGCCAACGTGTGAGCCAGGGTGATTTCATCGGCGCGGTCGGCTCCACGGGCGCGTCCACTGGCCCGCACCTGCACCTGGAATTCCGCGACAACGGCGTGCACGTGGACCCGCTGTCCATTGCCCGCCAGAGCGAGTCCGTGCCCGTACCCGCGGGACTGCGCCAGCGCTTCGATGCCGTGGCCCAGCTGCAGCGCATGCAACTCAGCGCTGCGGCCAGCATCCAGCAGGCCAGCGCCCAGTAGACCGGCGCGTCATCCCCCAACAAAAAAGGAGCCTCTGGCTCCTTTTTTGTTGGGGGATGGGGGAAAGAAGTCAGATCAGACGCTGAAGCTCGATCCGCAGCCGCACGTGGTGGTGGCGTTGGGGTTCTTGATGACGAACTGGGCGCCTTCGAGGTCTTCCTTGTAGTCGATCTCGGCACCCACCAGATACTGGTAGCTCATGGCGTCGATCAGCAGGGAAACGCCGTTCTTCGTCATGGTGGTGTCGTCCTCGTTGACGATCTCGTCGAACGTGAAACCGTACTGGAAACCCGAGCAACCACCGCCTTGCACGAACACGCGCAGCTTCAGATCGGGATTGCCTTCCTCGGCCACCAGTTCGGCCACTTTCGCCGCTGCGCTGTCGGTGAAGACCAGCGGAGCCGGCATGTCGGTCTGGATGTTTTCGGCCACAGCGCTCATGGGGATACCTCTTGAATGGGAATCGGGTGCCTAGCACCCAAGAACGGCCAATACTAAGACAAAACGCTCGGGTATGTGCTCAGCCGTTGTTTGCCGCCAGCTTCAGTGTGGGTTTGTCCTCGATTCCGCCGGCCATGGGCTTGAGCTGGCCGGAAATGGTGGCGCCCTGGTGCATTTCCAGCGCCTTGTAGGACACATCCCCCTCGATGCGGGCTTTCGGCTGAAGTTCCAGCAGCTCGAAGGCCAGCACAGGGCCTTTCACATGGCCGTTGATGATCACATGGTCGGCGTGGATCTGCCCGGTCACGACCGCGACCTCGCTGATCACGAGAATGCTGGGCTTCTCGTCGCTTGCGCGCAGATCGCCCACCACCTCTCCGTCGATGCGCAGGCCATCGTGGAAGAACACGTTGCCTTCGATGCGGGTGCCCTGGGCAATGAGGCTTTTGATGGGGGGCTGCTTTTTCTTGGCAAACATGAGGTTCTCCCGACGGCGGACCGTGGTGGTTACAGGTTGAAGGATTGCATGGACCTGACCGAGCTGCCCTGCAGGATTTTGGCGGTCACGTTTTCTACCACGGCCTGCTCGGGCACGTCCACAATGCCTTCCATGCGCAGATAGCCCTTGATCACCACCGGCTGCGGCGCGGGCGCCGACTGGGCAGACCAGGGCTTGCCCTCAAGTGTGCCAACGAAGGTCACCTCCAGCGCGCCCTTGAAGTCGGGCGCGTTCTTGCCAGGTTGCATCATGAGCACCTGCCACTTCAGCTGCGAGGGCGACAGGCGCTCGGCCTGCAGGCCCCGGATGCTCAGCGAATCGCCACCCGAACCGGGAATCAGGCGTTCGAAGAAGCCAAGGTCGCTGCGCAACATTTCATTGTCGGCCTGCAACTGCCGCAGCTGCATCGTCAGTTGCTCCTGCGCGCTGCGCTCCGCGATCAGCAGGCTGTCCGATGTGTTCGCCACCGACTGGGCTTCGCTCAGGTCGGTGCGCAGCATCTGCACCTCGCGGCGCAACTGCTGTAACTCCTCCTGGGCGTTGCGGTCAAGTCCCGCGATGTCCTTGCCAAACTCAAAGGCCCAGACCGCAACCGCGGCGGAGAAGCCCAGAAGCAACGCACCCAGCACCCACAGGAACGGCCAAGGCAGGGCGCTGCGCACCGACACGCGCGGTGCACTCACCGTCAGCCGTCTGCGCAACAGGCGAAAGCGCATTCAGATCTTTCAAAGTGCAAGCAAACGCAAGCAGACTCCAGAAAGCAAAAACCGCCCGAAGTGTGAACTTGCAGGCGGTTTCTGGGGCATGTGCAGCTTGCTTTAGCGCTTGCTGAACTGCTTGCGGCGGCGCGCGGAGCGCAGACCGACCTTCTTGCGCTCGACCTCGCGGGCATCGCGCGTCACGAAGCCGGCTTGCGACAGGCCGGACTTGAGTGCCGCGTCGTAGTCGATCAGGGCGCGGGTGATGCCGTGGCGCACGGCGCCGGCCTGGCCGGATTCACCACCACCATGCACGTTGACCTGGATGTCGAAGGTTTCGGCATGGTTGGTCAGCAGCAGGGGCTGCTTGGCGATCATGATGGAGGTCTCGCGGCCAAAGTAGGCCTGGATGTCCTTGCCATTGACCGTGATCTTGCCGGTGCCTTTTTTCAGAAACACGCGGGCGACGCTGGACTTGCGACGGCCGGTGCCATTGTTCCATTCACCAATCATCTCAAGGCTCCTTTAGATTTCCAGCACTTGCGGCTGTTGGGCGGTGTGGGGGTGCTCTGCACCACCGTACACCTTGAGCTTCTTGATCATGGCGTAGCCGAGCGGGCCCTTGGGCAGCATGCCCTTGACGGCCTTCTCGAGCGCGCGACCAGGGTGCTTGGCCTGCATGTCACGGAAGTTGGTGCCATAGATACCGCCGGGGAAGCCCGAGTGGCGGTAGTACACCTTGTCCAGGGCCTTGTTGCCCGTGACACGGAGTTTGGCTGCGTTGATGATGACGATGAAGTCACCGGTATCGACGTGAGGCGTGTAGATGGCCTTGTGTTTGCCGCGCAGACGGAGAGCAACTTCACTGGCTACTCGTCCGAGGACCTTGTCGGTCGCGTCAATCACAAACCACTCGTGCGTCACGTCAGCGGGTTTGGCGCTGAACGTCTTGGTCATGAGTTTTCTCTTGAAGAGTTGGTTTGGCGGCTCTTTTCCACGGTCGGTCGTTCTCTGGCGGAACGCTCTTAGGTGGGGTTTGAATGCCTCGCCGCGGAGCCAGCAATTCGCTGCGAAGCCCTCCATTGTACGAAATTCCCCATGCGGATGGCAAACCGCCTGTCTCCAAGGCCCGGGTGACGGGGGCGAACGGCTACCATCGGCGCATGTTCAGCTACCGACACGCCTTCCACGCCGGCAACCACGCCGACGTGCTCAAGCACATCACGCTCATCGCCACGCTGCGCCACCTGATGCAGAAGGAAGCGGGGCTGACGCTGATCGACACCCACGCCGGGGCCGGCCTCTACCGGCTGGATGGCGACTACACGGAAACCGGAGGCGAGGCACGGGATGGCGTTGTCAAGCTGATGGGCGCCCTGCGGGCTGTCGACCGCCCTGCGGCCCAGGCGGTCTCGCCAGCGATCGACGACTACCTGGATCTGATCGCCAGCTTCAATCCCTCCGGATCGTTGCGGGTCTACCCGGGGTCGCCTTTTGTCATGCACCACCTGCTGCGGGCCGAGTCGCGCGACCGCCTCAAGCTGTTCGAAGTGCATCCGACCGACAGCCGGACCCTGTCCGCCAACATCGGGCAGCTCGAAGCCGGACGCCAGATCGCAGTCGCACGCCAGGACGGCTTCGAAGGCGTCAAGCCTCTGCTGCCCCCGCCTCCGTCGGCCACCGGCTCCAAGCGCGCCTTGGTCCTGATCGATCCCAGCTATGAGATCAAGAGCGATTACGGGAAAGTGAGCGCCTGCATACAAGAATTGATCAAGCGGTTCCCGACCGGCACCTACCTGGTCTGGTACCCGGTGATCCCCCGGCCGGAGGCGCACGACCTGCCACGCCGGCTGCGCACGCTGTCGAACCAGGCTCAGAAACCCTGGCTGAATGCCACGCTGGCGATTGGTCAGGATCCGACACACGGCCCGGACGACCGCCCCGGGCTTACCGCGAGCGGCATGTTCGTGATCAACCCGCCGCACACCCTCAAGGCCACCCTGCAGGCCGCGCTGCCCCAGTTGCTGGAGCACCTGGGCCGCGGGCGCGGCAAGTCACAGGCGGTGGAGTCCGGCGGCTGAAGCGGCCGGTCACCTCGGCCGTGCCAGGAGCATGGTCCAGTAACGGCCGTAGGTGGTGCCGCTGCGCTGCACGCAGGCCACGGCCACATCGCGGGGCTGGGCGTTCATGATGTTGGAGCAATGGCCGGGGCTGGCCAGCCAGCCGTTCATCACCACCGCGACCGACGACTGTCCCGCTGCGATGTTCTCGCCCACCCACGACCACGCGTAGCCTTCCGCAGAGACGCGCTGCGACATGCTGCGGCCATCCAGCCCTGTGTGGGAGAAGTAATTGTTCGCGGCCATGTCGGTGGAATGCCGTGCGGCCGCCGAGAACAGCTGGTCGTTCCACGTCAGCGGCGCGACCGCAGGCATGGCCGTGCCGCCACAGCTGCGGGCCACGGCGCGTGCGTCATTGATCGCCTGCAGCAGGTTGTTGCGGAAATCGGGCAGGCCGCAACTGGTGGCGGCGTCCAGCGCCACGAGGGTCGCCCCCCCTCCCACCGTTCCAGAACCACCCGATGAGCTGGGTGGCGAAGGCGTTCCGACGGACCCCCCCGTTCCTGCGCTTTCACCGCCACCGCCTCCACCGCAGGCGGCCAAGGCCAGCAGCGCAGCACTGGCCCCCGCCAGACAGGCGGCGCGGCGCGGAGAAGAAGAGGAGACGCGTTTCAGCGGGGAAGCGAGGTAGGGCATGCGCTCACTCTACGGTCGGGCAGCCAGCGTCGGGTAAGCGGATGTAGCCCTTCACCACTCTTCGGCTGGGCACCGCCGCCGTTCCGCAAACCGCCTGGCGGGTGTTGCATAATTAGCCGACCGATCGGTCGGCTAATTGGCTATACTGCCCCTCAGCCACCCCACTGGCCCAGGAGACACGCATGTACACGCAGTCATTCAACGTTCCGGATGCGGAGGCGAAGTCCACCGCGCCACTCAAGGCGGTGCCGCATGACACGGCCCTGCAGTCGCATTTCGATGCCGTGATCGACGCCGACGGCAAGATCGAACCGCGCGACTGGATGCCCGACGCTTACCGCAAGACGCTGGTGCGCCAGATCAGCCAGCACGCGCACAGCGAGATCGTGGGCATGCTGCCCGAGGGCAACTGGATTTCGCGTGCGCCCAGCCTCAAGCGCAAGGCGATCCTCGTGGCCAAGGTGCAGGACGAGGGTGGGCACGGCCTCTACCTCTACAGCGCGGCCGAGACGCTGGGCACCAGCCGGGACCAGATGTTCGACGCACTGCACAGCGGCAAGGCCAAGTACAGCTCGATCTTCAACTACCCCACGCTCACCTGGGCCGACGTGGGCGTGATCGGCTGGCTGGTGGACGGGGCAGCGATCATGAACCAGATCCCCTTGTGCCGCTGCAGCTATGGCCCGTATGCGCGCGCCATGATCCGCGTCTGCAAGGAAGAAAGCTTCCACCAGCGCCAGGGCTTCGAATCCCTGATGAGCATGATGCAGGGCACGGCCGAACAGAAAGCGATGGTGCAGGACGCTGTGAACCGCTGGTGGTGGAAGTGCCTGGCGATGTTCGGGCCGCCGGACGCCGACAGCCCCAACAGCGTGCAAGGCATGCGCTGGGGCATCAAGCGCATCAGCAACGACGACCTGCGCCAGAAGTTCGTCGACGCCACGGTGCCGCAGGCCGAGGTGCTGGGTGTCACCCTGCCCGACCCGGACCTCAAGTGGAACGAGGCGCGCGGCCACCACGACTATGGACACATCGACTGGGACGAGTTCTGGTCCGTGGTCAATGGCGACGGCCCCTGCAACAAGGAACGCCTGGCCACCCGGGTGAAGGCATGGGACGACGGAGCCTGGGTGCGCGAGGCCGCCCTGGCCCACGCGCGCAAGCAACAGGAACGCCGCATGAAGGAGGCCGCATGAACGCACCCACACTCAAGGAATGGCCGCTCTGGGAAGTGTTCGTGCGCAGCAAGCAGGGCCTGGAGCACAAGCACTGCGGCAGCCTGCACGCGAGCGACGCGCAGCATGCCCTGCATCTGGCGCGCGACGTGTACACCCGCCGTCAGGAAGGCGTGAGCATCTGGGTCGTGCAGTCCAGCAGCATCACCGCGAGCGAACCCGACAGCAAGGACAGCTTCTTCGATCCCGCCGCCGACAAGGTATACCGGCATCCCACGTTCTACGACATCCCGGACAAAGTGGGGCACATGTGATGGCCTCGACGACGCATGCCCCGATCGGCTACCTCCTGCATCTGGCCGACAACGCACTGGTGCTGGGACAGCGCAATGCCGAGTGGTGCGGCCATGGGCCGATCCTCGAAGAAGACCTGGCCCTGGCCAACAACAGCCTGGACCTGCTCGGGCAAGCCCGCCTGCTCTACCAGCACGCGGCCACGCTCATCAACGCCGATGCCGATGCGCGCCAACGCTTTGAACACCTGCGAGGCGCACGCACCGACGGTGCGGTCACGGAAGACACGCTGGCCTATTTCCGCGACGCACACGAGTTCCACAACCTCACCCTGCTGGAGCTGCCCCACAGCGGCCCGCTGGCGGGCACCGCTTCCGGCGACCGCGACTACGCGACCACCATCGTGCGCAATTTCCTGTACAGCGCATTCATGGTGCATTTGTGGGATCGGCTGCAGGCCTCTGCGGACACGCAACTCGCTGCGATTGCGGCCAAGTCGCTGAAGGAGGTGCGCTACCACTTGCGCCACGCCAGCGACTGGCTGGTGCGCTTTGGCGATGGCACGGACGAATCGCACGCCCGCGCACAGGCCGCGCTCGACCATCTGCTGCCCTACTGCCAGGAGTTCTGGACCGGCAGCGAAGCCGAAGGGGCCGCGCTGGCCAACGGCACAGGCATCGAAGTGGCCGGCCTGCAGGCCGACTGGAACGCGCTGGTGGACGAAACCGTGCAGGAAGCGACACTGCGGCGCCCATCCGGGCAAGGCTATGTGACACAAGGCAAGCGCGGCGTGCACTCCGAGCACATGGGTTTCCTGCTCGCGGACATGCAAAGCCTGGCGCGTGCGCACCCTCAGGCCGTGTGGTGAGAGATGGACGCAGTGCTCGCCCTCTCCAACTCCGCCCAGGCTGCGATCCGTGACGCGCTGGCGAACCTGACGGACCCCGAGATCCCGGTGGTCAGCCTCAGCGAGCTCGGCATCCTGCGCGGTGTGCGCGTGGGCGATGACGGCACACCGGAGGTGGTGATCACACCGACCTACAGCGGCTGTCCGGCGATGGGGCAAATCGAGGACGATGTGCGCGCCGCACTGGCGAACGCTGGCCTTGAAGCGCGCGTGGTCACGCAGCTCGCGCCAGCCTGGACCACCGACTGGATGACCGAGGGTGCACGCGAAAAGCTCCGGGCCTACGGCATCGCGCCGCCACGGTGTGGCAGCGCAACCGCGAGCCGGCCAGCCGCGCTGAAGTTCTCCCGCCAGGCCCTGCGCCACGACGACGTGCCCTGTCCGCAGTGCGGCTCCGTGCACACCACCGAGACCTCGCCTTTTGGCTCCACCGCCTGCAAGGCGATGTACCGCTGCCTCGACTGCCTGGAGCCCTTCGACTACTTCAAACCGTATTGACGCCATGAGCACAGCCCCACGAGGTTTCCACGAGTTGCCCATCGCCCGCATCAGCCCCGAGGCGGCCGGCGCCGTGGCGATCACCTTTGCCGTGCCCCCAGGGCAACGCGAGACCTTCGCGTTCGAGCCCGGCCAGTTCCTCACCGTGCGCGCCCACATCGCCGGACAGGAGGTGCGGCGCAGCTACTCGATCAGCAGCCCGCGCAGCCTGCTCGCGCAGCGCGGCGAACTCACGCTGGGCATCCGCCCGGTGGAGGGCGGGGTGTTCTCCAACTGGGCCGCCACGGCACTGAAGGCGGGCGACACCTTGCAGGCCATGCCACCGGACGGCCGCTTCACCGTGCACAAGCCACGGGCCGTGCACCGTGTGGGCTTCGCGGCCGGCTCGGGCATCACGCCCATCCTGTCGCTGATGGCGAGCACGCTCGAAGAGTCGCCCCCCTCGAAATTCACCCTGGTGTACGGCAACCGGCGCATGGGCAGCGTCATGTTCAATGAGGCGCTGCAGGACCTGAAGGACCGCTACGCGGACCGGCTCACGCTGATCCACATCCTCTCGCGCCAGGCACAGGAAGTGCCGTTGCTCGAAGGCCGCATCGATGCCGACAAGGTGCGCGCGCTCATCGGTACGCTGCTGCCCGTGGCCAGCATGGACGAGGTGTTCATCTGCGGCCCCGAAGCCATGATCGAGGTGACCGAGAAGGCCCTTCTCGACGCCGGCGTGCGCCCGGATCGCCTGCACACCGAACGCTTCACCTCACCCACGCTCGACGCACTGCCCGCCTCGCAACGCCGGGCGGCCGTGCCCGGCCAACCCGCCGTGCATGCCAAAGGTGATGTGGCCCTGACGGTGGTGCTCGATGGCAAGCCGCACGAACTGCGCATGGGTCGCGACGAGCGTGTGCTCGACGTGGCGCTGAACGCCGGACTCGACCTGCCCTGGTCCTGCCGCGGCGGCGTGTGCTGCACCTGCCGCGCCAAGGTGATGGAAGGCGCGGTCCAGATGGAGCGGAACTTCACGCTCGAGCCCTGGGAAACCGACAAAGGTTTCGTGCTGAGCTGCCAGGCCCGACCCACCACCGACAAGGTCGTGGTGAGTTACGACGAGCGCTGATCGCGCTCGCTCAGAAACGCCAGCCCAGGCCCACGCCGACCAGCACCGGGTCCACCTTGAACTGGCCGATCTTCGTGCCGCCCGCACTCACGTCGGTCTTGATGAAAACCTTCTTCACATCGATGTTGAGGTAGAGGTTGCCCGAGAGCGGAATGTCCGCGCCCACCTGCAACGCGGGACCGAAGCTGTTGCGCTTCACATCGGCGGCGCCACCCAGCACGTTGACCGAACTGAAGCGCGTGTAGTTCACACCCGCCCCCACGTAGGGCTTGAAGCCGGGGGCGTCGAAGTGGTACTGCACGGTGAGCGTGGGCGGCAAATGGCGCAGCGAACCGATGTCGGTACCGTTCGACGAGAGCCTGTGCTTCTGAGGCACCGTCAGGATGAGTTCGGCGGCAATGTTCTTGCTGAAGAAATAGCTGACGTCGACTTCCGGCAGCGTCTTGTTGTTGATGGCCAGGCCCAGGCCGGTGCTGTCCTTGTTGGCGCTGTCCAGGTGCACGGCGCGTGCGCGCACGAGCACGGAGCCTGCCTGGAAGTCCTGTGCGGGGGCGGCGCCGGAAGCAAGCAGGCAGGCAGAGGCCATGGCGGACATGGCGATGTGGTGTGCTTTCATGATGGTCTTCTGTGAAACGTTGACACGGGAGAATCCCCGGGCTCATTACAGAAGACCGTACCGGGTGCCGCGTTGCGCCACATCAAACCCGAAACCGGCCCGGCGCCCCGCCACACGCGATGCTTGATGCAGGTCAAGCCGCCAGGGAATGGCGGTTCATTCGGGGAACAGCGCCACCCGGCCGACACCGCTCTGCACGATGCCCAGCGTCGAGGCCGCGGCGCGGCTGAGATCGATGATGCGTCCCGGCACATGCGGGCCCCGGTCGTTGATGCGCACCGTCACCTCCTTGCCGGTGCCGATGTGGCGCACCCGCACCAGGGTGCCGAACGGCAAGGTCTTGTGGGCGGCGGTGAGCTGGTTCATGTCGAACACTTCGCCGCTGGCGGTGCGGCGTCCGTGAAAGCGTTCGCCATACCACGACGCCAGTCCGCGTGCGATCTCGCCATCGCGCACGCCCGGCTCGGTGACCACCGGGCCATCGCCGGGATCGGGCAACGACGGCGCACGCGTCGCGCAGCCCCCCAGCCACAGCACGGTGGCCAGCGCAATGGCAAGTGCAGGCTTGAGGCTCATGTGGGTTTCGGCTTCCGATCCATATCCATCGTGTTCAGGTGCGGCAGAGGGTGGGAGTGCGGACCATCGCACAGGTTCCCCACCACGTCCAGCCACAAGGGCTGAATGGACGCACGGCCGTCAGCGACCGGTTTCCGGCGTCTGGAACCGCCGACTCAGTGCGGGCCACGCCTTCGCCCAGCAGCAATGGTGGTCGAAGTCCGGCTCCACATGAACCACGGGGGCGGGAGCGGCCTCCGGGTTCTGGTCGGTGCTCGCGCCGAGAAAGCTTTTCAGCACGGTGTCGGGCACCACGCGGTCCCGCTGCCCGGTGAAGTGCCATTGCGGCAGGCGCGCGAGACGCGAAGCCATGTCTTTCGGATTGAGGGAACCGTGCAAGGGCGACAGGTGCTGCTGCTGCGTCCACAGCTCGCTGTCCAGCGTGCCGGCCACAGTCACCAGGGCCACCACGTCGCGGCGCCGCTCGGCGAGCAAGGCCGCCACGGCGGCACCTCCTGAGTAACCCACCAGCACCAGCGACGATGCACCGTACTCTCGTTTCAGCTGGTCCAGGGCCAGGCCCATCGCACCGGTCACCTCGGGCGCAAAGCGGTGGCTGCCCCAATAGCGTGGGTGGCATCCCTTGAAGGCCGGGCCCTCGGTGTACTGGCAGGGTCGGGCCAGGTAGACCGCCCGGGCACCGGCATCCGCAACGGCCAGGCGCAACGCCAGTGGGTCGATGGGTGTCGGCGCGAACGATGGCGTGTGCCGGTCCACCCAGGCCAGGCCGTCGCCTTCGATGTACACCGTGAGCTGCGATGCGCGCTGCAGGCGAGCGGGCACGAAGGCCTGGAGGTCGAACACCGGGCCAGACAGCAGCAAGGGCCGCCAATCCTGCGCGGCGGCCCATGCCCGGGCGTTGGCCGTGCGCGCTTCAGGCGACGGCGCGGCACAACCGCTCAGGAGGACGAGGGCGGTGGCCAGCCACCACCCCCATCGGCGTGCGCGAATCAGAACGCCCAGCCCAGGCGCACGGAGGCGACCTGGTCACGCAGACCCTTGCGCAGGTGCACGTCGTAGCGCGCGGTGAGTTCCATGCTCTCCGTGGCGCGGTAACGGACACCCACACCCAGGTCGGCCAACGTGCGCGATTTCGGCAGACCGTCCGTGGTGAACGCCACGCCGCCGCCACTGAACCGGGCGGTGACGGCGCTGCGCTGATCGTTGAGGTCGTAACCGACGGCGGCACGGGCGAGCCACTGCGTGCGCGCATTGATATCGCCCTGCACATGCGCGCCCACCTTCAGGATGAGCTCGCGTGCCTTCTGTTCGTTGACCAGGAGGTTCAGCGCGCCTGCGCCGTCTTCGCTGTACGCGTCGCTCTTGAACTGCCGCCAGTCCAGCGCCACCAGGGGTTTGACCTTCAGCTGCTTGACGTCATACGCCTTGCTCAGGGTCACGCCCATGTGCCAGGTATCGCCGTCGTACCTGGCCTGTGCCGTGCGGCCGATGAAGCCCATCACCCGACGCGAGTCGAAACGGCTGCGCGTGTAGTCGCCCTGCCAGTCCAGCTGCCAGCCTGCGTCGTTGAGCACCTGCCGGCCATAGGCGATCAGCTGCACGCTCTCGATGTTGTTGCGGTGGCTGACGGCGAAATCACGTCCATCGACCGTGCTGTCCAGGTAGCCCAGACCGAAGCCGAGGGTGGAGCGCGCGCTCAGGTCGCTTTGCACACCACCCACGAGGCCGTAGGTGCCCATCTTGTACCCGCTGACGCCATCCACCGCGTCCTGATCGACACGGTTGCCCAGCGGCTTGACCCAGAAGCGCTTGCCGCTGGCGTCGGAACCACCCGACTGGCCCGCCTCGGCCAGTTGCTGCTCGATGGCCGTGCCGGTCGCGGCGCCATGGACCAGAGCCGCGAAACCCGCGTTGCCGTGCAGGGACGGCATGACCTGGCCGACCGCGGCCGCCACGCGCTGGTTGGTCGGCAGCGCGCCGAGCGCGGTGACCACCGCATCCCAGTCCGTTCCGGTGGTGCCGCCCTGGATGTACCCGTCGAGCACATGCGCCGCAGGCAAGCCAGCGTTCAAGCCGCTGCCGGTGACCGCAGAAATGATGGCGCCAGGGGACGACGGCGGTGTCGTCGGAGGCGTGGTGGGCGGCGTTGTCGGGGGCGTGGTCGGAGGGGTCGTCGGAGGCGTGACCACCGCGACCACCTGGATGTCGACCGCATTGCCGTTGGTGGCCGAAAGGAAGTCGAACAGCGCGCTGTTGTCGGTCACATTGCCGGTGGTGGCATTGTTCGTCAGGGTGCCGGTGGCGGACACCACGCCGGCCAGCGATTGGCCGTTGGCCAGCGAGTTGGTCGTGTTCACGTCCACGAAAAAGGTGGCGCTGGACGACAGTTCCGCATCGCCCTGCACGGCCACACGGCCATAGCTGCTGGAGCTGCTGGCACCGAGGCGCACGGCGCCGCTTTGCGCGTAGTTGCCAACGATGTTGGCCACCACGCCTTCACCCACCCGCAGGGTGCCTGCGTTGTTGAACGCGTTGGTTGCCGCATCGTTCGCGGTCAGGGTATGGGTGGAGCTGCCCACGCGCAGCGTGGCGCCGCTGTTCACGGCGTAGGTGGCCGCGCTGAAGGTGTTCTCGGTGGTGAAGTCCGCACCACTGAGCAGATTGACCGAACCACCCGTATTGGTCACCGCGCCCGAGATCCGCGCCACTGTGCCCGTCAGGTTGATCGTCGTGTTGCTGGTGCTCACGCTGCCCAGCAGTTGCCCGCTGTTGTTGATCGTGCTGATGATGCCGGTGTTGACGATGGCACCGCCTGGTCCGCTGATGACACCCTGGTTGTTGATCGTCTGGAAAAAGCTGTAGTTCTCGATGCCATGGCCTGAAGAGACGCCTCCGACAAAACCGTCGTTGTTCATCTCGATCACGGTCTGGTAATTCAGGATGCCGCCCTCGACATCGCCCGAGATCTCCCCGGTGCTCGAGTTGTTCAGCAGGGTGATGATCCCCGAGTTCACGATGCCGAAGTTGATGCCGCGCATGCCGCCCCGGTTGTCGACCAGGCCGATCTCACCGTAGTTGCGCAGGCCGTTGAAGGTGGTGCCGTACAGCTCGCCATGGTTCACCACCTGGATGTTCACGGGTGGCGTGGCACCCGCCGTGGGGACGCCGACCTGGATGGCGTTGGTGAAACCCGTGATGCTGCCTGTGCTGGTCACGGTGATGTGGTCGTTGTCGATCAGTTCGCACATCGTGGTGCGCGTGTCCGAGACCGAGAAGGTGCCGGTCTCGGGGCACGATCCGCCCGCACCCAGCGCGGGCCCGGTGCCGGCCAGCGCCGGGCCGGCTGAGCCGATCACGGCCAGGGCCACCACCGCGGCACGAGCCCCTCGGACGCTGGAGCGGGAAGACCCACCGCGCCGTTGACGTGCGGTCTCGGGAACGACCTGGGTCTGGTGGGTGGAGGCAATGCGGACGATCGAATAGATGTGGTTCATGTCTGTACTGGCTACAAAGGGCACCTGCGTCGCACGGGGCGGGTCTGCCCTCGTGCGGTGAAAAACGGATGCGCCAGGAACCAGCGACCAGCGATCGCCCGCCCTCCCTCATCTGGAAAAACGAAGTCTTGTGCACCCACGCCGCCGACACAGGCTCTGCATCCCAAACCAAGGACCTCATCGGCACCTTCGTCCGGTCACCCTTCGGCGTACGTCGGCGCGAAGGATACGTCACAACTTCTTACATTCATCAAAAACAAGAGCAACTAACTCCTGTTTCTGTGCACTTTGACACCCCTGCCCGGCTTGCCGGCACGTTCGGCCGATGTCAGCCCAGTGCGAGACGGCGCACCAGCTCGGTGGTGGCGGCGCTCTGGTTCATGGTGTAAAAGTGCAGGCCCGGCACCCCGCCAGCGCGCAGCCGATCGCACAGGTCGGCCACCACGTCCAGGCCGAAGGACTTGATGGAGGCGGTGTCGTCTCCGAAGGCCTGCAGCCGCATGCGGATCCAGCGCGGAATCTCGGCGCCGCAGGCGTCCGAGAAGCGCATCAGCTGCGTGGAGCTCGTGATGGGCATGATGCCCGGCACCACCGGCACGTCCACCCCCTTGCGCCCCAGATCGTCCACATAGCGGAAATAGGCGTCGCTGTTGAAGAAGTACTGCGTGATCCCGGCGTCTGCACCGGCCTTCACCTTCGCCACGAACGCATCGAGATCGGCCTCGGGCGACTTCGCCTGCGGATGGGTCTCGGGGTAGGCCGCCACCTCGAGGTGGAAGCGGTCGCCGGTCTCCTCGCGGATGAAGCTCACCAGGTCGCTGGCGTAACGGAACTCGCCACCCAGGCCATAGCCACTGGGCAGATCGCCACGCAGCGCGACGATGCGGCGGATGCCCGCTGCGGCATAGGCCGCCAGCCGCTGGCGGATGCTCTCGCGCGACTGGCCGATGCAGCTCAGGTGCGGAGCGGCCGCACAGCCCTCGCCCATGATCTCGGTGACGGCCTGCAGCGTGCCGTCCTGCGTCGAACCGCCCGCACCGAAGGTCACCGAGCAGAACTCGGGCTTGAGCGCATACAGCTGCTGCCGGACGGCGCGCAGTTTGACCGCGCCCTCGGGCGTCTTGGTCGGGAAAAATTCCAGGCTGATCGGAAGACCCATGGTCTTGTCCTTCCTCATTGGCTCGCACACACAAAAAACTCGCGGTTGCCGTCACCTCCGGTGATCGGGCTCTCCAGGTAGTCGCGCAGCCGAAGGCCGTTGTCGCGGCACGCCTGCTCCATCCGCTCGCGCACCACGGCGTAGCTGGCCGTGTCCTTCACCAGCCCGCCTTTGCCGATGTCGGCCGGCTGCAGCTCGAACTGCGGCTTCACCAGCATCAGCAGGTGCGCGTCCGGCGCCAGCAGCGGCACCACGGCTGGCCACACCAGCGTCTGCGAGATGAACGACAGATCGCCGACGATCAGGCCGAACGGCGGTGCACCGCCGGCGGCCCGCAACACCTCGGCCGACAACTCGCGCGCGTTGCACTTCTCGATGCACACCACACGCGCATCGGCCTTGAGCCGGGGATGCAGTTGCCCCTGCCCCACGTCCACGCCCACCACCTGCGCCGCACCCTGCTGCAACAGGCAGTCGGTGAAACCGCCGCTGCTCTGCCCCACATCGAGACAGCGCAGACCGTTGACGTTCAAACCCGTGTGCCGCAGGGCACCTTCGAGCTTGAGGCCACCGCGCGAGACGTAACGCGTCTCCGCCGTGTCCAGCAAACGAAGCTCGACCGCATCTCGCAGCTCCTCACCGTTCTTGGTGACAGCCTTCCAGTCGCCACCCGCCTCACGCCATTGCACGCCCGCGGCAATCAGCCGCTGGGCCTGCGAACGGGAAGCCGCGAGGCCGCGTTCGACGAGAAGTTGATCAGCACGCATGTTGGAGCGCCCACACGCCTAGCCCGGAGATGCCGCGGAACCGGCTTTGCCGGGCCGCCAGCATCACCCCCTTGAGGGGGTCGCGCGAAGCGCGGCGGGGGTGATTTCAATACCGGTAGGTATCGGGTTTGTAGGGGCCCTGCACCGGCACGCCGATGTAGGCAGCCTGCTCCTTCGTGAGCTTGGTCAGCTGAGCGCCCAGCTTGGACAGCTGCAGGCGAGCGACCTTCTCGTCCAGGTGCTTGGGCAACACGTAGACCTGGCCCACCTTGTAAGCGCTGGGCTTGGTGAACAGTTCGATCTGCGCAATGGTCTGGTTCGCGAACGAGGACGACATCACGTAGCTCGGATGACCCGTGCCGCAGCCCAGGTTCACCAGCCGGCCCTTGGCCAGCAGGATGATGCGCTTGGCCGGCTTCTTGCCCTGCCTGGGGAAGATCACGTGATCGACCTGCGGCTTGATCTCTTCCCACTGGCAGTTCTTCTCCAGCGAGGCGACGTCGATCTCGTTGTCGAAATGGCCGATGTTGCAGACGATGGCCTGGTCCTTCATGGCCTCCATGTGCTCGTAACGGATCACGTCCTTGTTGCCGGTGGTCGTCACGAAGATGTCGGCCTTGTCGGCGGCGTACTCCATGGTCACCACGCGGTAGCCTTCCATCGCGGCCTGCAGCGCATTGATGGGGTCGATCTCGGTCACCCACACCTGCGCGCTCAGGGCCCGCAGCGCCTGGGCCGAGCCCTTGCCCACATCACCGTAGCCAGCGACCACGGCCACCTTGCCGGCGATCATGACGTCGGTGGCGCGCTTGATGCCATCCACCAGCGATTCACGGCAACCGTACAGGTTGTCGAACTTGCTCTTGGTCACCGAGTCGTTGACGTTGATGGCGCGCATCTGCAGCGTGCCCTTGGCCGACATCTCGTTGAGGCGGTGCACCCCGGTGGTGGTCTCTTCGGTCACGCCGATGATGTTCTTCAGGCGGCGGCTGTACCAGGTCGGATCCTGCTTGAGCTTGGCCTTGATGGCCGCGTGGATGATCTTCTCTTCTTCGCTCTTGGCCTTGCCCAGCGCCTTGATGTCCTTCTCGGCCGCGGCACCCAGGTGCATCAGCAGCGTGGCATCACCACCGTCGTCCAGGATCATGTTCGGGCCTTCGGTCTTGCTGCCCTTGGGGCCGAACTCGAAGATGCGGTGGGTGTAGTCCCAGTAGTCCTCCAGCGACTCGCCCTTGATCGCGAACACCGGCGTGCCATTGGCCGCGATGGCGGCGGCGGCGTGGTCCTGCGTGGAGAAGATGTTGCACGAGGCCCAGCGCACATCGGCACCCAGCGCCTGCAGGGTCTCGATCAGCACGGCGGTCTGGATCGTCATGTGCAGCGAGCCGGTGATGCGTGCGCCCTTGAGAGGTTGCGATTTTGCGAACTCGTCGCGGATGGCCATCAGGCCGGGCATCTCGGTCTCGGCGACGCGGATTTCCTTGCGGCCCCAGTCGGCCAGGGAGATGTCGGCGATCGCGCTGTCGGCGGCGACCGGGTTGTTCAGACGTGCATTCATGGTGGTTCGCTCCGGAAAGGATGGACAAACCACATCTCGCACAGATTGAGAAAGGACTCATCGCACGGGATGTGGATGAGCGTCGTTGCAGGGATGGTCCGAGCCTCACGCCCCGCTGCTGGCCTCGCCAGTGGGGGCGCTGCAACGCTCCTCGGATCGCGGGATTCTACCGCAGCAGCCCCGATTTGCCCCCTGCCGAACGTCGCCGGTGGCACCCTGCGGCGCGGAAGGCCTGTGCGACACTGCCCGCCTTCCATGACGAACAAGACCCCCCTCGCCCTCTGGCCCGCCCCGGCCCGCGCCCGCATCCACGGCGTGCTGACGGACATCGACGACACCCTCACCACCGAGGGCGCGATCACGCCCGATGCACTGGACGCGCTGCACCGCCTGCGCGCCGCCGGTCTGCCAGTGTTCGCCATCACCGGCCGGCCGGCCGGCTGGAGCGAGGCCTTCGCGCTGGCCTGGCCGGTGGACGCGATCGTGGCGGAGAACGGCGCCGTGGCGCTCTGGCGCGGTGACGCCGGCGAGTTGCGCCGCGACTACCTGCAGGACGCTGCCACGCGCCACGCCAACTTCGAGAAGCTGCATGCCACTGCACAACGTGTGCTGGCCGAGATGCCGCAGGCCCGTCTGGCCACCGACAGCCCCGGGCGGGAGACCGACATCGCGATCGACCACAGCGAGTTCGCGCACCTGGGCGAGGCCGACATCGCGCGCGTCGTGCAGATCATGAAAGGCCAGGGGCTGAATGCCACGGTGAGTTCGATCCACATCAATGGCTGGATCGGCGACCACGACAAGCTCGCCGGTGCGCGCTGGATCGTGCGCTCGCGGCTGGGCCGTGTGCTCGACGACGAGCTCGACCGCTGGGTCTATGTCGGCGATTCGACCAACGACGCGCGCATGTTCGCCCACTTCCCGCACAGCGTGGGCGTGGCCAACATCGAACGCTTCTGGCGGGCGCTCGCACACCATCCCCGCTACGTCGCCACGGGCGAGCGCGGCGCCGGGTTCACCGAAGTGGTCGATGCGGTGCTGGACGCGCGGATCACCCCATGAGCGAGCACCCGCTACGACCTGACCACACCGGCGCCCTCGCCGCCAACCCACCCGGGAAAGCGCGGCTGGGCCTGATCGCGATCTTCGGCTCCACCTTCTTCGAACTGGTGGGCTACTTCATGCTCACGCCCCTGTTGCTGCTGCGGCTCAAAGGCGGCGGTGAGTCCACCGCGCTGGCAGGCCTGTTCGCGGCCAGCGGCTGGCTGGGCGTGTTCCTCATGACGCCGTTCGCCTCTGCCATCACACAGCGGCTGGGCCGTCGGCCCACGCTGTGGCTGGCCGCGCTGATCCCGGTGATCGCCACCGCCGGCTTCGCGTTCACGCCCGTGCTCTGGCTGTGGTTCGTGTTCAAGATCGCCGCCGGCATGGCCTCGGGCTTGCGCTGGGTGCTGGCCGAGGCTGTGGTGGCCGAGTTCTCGCCGCCGGGCCAGCGTGGGCGCTACGTCGGCATCTTCGAAACCATGGTCGGCATCACCTTCGTGGTGGGACCGCTCATGCTGGCCTGGGTGGGCGCGGACAGCGACCGTGCCTTGTGGATCGCGCTGGGCTTCATGGCCATCGGCCTGGCCTGGAGCCTGCTCATTCCACGCCTGCCCGACGCGGCGGATGCGCACAGTGCAAAGGTCGGCCTGTCGGGCGTGTGGCACGCGCTGCTGGCCCACCCGCTGATCATGACGGTCGGTTTCGTGGGCGGCTTCTTCGAGAGCGGCCTCACCTCCATCCTGCCGCTGTACGGTCTGGCGCTCGGCCTGGGCGCCACGGTCGCGGCCCTGCTGGTGTCGGCCAGTGGGCTGGGCAGCGCACTCATGATGCTGCCCGCCGGTGTGCTGGCCGACCACATGGCGCACCACCCCGGCCAGCGCTGGGGCGACGGCCGCACCGTGCGGCTGCGCATTCTGCGGGCCTGCGCCCTCATCACGCTGCTGGCCACGCTGGTCATCCCCTTCGTCGCGGGCACACCGTGGCTGGCCGCGCCGGTGGCGTTCCTGTGGGGTGGTGCGGGCGGCTGTCTGTACACGCTGGCGATGATCGACATCGGCTCGCGCGAGGAAGGCATCACGCTGGTCAACAGCACGGCGGTGCTGGTGCTGTCTTACACGCTGGGCGGTGTGCTCGCCCCCGCGCTGGGTGGTGCCGCGCTGCAATGGGCGCCCACGCTGGGTTTTCCCGCGTTGCTGATCGCGGTGGCCGGCCTGGGCTGGTGGCTGTTGAGACGGGCAGA
The DNA here is from genome assembly GCF_031457235.1 of Hydrogenophaga laconesensis. NCBI lineage: Bacteria > Pseudomonadati > Pseudomonadota > Betaproteobacteria > Burkholderiales > Comamonadaceae > Hydrogenophaga > Hydrogenophaga laconesensis. The sequence continues at coordinate 188,128 of NZ_JAVDWE010000002.1, forward strand.
TTCGCCCCAAACTGAAGGAACCCTGCGGGTCTGAACGGCTCCCACCCGGGCCACGGTTTAGTCTCACAAGCGAAAGGATCATTCCCATGGCCATTCCCTGGATGGTTGCCCTGAAAGTGATCCCCTGGGGCGACGTGATCGAACACGCGCCCAAGGTGCTCAATGCCGCGCGCAAGCTGATGGACCGCCAGAAGGCGCCGACCGGCGGCACGGTCACGCCAGCGCCGCTCGACATGGGCGAAGCCCCGCCCACGCTGGGCGAACTGAAAAACCGCCTGATCGAAGCCCGCCAGCTGATCGATCAGCAGGCCGCCACACAGGAGCAGATGGCCCAGACCCTGGCCGAGCTTGCCGAGCAGAACGCACGGCTGGTGGGCGCGGTCGACCTGCTGCGCAAGCGCACGCGTGTCCTCATGGTGGCGATTGCCGCCCTGGTGGTCAGCGTGGTCTGGCTGTTCGCACGCTGATCAATCCCCGCCGCGCTCGGCCTGCAGCGTCGCGTCGCAACCCACGCCCGCCGCGATCCAGCGGTGCGCCAGCCGCCGCAGCACCGGGGCCGCCCAGCGCCAGCGCGGGCCCAGCACGCCCCTCGCATCGGTGATCGCCCCGCAGCGGTAGACCGACAGCCCATCGTCCCAGCGCAGCGCCTCGCAGGCACCCATCCGCTTGCGCGAGATCACCCGGCCCAGGGGGCAGGGCTCGGCCAGGCAGCACACCCCGCATCCGTTGCACGGCGCCCCGAACGCGGGCTTGGCCGGTGCCTCGGCGTGGATGTGGATGACCTGGCCGCCGTCCATCACACCCGGTTCAGCACCGGCGCCAGCACGCGGCCGGTGTGCGTGCCCAGCCGCACCACTTCGTCGGGCGGCGCGGCGGCCACGATGCGACCACCGCCGTTGCCGCCCTCGGGGCCGAGGTCGATGATCCAGTCGGCCTCGGCCATCACATCCAGATCGTGCTCGATCACCACCACGCTGTGGCCACCGTCCACCAGGCGGTGCAGCACGCGGATGAGCTTTTCCACGTCGGCCATGTGCAGGCCCACCGTGGGTTCGTCGAGCACGTAGAGCGTGTGCGGCGCCTTCTGCCCGCGGCGGGTGACGTCGTCGCGCACCTTGCTGAGTTCGGTCACCAGCTTGATGCGCTGCGCCTCGCCACCGGAGAGCGTCGGGCTGGGCTGGCCCAGCGTGAGATAGCCCAGCCCCACGTCCTTCAGCAGTTGCAGCGGGTGGCTGATGCTGGGCATGCTGGCGAAGAAGTTCACCGCTTCGTCCACTTCCATCTGCAGCACGTCGCCGATGCTCTTGCCTTTCCAGGTCACGGCCAGCGTCTCGGGGTTGAAGCGCGCACCGTGGCAGACCTCGCAAGGCACCTTCACATCGGGCAGGAAGCTCATCTCGATGGTGCGCATGCCCTGACCTTCGCACCCCGGGCAGCGGCCTTCACCGGTGTTGAAGCTGAAGCGGCCCGGGCCGTAGCCGCGCGCCTTGGCTTCCAGCGTGTCCGCGAACAGCTTGCGCACCGTGTCCCAGAAACCGATGTAGGTGGCCGGGCAGCTGCGCGGGGTCTTGCCGATGGGCGTCTGGTCGACTTCGAGCACGCGGTCCACCACCTCGGTGCCCAGCAGCTTCTCGCAGCCGGCCCAGGACGGGCGCTGGCCCTTGTCCCAGGCGGTGCGGCCGGCCTGCGTGCTGCGCATGGTGACAGCGGCAGCCGCATTGGTCAGCAGCACGTCGCGAGCGAGTGTGGACTTGCCCGAGCCGGACACGCCTGTGATCACCACCAGCCGTTGCAGCGGCACGGCCGCATCGAGGTTGTCCAGGTTGTGCAGGTTCGCGCCACGCACCTGCAGCCAGGGCGATGCGTCCATCGGAGGAATGCTGCGCCGCGCCTGCAGCGGGTGCCTCATGGCGTGCAGCAGGTAGCGGCCCGTGACGGAATCGGCGTTCGCCGAAAGGTCGCTCACCGAACCCTGGGCCACCACGCGGCCACCGCGCTTGCCGGCGCTCGGCCCGATGTCGATGATGTGGTCGGCGCGGCGGATGGTGTCCTCGTCGTGCTCCACGACCACCAGCGTGTTGCCCTGCTCACCCAGCTTGTGCAGGGCGTTGAGCAGGATGGCGTTGTCGCGCGCATGCAGGCCGATGGTGGGCTCGTCGAGCACGTAGCACACGCCCTGCAGGTTGCTGCCGAGCTGCGCGGCCAGGCGGATGCGCTGCGCCTCGCCCCCACTCAGCGTGGGCGCGCCACGGTCGAGCGTGAGGTAGTTCAGGCCCACCTCCTCCAGGAAGGCGAGCCGGCTCTCGATCTCGGGCAGCAGGTCGCGTGCGATGTCGGCCTCGCGCGCGCTGAGAACGGGTACCTCGCCAGCGAAGCGTTCCGCCGCCGGGCCGCCCCAAGGCGGAACAGCCCCCCCGGGGGGCAGCGACCCGCGCAGCGGTGGAGTGTGGGGGCCGATCAGGCCTTGCACCCAGGCACGAACCTCCCGGACGGACAGGCACGCCACGTCGGTGATGCCCACGCCCGCGAAGCGCACCGCGCGCGCCTGCGGGTTCAGACGCGTTCCCGCGCAGGTGGGGCAGGCTTCGTCCGCCAGGTCGTCCACCTCGGGCTCGGCGAAGCTCTGCTCGCGGCCCTTCTCCTTGTCGTCGCGCACCGAATCGTCGAGCGCCTTGCGCTGGTCCTTCGACAGCTTCACGCCGGTCCCCACGCAATCGGGGCACCAGCCGTGCTTGCTGTTGTATGAGAACAGGCGCGGGTCCAGCTCGGGGTAGCTGGTGGCGCACACCGGGCAGGCGCGCGTGGTGGAGAACACCTCCAGCGTGCCCAGGTCGCGCGTGGACGCGCCCTCGGCCAGCGCCTGCGCCAGGCCGTCGAGCGGCGTGAGCACGTGCACCACGCCCTTGCCGATCTCCAGCGCCTTGTTCAGCTCGCGGCGCAGCGCGGCCTCGTCGTTGGCGTTCACCACGAAATCGGCCACCGGGAGTTCGATGGTGTGTTCCTTGAAGCGGTCGATGCGCGGGAAACCGGTGGTGGGCAGGAACTCGCCGTCCACCCGCAGGTGGGTGTGGCCGCGCGGGCGCGCCCAGTCGGCCAGTTCGGTGTAAACGCCCTTGCGGTTGACCACCAGCGGCGCGAGCAGGCCGATGTGCCGGCCCTTGTAGCGCGCCAGGATGGCCGCGGCAATGCTGTCGGCGCTCTGCGGCATCACGGCCGCGCCGTCGTGCACGCAGTGCTGCGTGCCCAGCTTCACATACAGCAGGCGCAGGAAGTGCCACACCTCGGTGGTGGTGCCCACCGTGGACTTGCGGCCGCCGCGCGAGAGGCGCTGTTCGATCGCCACGGTCGGCGGAATGCCATAGACCGCATCCACCTCGGGCCGGCCCGCTGGTTGCACGATGCTGCGCGCGTAGGCGTTGAGGCTTTCCAGGTAGCGCCGCTGGCCTTCGTTGAACAGGATGTCGAACGCCAGCGTGGACTTGCCCGAGCCGCTCACCCCCGAGATCACGTTGAACTTGCCGCGCGGGATGTCCACGCTGAGCTGTTTGAGGTTGTGCTCCTTGGCGTTGACGATGCGGATGGCGTTGCCGCCCTGGGCACGGGCACGTGGCGCGCGCAGACGCCCCGGGATCGCCTCTTTCACCTCGTGCACCTCGCCCATGGCCAGCGCGTAGTCGCGCAGCGCCTTCGCGGTGTGGCTGCTGGCGTGCTCGCGCACCGTCTCGGGCGGGCCTTCGGCCACGATCAGGCCCCCGGCGTCGCCGCCCTCGGGACCGAGGTCGATCAGCCAGTCGGCCGCACGGATCACGTCCAGGTTGTGCTCGATCACCACCAGCGAATGGCCGGCATCGAGCAGCTTGCGCAGGCTGCGCATGAGCTTGGCGATGTCGTCGAAATGCAGGCCGGTGGTCGGCTCGTCGAACAGGAACAGCGTGCCCTTGCGTGCCACGGCCTGGCGGCTGGCGCTGCTGTTCTTCGAGGCCTCGGCCAGGAAGCCCGCGAGCTTGAGGCGCTGCGCCTCGCCGCCCGAGAGCGTGGGCACGGGCTGGCCGAGCTTCACGTACTCCAGCCCCACGTCGACGATGGGCTGCAGCACGCGGATCACCTCGCGGTCGCCCGCGAAGAGGGTGGCGGCTTCGCTCACGGTGAGTTCCAGCACATCGGCCACGTTGAGCGAACGCTCGCCGCGCCGGATCGTCACCTCCAGGATCTCGGGCCGGTAGCGCTTGCCATCGCAATCCGGGCAGCGCAGGTACACGTCGCTCAGGAACTGCATCTCCACATGCTCGAAGCCCGAACCGCCGCAGGTGGGGCAACGGCCGTCGCCGCTGTTGAAGCTGAACTTGGCGGGCGTGTAGCTGCGCTGGCGCGACAGCGGTGCCTCGGCGAACAGCGCGCGGATGGCATCCCACGCGCCGACGTAGCTCACCGGGTTGGAGCGGGCGGTCTTGCCGATCGGCGACTGGTCGACGAACACCACCTCGGACAGGTAGTCGGCACCGAGCAGGCGGTCGTGCTCGCCCGGGCTTTCGGTGGACTTGCCGAAGTGGCGCAACAGCGCGGGCGCCAGCACATCCTGGATCAGGCTGGACTTGCCGGAACCCGACACGCCGGTGACCACCACCAGGCGCTGGAGCGGGAACTCGACGGACACGTCCTTCAGGTTGTGCTCGCGCGCGCCTTCGAGGATGAGGCGCGGCGTGCTGTCGGTCACCATGCGCTTGAAGCCCATGCCGATGGTCTTGCGCGAACCGAGGTAGGCGCCGGTGAGGGTGTCGGCCGAGCGAATGGCTTCGGGCGTGCCGTCGAACACGATCTGCCCGCCGCGCTCGCCCGGGCCGGGGCCCATGTCGATCAGGCGGTCGGCCGCGAGCATCACGGCCGGGTCGTGTTCCACCACCACCAGCGTGTTGCCGGCGTCGCGCAGGCGCAGCATGGCATCGTTGATGCGCGCCATGTCGCGCGGGTGCAGGCCGATGCTGGGTTCGTCGAGCACGAACAGCGTGTTCACCAGCGAGGTCCCCAGCGCCGTCGTGAGGTTGATGCGCTGCACCTCGCCTCCGCTGAGGGTGCGGCTCTGGCGGTCCAGCGTGAGGTAGCCGATGCCGACCTCGCACAGGTAGCGGATGCGCGTGTTGATCTCTTCGAACAACAGCCGCAGCGCCTGCGCCTGGCCGGCCGCGGCCGCGTCGGTCCCCGCAGGGGCCAGCGTCTCGTCGAGCGAGGCGAAGAAGCCGCGCAGCCGGTCCAGCGGCAACAGCATCAAATCGTGCAGGCACAGGCCTGGCAGCGCCTCGAGTTGTGCGCGGCTCCATTTCACACCCTGCGGCATGTAGCGCTTTTCGGGCGCCAGCGCGGCGTCGGCCTGCGCCTTGGTGCCGATGCGCCAGAGCAGGCTGTCGGTCTTGAGGCGGGCGCCGTGGCAGCTCGGGCACTCGGTGTAGCTGCGGTACTTGGACAGCAGCACCCGGATGTGCATCTTGTAGGCCTTGCTCTCCAGGTACTCGAAGAAGCGGTCCACGCCGTACCACTGCTGGTTCCACTTGCCGTTCCACTGCGGCGAACCGGACTTCACCCAGTGCTGCTGCTCGGGCGTGAGCTTGGCCCAGGGCGTGTCGCGCGGAATGCCGGCCGCCTCGGCGTGGCGCATCAGGTCGTCCTGGCACTCCTTCCAGGCCGGCGTCTGGAACACCTTGATCGCACCGGCGCGCAGCGTGAGCTTGTCGTTCGGAATGACGAGGCCGTAGTCGACCCCAATCACACGCCCGAAGCCCCGGCAGGCCTCGCAGGCGCCCACGGCGGAGTTGAATGAGAACATCGAGGGTGTGGGCTCGCTGTAGCGGATGTCGCTCTCGGGGCAGTGCAGCCCCGTCGAGAAGCGCCAGATCTCGGACTCGCCTTCTTCCGCCAGCACGTAGACCATCAGCTTGCCGCTGCCGCGCTTGAGGCCGGCCTCGATCGCCTCCATCACACGCGCCGGCTCGGCCGTGCCGATGCGGAAGCGGTCGGCCACCACGTCGAGCACCTTCACCGATTCGATCTGGGCCCTGGCTTTCTTGCCACCCCTGGCCGGCACCGCTTCGGCTTTCGCCTCGCGCTGCACCACGCGCTCGGCCTGCACGCGCGTGTAGCCGCTGGCAGAGAGCCATTGTTCGATCTCTTCGGCCGTGGTGCTGGCGGGCAACTCGACCGGGAAGGTGATCACGAGGCGCGGATCGCCCTGCCGTTCGGCGCGTGCCTTGAGCTCCGCAAAGATCGATTCGGGAGAATCGTGCCGCACGGGCAGCGCGGTGTCGCGGTCGAACAGGTCGGCACCGCGCGCGTACAGCAGCTTCAGGTGGTCGTTGAGCTCCGTCATGGTGCCCACGGTGGAACGCGACGAGCGCACCGGGTTGGTCTGGTCGATCGCGATGGCCGGCGGCACGCCTTCGACCCGGTCGACCGCGGGCTTGTCCATCCGGTCAAGAAACTGGCGGGCGTAGGCGCTGAAGGTCTCCACGTAGCGGCGCTGGCCCTCGGCGAACAGCGTGTCGAACACCAGGCTGGACTTGCCGGAACCACTGGGCCCCGTCACCACGGTGAGTTCGCCGGTGCGGATGTCCAGATCGAGGTTCTTGAGGTTGTGCTGGCGCGCTCCGCGGATGTGGATCAGCCCGGAGCCGCCTTCCGTCGGCTGGTGGTACCCATCGGGGCCGGACGCGGTTGAAATCGCGCCCGCGGGCAATTCGGCGGGCAGAAAGGCATCTGACATGCAAGGGCTCCAGAAGGGGACGCAAAGATTCTACGGAGGGGGGCGAAATGCGTCTGTTCGGTAGGTCATACCCACAATTTCCCGCATGCGTGCCACGCCTAGACTCGGTTGACCTCAGGAGACGCCCTACATGAAAAGGATTCGCATGTTCTCGCACCCCCTCTGGACCGCCTTCGGCCTGGCCGGCCTGCTCGCCTTTTCAACGCCTGCCTGGGCCCAGTTGCGCGTGGGCATGCCCTCGGGCTTCAGCGGCTCGGTGGCGGCCGGCGTGAAGGAGAACCACGAAGGCGCCAGGCTGTACTTCGACAACATCAACGCCCGTGGCGGCGTGAATGGCCAGAAGATCGAGCTCATCGCGGTGGATGACAAGTTCGACCCCAAGATCACGGTGGAGGTGGCGCGCGAACTGATCACGAAGCAGCGCGTGCTGGCGCTGTTCCTGAACCGGGGCACACCGCATTCGCAGGCGCTGCTGCCCATCCTGGCAGAACTGAAGGTGCCGCTGGTGGCACCGAGCACCGGCGCCATGGTGCTGCACGAGCCGGTCAACCCCTGGGTCTTCAACGTGCGCGCCACCTACCAGCGCGAGGCCGCCAAGGCCATCGAGCACCTGGCCAGCATCGGCATCACCCGCATCGCGCTGTTCGAGAACGACGACTCGTTCGGTGCCGACTCGGCGGCCGGCGCACTCAAGGGCTTCGCCAAGGCCAACCTGAAGCCGGTGATGCACGAGAAGTTTCCGCGCGAGAAGCCGGACTTCACCGCGCTGGCCAAGCAGCTCAATGAAAGCAATGCCCAGGCGGTGATGGTGATCGGATCGGCCGGCAACACCGCCAACGCCATCAAGACCATCCGCGAGGCGGGCTCGCGCGCGCAGGCGGTGACGCTGTCGAACAACGCCTCCGATGGCTTCATCAAGCTGCTGGGCGAACACGCGCGGGGCGTGATCGTGACGCAGGTGTTTCCCAACGAGCGTTCGGTGGCCTACGGCCTGATCAAGGAAGCGCAGGACTTCGCCAAGGCCAGGGGCCTCGACGGTGTCTCGCCCGCGATGATGGAAGGCTACGCCGCCGCCAAGGTGCTGACGGAAGGCCTGCGCCGTGCCGGCCCCAACCCCACCCCGGTGGCGCTGCGCGATGCGCTGGAGAACCTCAAGGGCTTCGACCTGGGCGGACTGACGGTGCACTACAGCCCGACCAACCACACCGGCCTCGATTTCGCCGACCTCTCGATCATCGACGCGAGTGGGAAGTTTCGCCGGTAGGCGAAACACCCCCGCGTGCCTACGACTTCACTATCAGCACCGGCGCCTTGGCATGCGTCAGCACCTTCTGTGCAACGCTGCCGAGGATGAGCGCCTTCACGCCCTGGCGGCCATGCGAGCCCATCACGATGAGGTCGCAACCTTCGGCTTCGGCGGTCTCGATGATGCCTTCGTAGACCACGTTGCGTTCGATGGTGTCGCCCGCCGCGAACACCACGCCATCGGCCTCGCAGGCCTTGCGCACTCCGTCGAGTGCCTGGCCAGCGGCGCTCTTGGCCTCGGTCAGGTAGGCCTGCAGGCCGACGGCCGAGGCGTCACCGATGCCGATATAGGGAAACGGGTCGATCACGTACACGGCAACGATCTGCGCATTCAGGCTCTTGGCCATGCGCACCGCGACCGTGGTGGCCTGTGCGGCCAGCGTGGAACCGTCGGTGGGCACGAGAATTTTCTTGAACATGGTGGCTCTCCTTGAATGAGATGTGAACGGCCCCGCCCTGAAGGACGGTGCGGTTCATCGTAGGAGTTCCGGCCGCCGGCCGCGTTGCGGCAGGTCAAGACCGGGTCGGGTTCACGCACTGCCCGTCACAGGGCGCACGTCCACCGCACAGTACTTCAATTCCGCGATCTTGCCCACCGGGTCCAGGGCCGGATTGGTGAGCAGGTTGGCCGCGGCCTCCGCGTACGCGAAGGGAATGAACGCGGTCTCGCGTGGCATGCCTTCGTCGATGCGGACCGGCAGTGCCACCTCGCCCCGGCGGGACCGCACCTGCGCCTGCGCCCCCGCCCACAGCCCGAGTCGCCTGGCGGTCTCGGGGTGCAGGCTGACCACCGGGCTGGGCTCAAGCGCATCGAGCACGCTGCTGCGCCGTGTCATGCTGCCGGTGTGCCAGTGTTCAAGCTGGCGTCCGGTGATGAGCACCATCGGGAATTCCACGTCGGGCTCTTCGGCCGGTGGCTTGAGCACCGCACCGACCAGCGAGGCGCGGCCGGTGGGTGTGGGAAAACCATCGGTGAACACCACGGGCTGGCCTGGGTCCTCCGCGTCCACCACCGGGTAGGTCACCGCCCCCTGGCGCCGCAACCTTGCCCAGGAAAGGCCGGCGATGCTGGGCATGAGCGCGCGCATTTCCTCGAACACCGCGCCGATGCCCTGTGTCGCGTCGTCCGTCGCGCTGCCGTCGGGGGCCACGCCGTAGGCCCAGTCCAGGCCGAGGCGGCGCGCGAGCTGTTCGGTGATCCAGGCGTCTGCGCGCGCATCGCCGGGGGCGGGCACGGCCTTGCGTCCGAGCTGCACGCAGCGGTCGGTGTTGGTCACGCTGCCGGTCTTCTCGGGCCAGGCGGTGGCCGGCAGCACCACATCGGCCAGGCTGGCGGTCTCGGTCAGGAAGATGTCCTGCACCACCAGATGGTCGAGCCCGGCCAGCGCCTCGCGCGCGTGCGCCGCGTCGGGGTCGCTCATGGCCGGGTTCTCGCCCTGGATCAGCATCGCCCGGATCTCCTTGCGGTGGGCCGCATCGACGATCTCCACCACCGTGAGGCCGGGCTCGCTGCCGAGCGTGCCAGGAGCAAGTTTCCACAGGCGCTCGGCCTTCTCTCGCGCCGGGCCATCGGCCACGCGCTGGTAGTCGGGCAGCACCATGGGGATGAGCCCCGCATCGCTCGCGCCCTGCACGTTGTTCTGTCCGCGCAGCGGGTGCAGCCCGGTACCGGGTCGGCCGATCTGGCCGGTCACGAGCGCGAGCGCGATCAGGCAGCGCGCGTTGTCGGTGCCGTGGGTGTGCTGGCTGATGCCCATGCCCCACAGGATCATGGCGTTCTTCGCCGTGGCGTAGGCGCGTGCGACCTCGCGCAGCGTGGCCACATCGATGCCGCAGACCGGTGCCATCGCCTCGGGCGAGAAGTCGGCCAGGTGCGCCTTGAGCTGCGCGAAGTCCAGCGTGTGCGCCTCGATGTAGGCCGGGTCGGTCAGGCCTTCGAACACGATGGTGTGCAGCATGGCGTTGAGGAGGGCCACGTCGGTGCCGGGCTGGAAGCCCAGGTGCTTCCAGCTGTGGCGCGCGAGCTCGGTGCGGCGCGGGTCGGCCAGCACGAGCCGGGCGCCTTTTTTCACCGCGTTCTTGATCCAGGTCGCGCCCACCGGATGGTTCTGCGCCGGGTTGGCGCCGATCACCAGCAGGAAGTCGGCGTGCTGCACATCGCGCAGCGGGTTGGTGACCACGGCCGAACCCAGGCCCTCCATGAGCGCGGCCACGCTGGACGCATGGCACAGGCGCGTGCAGTGGTCGACGTTGTGCGTCTCGAACGCGGTGCGCACCAGCTTCTGGAACAGGTAGGCCTCTTCGTTCGTGCCCTTGGCCGAGCCGAAGCCCGCCACCGGGCTCCGGCGTCCGCGGGCGACTGTGCTGGCAAGGGCACGGCGGAAGCCTTCGGCGGCTGCATCCAGCGCTTCATCCCAGGTGGCTTCGCGAAAGCGCTCGCGCACCTGTTCGGGCGTGAGCCGGCGCAGTTCGCCATGCGGGTCCTTGGGCGCACCGGCGCGGCGGATCAGCGGGCGCGTGAGGCGCTCCGGGCTGTGCGCATAGTCGAATCCGAATCTGCCTTTGACACAGAGACGGCCTTCGTTGGCCGGCCCCGCGATGCCTTCGACGTGTTCGATCTTCCCGTCATTGACGTGGTAAGTGAGCTGGCAACCCACACCGCAGAACGGGCAGACCGAGTCGACCTGCTGCTGCGAGGGCTTGGCGAAGGCGCCATTGGCCGGCGCGATGGCGCCGGTCGGGCAAGCTTGCACGCATTCGCCACACGCCACGCAGGTGCTGGCGCCCATGGGGTCGTTCTGGTCGAACACAATCTGCGCGTGACCACCCCGGAATGCCAGGCCCAGCACATCGTTGCCTTGCGTCTCGCGGCAGGCGCGAATGCAGCGGGTGCACTGGATGCAGGCGTCCAGGTTGACCGCCATGGCCGGGTGGCTGACGTCCTGCACGGCAGCGGCGCGGGCGGGGAAACGCCCCGGCTGCGCGCCGGCCGCCTGCGCCCAGTGCGCGAGCTCGCTGTCGAACCTGAGCTCGGTGGTGTCCGGCGCGTCGGACAGCAGCAACTCCAGCACCGTCTTCTGCGCCGCACTGGCACGCGGGTTGTCGCTGTGCACCACCATGCCGGCCGTGGGCGCGCGGCAGCAGGATGGCGCGAGCACGCGCTCGCCCTCGATGTCGACCACGCAGGCGCGGCAGTTGCCGGGGCTGCGCAGGCCGTCCTTGTGGCACAGGTGCGGAATGTCCACCCCTGCACGCTGCGCGGCTTTCAGGATGCTCTCGCCAGGCGCGGCCTCGACGGCGCGGCCATTGAGCGTGAAGGCGATCGGGGTGGCGGCCTTCGGCAGATCGTCGGTTTTCATGCGGCGCCTCCCTGGCCGTTCACTTCGTGCGGGAAGAAACGCAGCACGCTGTCCACCGGGTTGGGGGCGGCCTGGCCGAGCCCGCAGATGGAAGCGTCGCGCATCACCTGCGAAAGCTCGCCGAGCAGCGGTGCGTCCCACACGGGCGCCTGCATGAGCTGCACGGCCTTCGTGGTGCCGGCCCGGCAGGGCGTGCATTGGCCGCAGGACTCGTGCTCGAAGAACTGCATGAGGTTGAGCGCGGCACCGCGCGCCGTGTCGTGCTGGCTCATCACCACCACCGCCATCGATCCGATGAAACTGCCGTGGTCGACCAGGGTGTCGAAATCCAGCGGCACGTCGGCCAGCGACGCTGGCAGGATGCCGCCCGACGCACCGCCGGGCAGGTAGGCGTAAAGCGTGTGGCCTTCCTGCATGCCACCGGCGTATTCGTCGACCAGCTCGCGCAGCGTGATGCCCGCCGGCGCCAGGTGCACGCCGGGTTTGTTCACGCGGCCCGAGACGGAGAAGCGCCGCAGGCCGGTGCGCCCTCGCACGCCTTCACCCGCCAGCCAGGCGCCGCCCTTCTCCAGAATCCTGGGCAGCCACCACAGCGTTTCGGGGTTGTGCGCCAGCGTGGGCCGGCCGAACACTCCATGCATCGCAACGATGGGTGGCTTCAGGCGCGGCAGGCCGCGCTTGCCTTCCACCGATTCGATCAGCGCCGACTCCTCGCCGCAGATGTAGGCGCCCGCGCCGCGCCGCAGCTCGATGCGCGGCGGTGTGTAGCCGGGGTGCTGCTCGCGCAGCGCGGCCAGCGTGTCCTGCAACCCGGCGAGTTCGTGCGTGAGCAGCTCGCGCAGGTCGTGGTACTCGTCGCGCAAGTAGATCCATGCGTGTTCGATGCCCACCACCTGCGTGGCGATCAACAGGCCTTCCAGCATCTGCGACGCGCCGCCCTCGGCGCGGGTGAGCACCTGCCAGTCCTTGAAGGTGCCGACCTCGCCTTCATCGATATTGACCACCATGTGGCGTGGGCCCGCTTGCGCGCGCACCGTCTCCCATTTGCGCCAGGACGGAAAGCCCGCCCCGCCCAGGCCGCGCAGGTTGGAGGCCTTGAGCTCGGTGAGCACCTGCTCGGCGGCCAGTTCGCCGGACAGCAGGCGGCGCAGCTGGCGGAATGAGGAAGGCGCCGGCACCGGCAGCGCGCGCGGCCCGGTGTCACCCTTGTCCAGCACCGCCTGCACCGCCGCCACACTGGCCTGGGGCAACTGGCGCTGGCCCACGCAGGCGGCGGGCGCCACGTGGCATTGGCCGATGCAGGGCGCGGCCAGGGCGTGCACCGAGGTGTCGCCCGCCAGCGAAGCCTGCAGCTCGGCCAGCAGGGTCTCACCACCGGCCATGGCACAGGACAGGCTGGTGCACACACGCACCACGGTCCTGGGCACGGCCGCAGTGTCGTCGACGATTTCGAAGTGGTGGTAAAAGCTCGCGACCTCGAACACCTCGACCTGGCTCAGCCGCAGGCGCTCGGCCAGCGCAGCCAGGTGGCCGTGGCGCAGTGCGCCCTCGGCGTCCTGCAGGCGGTGAAGGTGTTCGATCAGCAGGTCCGCGCGCGGCGCCAGGCCTTCGCACAGCGCGGCCACGCGCTGGCGCGCCTCGGGCGAAGTCTGCCGCCCCTTGGGGGTGTGGCGCGCACGGCCACGGCCCATCGCCTCCAGCGGGCGGATGGGGATCACGGCTTTTGCAGGGCGCTCGCCTGTCTCGTGGGCTGTCGTTCTGGTCATTTTTTCAGCGTAGCACCGTATGGGTTGTCTTAATATGTTTGAAATTTCATAAAGTTGGTCATCGGTCCATGCTGCGCATCACCCTCCAGCCCCAATGGCGCATCGGCCAGGAAGACGGCCTCGCGCTCGATGCCAACACCTTGCTCGGCCTGCTCGCCGCCGTGCAGGGCGCTGGCAGCATCGCGCAGGCCGGGCGCGAGCTCGGCCTGTCGTACCGCCACGCCTGGGGCCTGCTGCAGCAGGCGGAGCAACTGTTCGGCCAGCCCTTGCTGGTGCGAGGCCAGGGGCGCGGCTCGGCCCTCACCGAGCTCGGCGAGAAACTGATCTGGGCGGACGCGCGCATCGGCGCGCGCCTGCAACCCCTGCTGGAGTCGCTGGCCTCGGAGCTTGAGGGCGAACTCGGGCGCGTGCAGCGCCGCCAGCGCGCCGTGCCGCGCCTGCATGCCAGTCATGGGTTTGCCGTGGCCGCGCTGCGGGAACAACTCGCGGCGCGCCAGGTGCCGGTGGAGCTGCGCTACCGCAGCAGCCTGGAGGCCGTGGCCGCGCTCGCACAAGGGGACTGCGAACTCGCAGGCTTCCACCTGCCCCTCGGGGAATTCGAATCGGCCGCCGCCCGGCGCTACCTGCCCTGGCTCAAGCGCGATCAGCACCTGCTGGTGCAGCTGGCGGTGCGCACGCAGGGCCTGTTCGTGGCGAAGGGCAATCCGCTGGGCCTGCGCAGCCTGCGCGATCTCACGCGGCGCGGGCTGCGCTTCGTGAACCGGCCCGAAGGCTCGGGCACGCGGGTGCTGACCGACCTGCTGCTGCAGCGCGAGGACATCGCGCCGCGCGCGGTGACGGGGTACGACAACACCGAACTCACGCATGCCGCCGTGGCCGCCTACGTGGCCAGTGGCATGGCCGACGTGGGCATCGGCGTGCAGACCGCGGCGCACCGGTTCGGCCTGGATTTCATCCCCTTGCTGAAAGAGCGCTACTTCTTCGCCCTGCCCGCTGACGCGCTCGACCGCGCGGAGCTGCGCCCGGTGCTCACCGTGCTGCGCTCACCGGCATTCCGCGCGCGCGTGGCCGCGCTCAAGGGCTATGAGGCGGCCGACACCGGCAGGGTGATGGCCGTCGGAGACGCGCTGCCTTCCCCTTAGCGCCGGCGCACGCCTTCGGGCCGCTGCGCCGAGGCGTCCCACTGCGTGTCGAACCAGGCGTCGCCCTCGAGGTACGCGCGCAGCATGGGCAGGGCGTCCTGGCCCCAGAACACGCGGCCGTCCAGCACCATCGCCGGCACGCCGAACAGGCCCAGCGCCAGCGCCTCATCGGTGTTGGCGCGCAGGCGTTGCTTCACGATATCGCTGTCGGGTGCGTGCCAGGATTTGCCGCGCTGGGCCATGTGGTCCTGCAGTTGCGCCTGCAGAGCGCCCAGGCGCGCGGGGTCCGCGGCGTCCAGACCACCGCGCCACACGTGACGAAACAGGAGTTCGGTGACGTAGCGGTTGGTGTCCCCTGGTGCATCGTCCGTCGCCGTGGCCAAACCCAGACGCAGCAGCGGCAGCGGGTTGAACGGGTGCGCCTCGGGCAGGTCGAGCACCACGCCATGGTGGTGGGCCAGCCAGCTGACCTGGCGGTAGGTCCAGTCGCGCTTGGCGGGAATCTCGGCCGGACCGAGCTGGCCATGGGCCTTGAGCAGCGCCGCGAACAGCACGGGCCGGTAGCGCAGCTGCACGCTGTGGCCCATGAGCGCTTCGGGCAGGCGCTCGAACGCGAGGTGCGCGTAGGGCGAGATCGGGTCGTAGAAAAAGGCGATGTCTCTCATGGCGATCTCGCGTGCGATGACGTCAGGGCGTGAGTTGCCTGGCTTCGATCTGCTGCCAGATCAGCAGCTTGTCGGCATCGCTGGCGCGGCTCCAGGCACCGATCTCTTCCAGGGTGCGGAAACACCCTTTGCAGCGGCCGCGCGCCTCGTCCATCTCGCAGACCGAGATACACGGCGAAGGCACACCGGGCCGGAGCCCGGTGCGGCGGCGGGCAGCCTGCAGGGTGACGGGAGGCAGGGACATGGGTTCAGGCCGCCACGGTGACGTCGTGCACCGGTGCGCCGGTGAGGGACTGCAGTTGCGCCGGGGTGAGGCGGAACACCGCGTGCGGGTGACCGGCGGCGGCCCAGATCTCGTCGAAGCGCGAGAGCTGTGCGTCGATCAGCGTGACCGGTGCGACCGCGTGCGCCAGCGGCGACACACCGCCGATGGAGAAACCGGTGCGCGCCTTGACGAAATCGGCGTCCGCCCGGCCGAGCTTGCCGCCGTCGGCACAGACGAGGGCCTGCACTTTCTTCTCGTCCACGCGCAGGTCACCCGAAGTGATGACGAGCACCGCCGCGTCATCGCTCTTGCGGCGAAAGATGATGCTCTTGGCGATCTGGCCGAGCGCGACACCGAGCGCGTCCGCGGCCTGCTGCGCGGTGCGCGCCGCGTCGTCGAGCATCACCGGGGCATGGGCATGGCCCGCGTCCTGCAGCACGCGCGCCACGCGTTGCACGGTTTCAGGTAAGGCCTGGAGTTCGGCACCGCACATGGCTCAGGCCGCGCGCTTGACGAGCAACAGGCTCGCGCCCATGGCCATGAGCACGCCACCGAACACGCGGTTCTGCGCGCGACGGGCCCGGGCCGTGGCCAGCCAGCGCTGCGCGCGCGAGGCCAGGAAGGCATAGCCGTGCATCACGACCAGGTCCACCGCCACGGTGGTGACGAGCAGGATCAGCAACTGCAGCCAGAGGCCGCGCGCGGGGTCGATGAACTGGGGCAGCACAGCCACCATGAACACGATGCCCTTGGGATTGGTCACGTTGGTGAAGAAGCCGGTGACGAAGCGCTCGCGCGCAGAGGGCATGACTGCGTCCTGCACCAGGGCCGGGGCATCGCCCGCCGCAGGCGCCACGCCCACGTGCGCTCGCCACTGCTTGAGGCCCAGCCAGATCAGGTAGCCCGCGCCCGCGAACTTCACCACCGTGAACGCGGTGGCGGAGGCCAGCAGCAGCGCGCCGACGCCGACACCGGCGACCAGCAGGATCACCGCCAGCCCCAGCTGCAGGCCGGCGATGGTGGCGCTGGTCTTCTTCACGCCGTAGGCGAGGCCGTGCGTCATGGAAAGCACCGCACCCGAACCGGGCGACAGCGCGATGGCCCAGGAGGCGGCGAAATAGGCAAACCAGATGTGGAGGTCCATGGAGAACGTCGGGAGCAGAAAGACAGCCCGCCATGATGCCACCACACCCTGGGCACCGCCGGTCGCGCGTGCGATGCCCCTGCCGCGTGGCGGCCGCTCAGACCTGTGCCGCGAGGCTCCGCAGGCGTTCCAGCAGGGCGTCCGGAATGTCCAGCCCGTCGCGCTCGGCTTCGCGCTGGCGCGTCAGGCGCTGGGCGCCGGGCAGGCGCACGCCGTCCTCCTCCAGCATCACCTCGACCAGGCTTTCGATGCGGGTGAAGTAGGTGTCGCGCCCGGCCAGCGCCGCCGGGTCGATGAACAGGAACAGCTGCCCCACGCGCGGCGGGCGGCCTTCGTCGTCGAGCAGGGAATCGGCTTCGAAGCCGAAGTGGGAACCGGTCAGCGTGGCCACCAGCAGGTCGATCACCAGCGCCAGCATCGTGCCCTTCACACCACCGGCCGGCACCATGGTGCCAGCGAGACCCGCCCTGGGGTCCGTGGTCGGCTGCCCGTCGGCGTCCAGCGCCCAGCCCAGCGGGATCGAACGGCCCTCGCGGGCGGCCACCACGAGCTTGCCCCGGGCCACGGTGGACAGGGACAGATCGATCAGCAGCGGGTCGTGCCCCGCACGCGGAAAGGCCGCGGCAATCGGATTGGTGCCAAACAAGGGCCGCTTGCCGCCCCAGGCCGGCATGGCCGCTGGCGAGTTGCCCAGCGCCAGCCCCACCAGCCCGGCCTCGGCCACGGGCCGCAGGTGGTAGGCCGCTGCGCCGAAGTGGTGGCTGTTGGCCACCGCCACGAAGGCCACACCGTGCTGCCGGGCCAGCGCAATGCCCTCGTCCACCGCCAGCCGGCACGCCGGGTAGGCCAGACCCGCGTGGGCGTCGACCAGCACCACCGAGCCCTGGCGGCGCAAGACGGAAGGCTCTGCGGTGCCGTCGGCGCGGCCGTTGCGCAAATGGGCCGCATAGGCGGGAACGCGGGTGACACCGTGGGATGCCAGGCCTTGCAGGTCGGCCTCGACCAGCGCGGTCGCGGTCAGGCGAGCCATGGTGTCGTTGGCACCGGCGGCGGCCAGCGCGCGGTGGGCGATGTCGAACAGTTCGGAGTGGGAAAGGTGGGCCAAGGGGGTTCTCGAATCGGGGCAGGTGACGGCGCGCATTGGGCCATCGCTGGCGGCGCTTGATCCAACGATTTTCTACTAACCATATGCGTTTTCATTCGTTTTGTTTCTAAGGCCGCTTTCCTACAGTCGCTCGTCTTCAGAACCTCCTGACGCGAAACGACATGAGCACCACCCCGGCGATCGACCGCCTTTCCCCCTCCCAGGCGGGCCGCCGCCGCCTGCTGTCCGCCCTGGCGCTCGGCCCGGTGGCGCTGGCCGCGCCTTCGCTGCACGCCAGAACTTTCCCCGATGGCAAGCCGGTGCGGCTGATCGTGCCGTTCCCGGCCGGCGGTGGGGTGGACCTGTTGGCCCGCCCGCTGGCCCCCGCGCTGTCCGAAGCGCTGGGCGTGCCGGTGCTGATCGAGAACATCGGCGGCGCCTCAGGCCGCATCGGCACCCAGCGCGTGGCGCAGGCCGCCGCCGACGGCCACACCCTGCTGTTGACCAACGACACGCTGGTGGCGGCCGACGCGGTGGCCGAGGGCGCGCCGCTGCTGCCCCACCTGAAACCGGTGACGCTGACCATCTCGTCCTGCAACCTGTTCATCACACACCCGAAATCCGGCATCACCGACCCGGCCAGCTACCGCCGCCAGCTCCAGGAGAGCAAGGGCCAGCTCACCATCGGCGTGCCGGGGTGGGGCACGGCGCACCACCTGACCAGCGCCGCGCTCAACCACCAGCTCGGCGTGTCGGCCAAGTACGTGCCTTACCGGGGTGGCGCACCGCTGATCCAGGACCTGCTGAACGGCACGCTCACTGCCGGCGTGGTGACCATGGCGGCGGCGCTTGCCCACATCCAGGCCGGCACGCTGGTCGGTATCGCGGTGACGAGCAAGACCCGGGCAGCGGCCCTGCCCAGCGTGCCCACGCTGGACGAAAGCATCGCACCCGGCTTCACCCACAAGACCTGGCAGGGCATCCTCGCGCCTGCCGGTACGCCCGATGCGCTGGTGGCCCGCCTGCATGCCGCCATCGGCCAGGCCTTGAAGAACCCGCGCGTGCTCGAGGTGCTGCCCTCACAGGGCTTCGACGCCGAAGGCCTGCCGGGAACCGATTTCGGCGCCCTGCTCTCGGGCAGTCTGCGCAACTTCGAAACGGTGGTGAAGGCCACTAACATCCAGGCCACGCAAGGCTGAGCCCATGGCCAGAAACGGACACGCCTTGAGCACGGAACCCGAAGTCCTCGTCCTGCCCGGACGGGGCAACTCGCCCGCTGAACACTGGCAGACGCACTGGGAAGCGGAAGACCCCCGGCTCGCCCGCGTGCTCCAGCACGAATGGACCACGCCCACGCGGGAGACGTGGGTGTTGACGCTGGCGCAGGTGCTGGCCGCGCGCCAGGCCCCTGCCGTGCTGGTGGCGCATTCGCTCGCGGTCGCCCTCGTCAACCATCTCGCGGCGGCGTGGCCCACGCTGTACCCGGGCAGACCCCTGCCCGTGCGCGGCGCCCTGCTGGTGGGACCGAGCGATGTGGAAGCGGCGGACTATCCGCCCGGCCCGATCGGTTTCGCGCCATTGCCCTTGAATCCCCTGCCATTCCCCACGGTGGTCGTGGCCAGCACGAACGACCCCCGCGTCACGCTCGAGCGGGCGCGCTTCTTCGCCCATGCCTGGGGGGCGCGGCTGGAGATCGCAGGCGCGCTGGGCCACATGGGATCGGACGCGAAGCTGGGCAGCTGGCCGCAGGCACGGCGCTGGCTCGACGAGTTGTTGGGCTAACCTAACACCCCCTGCGCCGCTTCGCGGCTTCCCCCTCTCTCTGGCGCCTTCGGCTGGGAGGGGGACGGCACCTGGGGCCGGCGGAGCCGGACCTTCGGTGCCCCTTGCCCGCGCCGCCGCATGCGTTGCGAACCGCGCTCCGGCGCGGTGAAAACCGATGCAGGAAACGCGCTTCAGCCCGCCCGCTTCGCCAGCAGCGCGCGCGCCACGCGCGAGCCCGTGGGCCGACCCAGCTGTTCGCTGATGTAGACGCCGGCGTCCACCAGCGCGTCGAGGTCGATACCGGTCTCGATGCCCATGCCCTGCAGCAGGTAGACCACGTCCTCCGTCGCCACGTTGCCCGTGGCGCCCTTGGCGTAGGGACAACCGCCGAGGCCGGAGACCGACGACTGGTAGTTCCAGACCCCGAGTTCCAGCGCGGCCAGCGTGTTCGACAAGGCCTGTCCATACGTGTCGTGGAAATGGCCCGACACCTCGTCGATGCCGTAGTGCCCCAGCGTGGCCTCGATCGCGGCCTGCACCTTGCGCGGTGTGCCCACGCCGATGGTGTCGGCCACGTCGACGCGCTGCACCCCGATGCCCTTCATCAGGCCGGCGAGATAGCCGACACGCTCGGGCGCAATCTCGCCTTCGTACGGACAACCCACCGTGCAGCTCATGGCACCGCGCACGCGGATGCCGGCAGCGAGCGCGGCCTCGACCACGGGGGCGAAGCGATCGATGCTCTCGGCGATCGAGCAGTTGATGTTCTTCTGGCTGAAGGCCTCGCTGGCCGCACCAAAGACGACGATCTCGTCGGGTCGGTCCAGCACCGCCGCCTCGTACCCCTTGAGGTTGGGCGTGAGCACCGAGTAGCGGATGCCCGCCTGCCGCGCGATGCCGCTCATGACGGCGTGGTTGTCCGCCATCTGTGGCACCCACTTCGGGCTGACGTAGCTCGTGACCTCGATCTCCTTCAAGCCGGCGGCCTGCAACCGGTGCACCAGTTCGACCTTGACGGCCGAAGGCACGGGCTGCTTCTCGTTCTGCAGGCCGTCGCGCGGGCCGACGTCGATGAGCTGGACGCGGGAAGGGAGTTTCATGGAGAGCTTTCGGGAGATTCAGTAGCCCCGCGTGGCATCGACCACGCCAGCAATCGGATCACCGCGTTCGAGCGCGAGGATCTTGCCGGTGATCTGGGCGATGCTTTCCTCGCGCAGCGTGCGCGCCGAGGTGTGGGGCGTGACGGTGATTTTCGGGTGGTTCCAGAAACCATGCGACGCGGGCAGGGGCTCGGTGCGGAACACGTCGAGCGTCGCGCCGGCCAGGTGGCCGCTGTCGAGCAGTGCAAGCAGGTCCTCGTCGACCAGGTGGGCGCCCCGCGCCACGTTGATCAGGTAGCCGCCGGGCCGCAGGCGCGAGAGCGTGTTGCGGTTGAGGATGTCGCGCGTTTCGGGCGTGAGGGGCAACAGGTTCACCAGCACGCGGCACGACGCCAGGAAGCTGTCGAACGCCGCTGGGCCCGCATGGCAGGTGACACCGTGCACCGTCTTCGGCGTGCGGCTCCAGCCATGTACCGGGAAGTCGAATTGCACCAGGGACCGCGCCACGCGCTCGCCCAGCACGCCCAGGCCCATGACGCCGATCGGGAAGTCGGCCCGCGCTCGCGGCTTGCGGTACGACCAGCGGCCTTGCGCCATGTCGGCCTCGTAGCCATCGAACTCGCGGAAATGGCGGATCATCGCGTGGCACACGTATTCGGCCATCTGCACCGACATGCCCGCGTCGTCCACCCGCACCACCTTCGTATGCGGTGGCAGGCGCAGCTTGAGCAATGCATCGACGCCCGCGCCGATATTGAACAGCCCCTTGAGGCCGGGCTGTTCGTCCAGGAACTGTTGCGGCGGCGACCACACCACGGCATGGTCGGCCTGCGGGGCGCCGGGTTGCCATTCGGCCACGTGGGCATGCGGCAGGGCCATGCGGAGGCCGGCGAGCCAGGGCTCGGCCTTGATGTCTGTGCAGCAGAAGGTGATGTTCATGCGGTGAGCTTAAGCGGCTCTCGCGCGGAATGCCTCAGGCCACCGAAAGCTTGAGCAGCTCGGCGCCTTCATTGACCTGGTCGCCCGGCGCGTAGAGCAGCTCGGCCACGGTGCCGTCGGCCGGCGCGGCGATGGTGTGTTCCATCTTCATGGCCTCCATCACGGCCAGGGCCTGACCCTTCTTCACCGCGTCGCCCGCCTTCACCGCGAACGAGACCACCTTGCCCGGCATCGGAGCGGTGAGGCGGCCACCCTCGGCCGCCGTTTCGCCGGCGTGGGCCAGCGCGTCGATCTCCACGATCTGCGTGGCGCCCAGACCGCAGAAGACATGCACGTTCTCGTCCACCTGCCAGGTCTGCACCGTCTGGCGCTGACCGTTGAAGCGCAGGTCCATGCGGGTGCCGGTGTCGGACGGCAGTGCATCGAACGCCAGCACACCACTCACGCCATCGAAGGCGAGCTGGAGTGCGCCGTCGTGCAGGTAGCTCAGCTGGGCGAGCAGGGACTCGCCCTGGTACGCGAAGTCGAAGCGGCGCACGGTGATGCCGTGCGGGCGCCAGCCATCGCGGCGCGAGAACGGGTCGGCCCCTTCGCTCGCGCGCTCTGCCAGCAGTGTCTGCGCCACGGCGGCGGCCACGGCCAGGGGACGGCCCACCTTGTCCTGGTGGAACAGCGCGGGGGCTTCGCGCGGGATCAGTGCCGTGTCCAGTTCGGCCTGCGCGAACGCGCGGCTGGTGACGACGTGGCGCAGGAACTGCACGTTGGTCGAAAGGCCGACGATGCGCGTCTCGGCGAGTGCGGTGTCCAGCCGTGCCAGGGCTTCTTCGCGCGTGGCGCCGTGCACGATCAGCTTGGCGACCATGGAGTCGTAGAACGGGCTGATGGTGTCGCCCTCGCGCACGCCGTCGTCCACCCGCACGGTGCCGCGCGCGAAGCTGGTGCAATCGGGTTTGCGGTAGACCGTGAGCGTGCCGGTGGCGGGCAGGAAGTTGTTGTCCGGCGTCTCGGCGCAGATGCGCGCCTCGATCGCATGGCCATGGATGCGCAGGTCTTCCTGCTTCAGCGGCAGCGGTTCGCCCGCGGCCACGCGCAGTTGCCACTCCACGAGGTCCAGCCCGGTGATGGCCTCGGTGACCGGGTGTTCCACCTGCAGGCGCGTGTTCATCTCCATGAAATAGAAGCGCATCGCTTCCGGGTGTGCATACCCTTCAGGTTGCTCGACGATGAACTCCACCGTGCCCGCACCGACGTAGTTCACCGCCTGGGCCGCCGCCACCGCGGCAGCGCCCATCTGCGCGCGCAGTTCGGGCGTCATGCCGGGTGCCGGGGCTTCTTCCAGCACCTTCTGGTGGCGGCGCTGCACCGAACAGTCGCGTTCGAACAGGTACACACAGTTGCCCTGCGTGTCGCCGAACACCTGGATCTCGATGTGGCGCGGGCGTTGCACGTATTTCTCGATCAGCACCGCGTCACTGCCGAAGCTGTTGCGCGCCTCGCGCTGGCAGCTCGCCAGCGCGGCGGCGAAGTCTTCGCTCTTCTCGACCACGCGCATGCCTTTGCCACCACCGCCCGCACTGGCCTTGATCAGCGCGGGGTAGCCGATGCGATCGGCCTCGCGCTGCAGCAGCGCCGGGTCCTGGTCGGCACCGTGGTAACCCGGCACCAGCGGCACACCGGCCTTTTCCATCAGGCGCTTGGACTCCGCCTTCAGACCCATGGCCTCGATGGCCGACGAGGGAGGACCCATGAACACCAGCCCGGCCTTGGCGCAGGCGTCGGCGAAGGCCTCGTTCTCGCTCAGGAATCCGTAGCCGGGGTGGATGGCCTGCGCGCCCGTGGCCTGCGCGGCCGCGATGATGCGCTCCCATTGCAGGTAACTCTCTTTCGGCGCGGATCCGCCGATGTGCACCGATTCGTCGCACGCCGCGACGTGCTTGGCGTGCGCGTCGGCGTCCGAATAGACAGCGACGGTCTTCACGCCCAGGCGGTGCGCGGTGGCGGCGACGCGGCAGGCGATTTCACCCCGGTTGGCGATCAGGATCTTCTTGAACATCTCAGGCTTCCTTCGAGGCAAAGGCAAACACGCGGCGCCAGGCGGCGCGCAGGAACTTGAACAGCATCCAGGTGACCGCCCACATGAGCAGGACCATGACGACCAGCAATACCGCAAACACCAGCGGGTGCTGCGTGGCGAGCCAGATTGCGCCCACGGCCAGTCCGTCTTCCAGCAGGCTGGCGCCCACGTTGCTGAACGGTTCGGGCGAGGCATTGACCGCCGCGCGGGTGCTGGTCTTGGCGGCCTGGCTGGTGGCGGCCAGCGTGCCGCCCATCAGCGCGGCCACCAGCGCCATGGTGGCGCTGTCGGTGCCGAGCGCGCCGGCAGCGAGCGCGGCGCCCGCCGGGATGCGGATCACGCTGTTGACGAGGTCCCACAGGGAATCGACATAAGGAATCTTGTCGGCGAAGAACTCGACAAAGAGCATGAAGCCACTGGCACCCAGCAGCGCGGGGTGCTCCAGCACCTGCAGGCCGGGCGGCAGTTCGAGCCAGTTCATCCAGCCCAGCAGACCGGTGACAAAAACCACGAGGTACAGGCGCAGCCCGCTGGCCCAGCCGAGCGCAGCGGCCAGTGCCAGCAGCTCCGGCGTGCCCAGGGATTGCAGTGCGTCGCCCATGGGGTTCCGTGGCCTCAGGGCAGCCAGTTCGGCTGGCGTTTGCCGAGGAAGGACGCCAGCCCCTCGCGGCCTTCGTCGCTCGCGCGGATGTCGGCGATGCGGCGCGCGGTCTCGCTGCGCAGCGCTTCGGTGATCGGCACACCTCCCACGTCGCGCACCAGGCGCTTGCATTCGCGCGAAGCCTTCGGGCCGTTGGCCACCAGCGTGGCCACCAGGTCGTCCACCTTCGCGTCCAGCGTGTCGGGCGTGGCGAGTTCGTGGACCATGCCCAGTTCGTGCGCGCGCACCGCGCTGAACCGCTCCGCCGTCACCATGTAGCGGCGTGACGCCTGCACGCCCATGGCGCGCGCCACGTAGGGGCTGATGGTGGCGGGCAGCAGGCCCAGCCGTGCCTCGGACAGGCAGAAGGTCGCGCCCTCGACCGCCACCAGCACGTCGCAGATCGCGGCCAGGCCCATGCCCCCGGCGTAGCAGTCGCCCTGGATGCGGCCAATCACGGGCACCGGGCACTGGTCCAGCGTCCACAGCATGTCGGCCAGCCGCTGCGCGTCGGCGCGGTTCTCGTCCCAGCTGTAGCCGGACATGGTCTTCATCCAGTTCAGGTCGGCGCCGGCGCAGAAGGCCTTGCCATGCGCGCCGAGCACGACCACGCGCAACGCGTCGTCCTGCGCCAGGTCGGTGAAGGCGGCGGTGAGCGCGGCGATCACGTCGTCGTTGAAGGCGTTGCGCACATCGGGCCGGTTGAGCCACACCTTCGCCACGTGCGGCGAGGGGCGGGATACGTCGATCACGTTGCTCATGTTCAGTCCCTGCATCAATAACGTTTGGCGACTTCTTCCAGCATCACCTCGGTGGCACCGCCGCCAATGGCCAGAACGCGCGCGTCGCGCCAGAGGCGTTCGATCGCCGTCTCGCGGATGAAGCCCATGCCGCCGTGGAACTGCTGGCAGGTCTGCACCACCTCGTTCACGAGTTCACCCGTGAGCGCCTTGAGCATGGAGACTTCCTGCACGATGTCCTTGCCCTGCGTGACGCTCCAGGCGCAGTGGTACATGAACTGGCGCGCGGCGCGGGTCTTCGCGTCGAGCATCGACAGGCGCTGGCGGATGGTCTGCTTGTCCCACAGGGTGGCGCCGAAGGCCTGTCGCTGGCGCACGTGATCCAGCGTGAGCTTCAGGGCCTGGGTGCAGTGGCCCACGGCCATGGCGGCCAGCGCGATGCGCTCGGTCTGGAAGTTCTTCATCACCGAGTAGAACCCCTTGCCCTGTTCGCCGAGCAGGCTCTCCTCGGGGATGCGCACGTTGTCGAACACCAGCTCGGCCGTGTCGCTGGAGAGCCAGCCGGTCTTGTGCAGCGCGCGGCCCACGCTGAAGCCCGGCGTGCCCTTCTCGACGATGAACATCGTCATGTCGTGCCGCGCACTGCCGGTCTTGGCGGCGACGAAATACAGGTCGGCGTGCACGCCGTTGGTGATGAACATCTTGGTGCCATTGAGCACCCATTCATTGCCGTCCTTGCGCGCCGTGGTGCGGATGCCCGCCACGTCGGAGCCGGCGCCGGGTTCGGTGATGCCGACCGCGGTGATCATCTCGCCCGCCGTGACCTTCTTCAGGTACTTCGCCTTCTGCGCCGCGTTGCCCGCGTGGTGCAGGTGCGGGCCGGCCATGTCGGTGTGCACGAGCACGGTGATGATGAAGCCGGCGAACGTGGATTGGGAGAGCGCTTCAGCGAACACCAGGTTGGTGAGCGCGTCGGCGTCGCCGCCGCCGTGTTCGCCCTCGAACATCAGCCCGAGCAGGCCGGCCTGGCCCATGCGGCGCAGCACATCGCGCGGCACCATGCCGGCCTCTTCCCACGCGGCGGCGTGCGGCTCCACCTCGCGCTCCAGGAAACGCGCGACCTGGTCGCGCAGCAGTTCGTGGTCGGGGTTGTCGTAGATCGTGGTGTTCATCTTGTCTCCAGTGCCTTTCCCGGCGCGCAGTGTCTGTTCCAGAAACGCCGCGGAACCGGCTTTGCCGGGCCGCTGGCGTTGCCCCTCGAGGGGGTGGCGCCGAAGGCGACGCGAGGGTGTCGATTGCTACATCCGGAAGACGCCGAACTTCGGCTCTCCGATCGGCGTGTTGAGCGTGGCGGAGAGCGCCAGACCCAGCACGCGGCGTGTGTCCGCCGGGTCGATCACGCCGTCGTCCCACAGGCGAGCGCTCGCGTAGTACGGGTGCGACTGGTGTGCGAACTGGTCGAGCAGCGGCTGCTTGAACTTCGCCTCTTCCTCGGCGCTCCAGCTGCCGCCCTTGGCCTCGATGCCGTCGCGCCGCACGGTGGCCAGCACGCTGGCGGCCTGCTCGCCTCCCATCACGCTGATGCGCGCATTGGGCCACATCCAGAGGAAGCGCGGGCTGTAGGCGCGGCCGCACATGCCGTAATTGCCGGCGCCGTAGCTGCCGCCGATGATGATGGTGAACTTGGGCACCTGCGCGGTGGCCACGGCCGTGACCATCTTGGCGCCGTGGCGCGCGATGCCTTCGCTCTCGTACTTGCGGCCGACCATGAAGCCTGTGATGTTCTGCAGGAACAGCAGCGGCACCTTGCGCTGGCAGCACAGCTCGATGAAGTGCGCACCCTTCTGCGCGCTCTCGGAGAACAGCACGCCGTTGTTGGCGACGATGCCGATCGGCATGCCCTCGATGTGGGCGAAACCGCAGACGAGCGTGGCACCGTAGCGCGCCTTGAACTCGTGGAACTCGCTGCCGTCGACGATGCGGGCGATGATTTCCCGAACGTCGTAAGGTTTGCGCGTGTCGACCGGGATCACGCCATAGATCTCCTTCGCGTCGTACAGCGGCGCGCGCGGTTCGCGCAGCGCCTGCGTGGCGACCTTGCGACGGTTGAGCGTGGCCACCGCCTGACGTGCCAGGGCAAGCGCGTGCGCGTCGTTCTGCGCGAGGTGGTCCGCCACGCCGGAGAGGCGCGTGTGCACGTCGCCACCACCCAGGTCTTCCGCGCTCACGATCTCGCCGATGGCCGCCTTCACCAGCGGCGGACCGCCCAGGAAGATGGTGCCCTGGTTCTTGACGATGATGGTTTCATCGCTCATCGCGGGCACGTAGGCGCCGCCGGCGGTGCAGGAGCCCATGACAACCGCGATCTGCGCGATGCCGTTCGCGCTCATGTTGGCCTGGTTGTAGAAGATGCGGCCGAAGTGCTCGCGGTCGGGGAACACGTCGTCCTGGTTCGGCAGGTTCGCGCCACCCGAGTCCACGAGGTAGATGCAGGTGAGGTTGTTCTGCATCGCCACCTCCTGCGCCCGCAGGTGTTTCTTCACCGTCATGGGGTAGTAGGTGCCGCCCTTCACCGTGGCGTCGTTGCAGACGATCAGGCAGTCGACGCCGCTCACGCGACCGATGCCCGCGATCACACCGGCGCAAGGCGCGCTGTCGGTGCCGTCGCGATCGGGGTACATGTTCAACGCCGCCAGCGGGCTGAGCTCGAGGAAGGGCGTGCCCGGGTCCAGCAGCATCTGCACGCGGTCGCGCGGCAGCAGCTTGCCGCGCGCGGTGTGCTTGGCACGGGCCGCTTCGCCACCACCGAGCGCCACCTTCGCGATCTGCGCCTTGAGGTCGTCGACCACCACCTGCATGGCCTGGGCGTTGGCCTGGAAGTCGGCGGAACGGGCGTTGAGTTGTGTCTCCAGGATCGGCATGTCGGCATCCGTTGTGGTGTTTCGGGGCATTGTGGAGGATAGACAGGGCCGCGCGCGAGCCACCGTCATGCAGGTTGCAAATAGCGCCAATCACAATCACACTGTCGCATGCGAGAAACCACCTTGATGCCAGCGCTCGACCCGTCCCAGCTTCGGGCAGGTCCAGCCGTCACTCCCATGGCATTCGTTCGCGCCATGGTGGCGGCGTACCGCACCCGGGGGCTGAGCCCGGAGCGGGCGCTGGAAGTGGCACAAATCCAGCCACACGAAGTTGATCAACCCTCTTCCCGCATCACCGCCGCGCAGATGGAAGCGGTGTCGGATGCCGCCATGCGGGAACTCGATGACGAGGGTCTGGGCTGCTTCACGCGGCCACTGCCCTGGGGCAGCTACGGCATGCTGGCGCGCGCCTCGCTTCCTGCGCCCACGCTGGGCGTGGCGCTCAAACGCTGGTGCCGCCACCACGGGCTGATCACCAACGACGTCGCGCTGTCGCTGGAGACCGTGGCCGACCGCGCGCGCCTGGTGATGCGACCACACCGCCAGCCCGGCCCACTCACCGAGTTCTGCGTGGTCTCGGTGCTGCGCAACATCCATGGGCTGGCGAGCTGGTACGTCGATTCGCGCATCCCGCTGCAGGGCGCGCAATTCCCTTACGCCCCGCCTCCGCATGTGGACGCCTACCGCGTGCTGTTCGACGGTCCGGCCACGTTCGGCGCGGACGAGGCGGCCATCGCTTTCGATGCGCGCTACCTCGCCCTGCCGATGCGGCGCGACGAGACGGCCATGAACCAGCTGTTGCAGCGCGCCCTTCCCCTCACGGTGCGCTCCTACCGGCGCGACCGTCTGCTGGTGCAGCGCGTGCGCCAGGTGCTGGCCACGCAGCCGCTGGATGCGCACAACGCCAACGACCTGGCCGCGCTGCTGAACGTGTCGGCACGCACCCTGCACCGGCAACTCAAAGACGAAGGCGCCTCGCTGCAGGCGCTCAAGGACGAGGTGCGCCGCCAGCGTGCCACGGAGTTGCTGCTGCGCACACGCCGACCGATCAAGCAGGTGGCACAGGCCTGCGGGTTCCAGAACGAGAAGAGCTTCATCCGCGCGTTCCGCGGATGGACCGGACAGTCACCCGGCGAGTGGCGCAGCGAACAGGCTCCGTAATTCGTCCATGTGGTGGAACACGCGCGCCACCGGCATGCCGTCGAAGGCGCGCCCATGGCCTTCGGGGCAGTAGCCCCACACGGTGGCGCCGGCAGCCAGACCCGCCTGGGCACCGGTGGCGGTGTCCTCCACCACCAGGCAGCGCGCCGGGTCCACCCCCAGATGGGCGGCGGCAGCGAGGTAGACGTCGGGCGCGGGTTTGGAGCGCGGCAGGTCATGCCCGCTGAACACGCGCTCGCCGAAATAAGGCAGCAGGCCCACCATGTCCAGTTGCATCACCACCTTGGCCCGGTCGGCGCCCGAGGCACAGGCGATGCGGCCAGCCACCTGCCGATGCACCACGGACACGGCGTCGACTGCGCCTTGCATCGCCTTGAGTTCGGCCAGCAGGCGCGCATTGCGGCGTTCGTAGAAGGCCTTCAGCCAGGCCTCGGTGAAGGGCTTGCCGGTCTCCGCCTCGATGCGGGCGCGCTCGTCGCGCACCGCCTTGCCGATGAAGATCTGCATGCACTCGGCCTGCGTGAGGGCCCAGCCGCTCTCGTTGAGCACCTCGCGCAACACACCGTTGGTGATGGGCTCGCTGTCCACGAGCACGCCGTCGCAATCAAACAGAACCGCGTCAAACATGGAGCACCCCCTGCGTCGCCTTCGGCGCTTCCCCCCTCGAGAGGGGCGACACCTCGGGCCGGCGAAGCCCGACCCTGGGTGCTTCCGGTGGTTGCTGCTTCGTTCGGGGGATCACTTGATTTCTCCATCGACATAGAACCAGTGGCCATTTTCCCGCACGAAGC
The DNA here is from genome assembly GCF_031457235.1 of Hydrogenophaga laconesensis. Classification (NCBI taxonomy): domain Bacteria; kingdom Pseudomonadati; phylum Pseudomonadota; class Betaproteobacteria; order Burkholderiales; family Comamonadaceae; genus Hydrogenophaga; species Hydrogenophaga laconesensis. Next base: position 217,739 of record NZ_JAVDWE010000002.1, read on the forward strand.
GGCTGCGCTCGTGCAGGCGCTGACCACGGCCCTGCACGCGCGAGCGCGCCACGAACTCCACCTCGGCGTGGTCGGCGTCGATGGGGCGGTGACACTTGACGTCCAACCCCAGCCACTTCACGCCCGCGTCGAGCTCCAGCGACTCGGGCCGGTGACTCGCATGCCAGGTGGCCAGCAGGTGCGCCACGTCGCCGCGCACGAAGGCGGTGTAGCGCGACCGCATGAGCGACTCGGCATCGGGCGCAGGCAGACCGGTGCCGAGATAGCGGCCGCAGCAGGCCGAGAAATCCGGCGCACGGCCGCAGGGGCAGGGGTCTTTGGGCATCGGCATGACGGAGCGATTATCGATTCCCTTGCAAGGGTGGGGACATGGCGCGCCAGTGTTCCAATGCCTGCTTCCGCCCCGAATTCAAGGACCGTCCATGAGCCTCCTCGACACCTTCCCTATCACCCAGAAGTGGCCCGCCACCCACCCCGACCGCCTGCAGCTCTATTCGCTGCCCACGCCCAATGGGGTGAAGGTCTCGATCATGCTGGAGGAAACCGGCCTGCCTTACGAGCCCCACCTGGTGAGCTTCGACACCAACGATCAGATGTCGTCGGCCTTCCTGTCGCTCAACCCGAACAACAAGATTCCCGCCATCCTCGACCCGAACGGACCGGACGGCCAGCCGCTGGCGCTGTGGGAGTCGGGCGCCATCCTGGTCTACCTGGCCGGCAAGACAGGCCGCTTCCTGCCCGAAGGTGTGGCCGGGAAATACGAAACCCTGCAGTGGCTGATGTTCCAGATGGGCGGCGTCGGACCGATGTTCGGCCAGCTCGGCTTCTTCCACAAATTCGCCGGCAAGGATTTCGAGGACAAGCGCCCGCGCGACCGCTACGTGAATGAAAGCAAGCGCCTGCTGAACGTGCTGAACCAGCGCCTGGAAGGCCGCGCCTGGCTCATGGGCGACGCCTACACCATCGCCGACATCGCCACCTGGCCCTGGGTGCGCAACCTGGTCGGTTTCTACGGCGCGGGCGAGATCGTCGGCTTCGAGGATTTCCCGAATCTCAAGCGCGTGCTGAATGCCTTCGAGCAGCGCCCCGCCGTGCAACGGGGCCTGAAAATTCCGGCACGCGGTTGAGCGCACTGGCAACGAATGGGCCTACTTTCGCCAGAAAGGCCCCGTGAAAAGAACCAGCACCGTCAGCAGTTCAAGGCGGCCCAGCAACATGGCAAAACTCAGCACCCAGATCTGGCCATCATTGAGCACGCCGAAGTTGCTATCCGGGCCGACGAGGCCCAGGCCGGGGCCAATGTTGTTGACAGTGGCAATGACGGCCGAAAACGCCGTAACGATATCCAGCCCGGTCAGCAGCAGGAGCATGGTGAGTCCCACGGTGGCCGCGCCGTAAATCAGCATGTAACCCAGCACGGCATTCATCACCTGCGGCGGCACAACACCGCCAGCGAGCGTGACGGGATTGACCACGCGGGGATGAATGATGCGCACCAACTCACGGCGGGCCTGCTTGACCAGCAGGACCATGCGGACCATCTTGATCCCCCCTCCCGTCGACCCCGCACAAGAGGCAAAGCAGCCCAGGAACATCATCAGTACAGGCGCAAAAACGGGCCACTGCGCGTAGTCTGCAGACGCGTAGCCCGTGGTGGTGGCCAGCGACACCACATGAAACGCCGCCATGCGCAATGCCGTCGGAAAGTCCGCATAGACGCGGTTCGCCAGCAACAGCAACGTGACCAGCACGATGGACGCGGCCAGGACCGCCAGATAGGTCCGGATCTCGCGATCTCCCGTGATGGGGCGCAGGGAGCGCCGCCGCAGCATCACGAAGTAGCGCAGGAAGCTGATGCCCGCCATGGTCATGAATACAGTCGAAACCCACTCGATACGCTCGGAATCGAACTGCCCCAGGCTGGCGTCATAGGGCGAGAACCCCCCCAACCCCATGGTGGTGCACATGTGCATGAAGGCGTCGGCCCAGCCCATGCCGGCCCATCGATAGGACAACATGCAGGCGACCGAGAACACTGCATAAACCCCCCAGAGGCCCCTGGCGGTTTCTGCAATGCGCGGGGTGAATTTGGTGTCCTTCATGGGGCCGGGCGTCTCCGCCCGGTAGAGTTGCATGCCACCCAGGCCAAGCAAGGGCAATATGGCCACCACCAGCAGCATGATGCCGAGGCCACCGACGAGCTGCAGAAAACAACGCCAGACGTTGATCGAGACAGGGAGCTGATCCAGCCCCAAAATGGCAGTCGCTCCAGTGGCCGTGAGCGCGCTCATCGCTTCAAAATAGGCTTTGCTCAGGCTCAGGTCGGGCACCGTGTAGTACAGCGGTGCGGCGGCATAGGCAGGTAACACCACCCAGACCAGATTCACCAGCAGGAACCCGTCACGCGGCAACAGTTCGCGACGGTGGTGTCGAGTCATCAGCCATAGCCCCCAACCGCTGAGCACCGCTGCGGCGAAACCAAGTGCCCACGTGACGACATGGTGGTTTGTGTCGTGAAACCATGCCCAGGCCAGAGGAACAAGAAAAGCCGGAGAGAACGCGAGCAGGACGCGCGAAAAAACGGAGAGGACGGGAAGCCAGATGGACTGCATTTGAACCAGCGTGTGGTGCGTCACCCAAAGAAAGTCGCACTGACCTGAAACAGTTTTTCGACCTCTCGAACCAGTCGCTTGTTCGGTATGAAAATGATGACGTGGTCCCCATCCTCGATGAGCACATCATGATGCGGCATGAGGACCTCCGAATTCCGGCCCTCCCCTCGAACGATCGCCCCTATGCGAGCACCGGAGGGCAATCTCACCTCCTCGACGCGACGGCCCACCAGCTTGCTGGTTTTTACGTCTCCACGGGCAATACCTTCAATGGCCTCGGCCGCCCCCCGCCGCAAACTGTGTACCACCGCCACGTCGCCACGTCGCAGGTGGGTGAGCAGTTCGCCGATGACGGTTTGTGACGGAGAAATCGCGATGTCGATCGTACCGCCTTGCATCATGTCGGCGTAGGCGCGTCGGTTGATGAGGGACAGCACGCGCCTTGCCCCCAGCCGCTTGGCCAGCATGGCTGACATGATGTTGTCTTCATCGTCACTGGTGAGCGCGAGAAACATGTCCATTTCGCCCACGTTTTCCTCTTCCAGCAAGTCTTCGTCAGCCCCATCACCTTGCAGAACGAGGATGCGGGAAGGCAGCTGGCTGGCGAGATACTCACAGCGCTTCTTGTCGCGCTCGAGAATCTTGACCTCGCACTGCCCCACCAGGCTGCGCGCCAATCGCAAACCGACCTTCCCTCCCCCCGCAATCATCACACGCTGAACAGGTTTGTCGATGTTGTGTACCGCTCCCAGCACATAGCGGATTTTTCGTGTGTCAGCCAGCACAAAAACTTCATCGCCGGCCAGGATGCGCGTGCGGGCGCTGGCTTCCATCTCGGTATCAAGCCGGTACAGCGCGACCACGCGCATCTCGGCGTGGGGAAAGCGCTCACGTATCTCGCCAATGGTGTGGCCCACCAGCGCGCCGCCGTGGGTGGCGCGCACCGCGATCAGGCTGGCGCGGCCATCGGCGAACTCGAGCACCTGCAGGGCTTCGGGATAGCTGATGAGCTGGTGGATGTAGCGCATCACGGACTCTTCGGGACAGAGCACGTGGCTGACCGAGAAGCTGGTGCGCGCGAGCTGGGTTTCCTCTTCGCCCTCGGTGAACTCGGGGGATCGCAGGCGGGCGATGGTGGTGGGAACGTTGAAGACGTCGTGGGCGACATTGCAGACCACGAGGTTGGTTTCATCGGTGGCGGCGCAGGCGATGACCATGTCCGCGTCCTTGGCGCCGGCTTCCCCCAGCACCGACGGCTGGATGCCGTTGCCCACCACCCCGCGCAGGTCCAGCCGCTCTTCCAGCACGCGCAGGCGGGCCGGGTCCATGTCGATCACGGTGATGTCGTTCTGCTCGGAGACCAGGCTCTCCGCAACGCTTTCGCCCACGCGGCCGGCACCCAAAATGATGATGTTCATGGTGGTGGAATGGTACCCGTGGCGCGTTGCGGTCGGGCGGGCTCACGGGCGCATGGCGTCCAGCGAACGAAATGCCGCGCGCTCAGACCAGCCCGATCACGACCCCGGCAAACACCGTGAACCCCAACCAGTGGTTGAGGCGAAACGCCTTGAAGCAACCTTCACGCGTGCGGTCCTTGATCAAGGTGTAGTGCCAGCCGACCTGGACCAGCGCCACCAGCAGCATCACCGCCCAGAGCCTGTGGTCCACCATGGGCCAGAGCGCCCGGCTCCAGATGGCAAGGTACAGGACATAGAACGCCGTGACGGCGGGTACGTCCGCACGGCCCAGTGTGATGGCCGAGGTCTTCATGCCGATCTTCAGGTCGTCGTCGCGGTCGACCATCGCGTACTCGGTGTCATAGGCCAGCACCCAGAACAGGTTGCCGATCAACAACACCCAGGCCAGCACGGGCACCTGCCCCTGCACGGCGGCAAACGCCATCGGAACGCCAAAACTAAAGGCCACCCCCAGCACCGCCTGCGGCATGGACACGTGGCGCTTCGCATAGGGATAGGCCAGCGTGATCGCCAGCGCCGCGAACGACATCAGCACCGTGAGCAGGTTGGTCGTGAGCACCAGCAGGAACGCCGCCAGCGCGAGCACCGCACCCACCATCAGGGCTTCGCGCGTCGACACCCTGCCCGAGGTGACCGGCCGTTGCGCCGTGCGCTTGACATGGCGGTCGAAGTCGCGGTCCGCCACATCGTTCACGCAACAGCCGGCGCTGCGCATGAGGATGGTGCCCAGTACGAACACCGCCAGCAGGTGCCATCCGGGAAAGCCGCCCGCCGCCACCCACAGCGCAGCCAGCGACGGCCAGAGCAGCAGCAGCCAGCCGGCAGGCCGGTTCCAGCGGATCAGGTCAAGGTACAGCGCGAGGCGGGACGGCGCGGGCGACGTGGCGGCAACCATGGCGGGTGGTCAGTCCTCGAGAATGGAACGCAGCATCCACGCGGTCTGCTCATGCACCGTCAGGCGCTGGGTCAGCAGGTCGGCCGTGGGTTCGTCGCCGGCCTTGTCCACCACGGGGAACAGCTGGCGCGCCGTGCGTGCCACGGCCTCGTGGCCTTGCACCAGGATGCGCACCATCTCCATGGCCTTGGGCGGGGTCGCGGGTGCGTCGGGCACCGAGCTGAGCTTGCCGAACTGCGCGTAGCTGCCGGGAGCGGCGTGGCCCAGCGAACGGATGCGCTCGGCCACCGGGTCGACGGCGTTCCACAGCTCGGTGTACTGGGCCATGAACATCGCGTGCAGCGAGTTGAACATCGGGCCCGTCACGTTCCAGTGGAAGTTGTGCGTCGTCAGGTACAGCGTATAGGTATCGGCCAGCAGCTGGGACAGCCCTTTGGCGATGGCGGCTCGGTCTTTCTCGGCAATGCCGATGTTGATGACGGGCGCGGCGGTTTTGGCGGTGGACTTGGCCATGAAGTGCTCCTTGGTCTGATGAAAGAAAGGGGGGACGGATGAGTGTAGGTCCGGCGTCAGGACAGGCGTCTGACGCCGGGCAACTCGCAGGCATAAATGGCGTTGCGCAACTCGGCAATGGCTTCGTAGCGGGTGAAGCTGCGCCGCCAGGCCAGCACCACGCGACGCGTGGGTGCCTCACCCTTGAAGGGCAGGTAGCGCACGTAGGACGAGTCGCCGAAATCCTGCCCCGGCGTGGCCGACCCCTCCAGCGCGGAAGACGGCACCGACAGGCGCGGCACCAGCGTCACGCCCATGCCGGCGGCCACCATGTGCTTGATCGTCTCCAGCGACGAGCCCTCGAAGCTCTTGCGGATGCCCTCGGTGTCGTTCGAGAAGCGGGCGAATTCGGGGCAGACTTCGAGCACATGGTCGCGGAAGCAATGGCCCGTCCCCAGCAGCAGCATGGTCTCGCGCTTGAGCTCCTCGCTGGTGATGTGGTCCTGTTTCGCCAGCGGGTGCGTGTGCGGCACCGCGGCCAGGAAAGGCTCGTCGTACAGCGGCGCAATCGCCAGGTTGGTGTCAGGGAAAGGCTCGGCCAGGATGGCGCAGTCGATCTCGCCCAGTCGCAGTTGCTCCAGCAGCTTGACGGTGAAGTTCTCCAGCAGCATCAGCGGCATCTGCGGCGTGCGGTCGATGACGTGGCGCACCAGGTCGGGCAGCAGGTAGGGGCCGATGGTGTAGATCACGCCCAGCCGCAGCGGGCCGGCCAGCGGGTCCTTGCCGCGCTTGGCGATCTCCTTGATGGCGGCCGCCTGTTCGAGCACGGTCTGCGCCTGCCGCACGATCTCTTCCCCCAGCGGCGTCACGGCGATCTCGGTCGCGTTGCGCTCGAAGATCTTGAGTTCCAGCTCCTCTTCGAGCTTCTTGATGGCCACCGACAGCGTGGGCTGGGACACGAAGCAGGCCTCGGCAGCCTTGCCAAAATGCCGCTCGCGCGCCACCGCGACGATGTACTTGAGTTCGGTCAGCGTCATGGGGGCTATTTTGCGCTCGCGGCCGCAAGCCTGCCTTGCGCCTCAGCCAGACGCTCAGGCTTTCAGGTATTCCGCCTTGCCACCCAGCCAGCGCGCGATGTGCCTTTCCGCCTGTGCGGGGTATTGCGCCAGCATCACGGGCGCCGCCTCGCGGGCCCAGTCGAGCAGGTGCGTGTCGGTGGTCAGGTCTGCGAAACGCAGCAGCGGCGCACCGGACTGCCGCGCCCCCAGGAATTCGCCCGGACCGCGGATCTCCAGGTCGCGGCGCGCGATCTCGAACCCGTCGCTGGTGTCGGCCATGGCCCTCAGGCGCTCACGCGCGGTCTCGCCGAGCCGGCCGCCGTCCGGGGGGGTGTACATCAGCACGCAGGCCGAGGCCGCCGCGCCGCGCCCCACGCGGCCGCGCAACTGGTGCAACTGCGAGAGGCCGAATCGCTCGGCGTGCTCGATCACCATCAGCGAAGCGTTGGGCACGTCCACGCCCACCTCGATCACCGTGGTGGACACCAGCACGCCCATCTGCCCCCCGGTGAAGAGCGACATCACCGCCTTTTTCTCCGCCACCGGCATGCGCGAATGCAGCAGCCCGACGAGCACGCCCGGCAAGGCCTGCGACAGCTCCGCATGCGTGGCGGTCGCGTTCGAGAGGTCGATCGCCTCGCTCTCCTCGATCAGAGGGCAGACCCAGTACACCTGACGGCCCTCCGCCAGCTGGCCACGGATGCGCTCGATCACTTCGGCACGGCGGCTGTCGGCCACCACCTTGGTGACGATGGGCGTGCGCCCGGGCGGCAGCTGGTCGATGGTGGAGACGTCGAGGTCGGCGTAGTAGCTCATGGCCAGCGTGCGCGGGATGGGCGTGGCGGTCATCATCAGAAGGTGGGGCTCGCCGTCGGGCATGTCGGGGCCCATCTTGCTGCGCAAGGCCAGCCGTTGCGCCACGCCGAAGCGGTGTTGCTCGTCGATGATCGCCAGCGCCAGGTTCCTGAACTGCACCTGGTCCTGGATCACGGCGTGCGTGCCCACCACCAGCGCGGCCTCGCCGCTGGCGATGAGCGCGAGCATCTCGGTGCGCTGCTTCTTCTTCTGACTGCCGGTCAGCCAGGCCACTCGCTTGCCCAGCGGGGCCAGCAGTGGCTCCAGCCAGCCGATGAGCTTGGCGAAATGCTGTTCGGCCAGGATCTCGGTGGGCGCCATCAGGGCACACTGCCAGCCCGCGTCGATGGCGATGGCCGCGGCCAGTGCAGCCACCACCGTCTTGCCCGACCCCACATCGCCTTGCAGCAGGCGGTGCATGGGCAGCTGGCGCATGAGGTCACGCGCAATCTCCTCGCCCACGCGGCGCTGCGCGGCGGTGAGTGCGAACGGCAAGGCGGCGAGCAACTGCTCGTGCAGGCCACCGGGCAACAGCCGCAGGGCGGGGGCGCTCAGCGCGGCGCGCTCCTGCCGGGCAGTGAACTGGGAGAGTTGCTGTGCCAGCAGTTCCTCGGCCTTGAGGCGCTGCCAGGCCGGGTGGCTGCGGTCCTCCAGGGCGTCGAGCGACACGTCCGGCCCCGGGTGGTGCAGGTACTGCAGGGCGTCGCGCAAGGTCCAGGTACCGCGCACCACCGTCTGAAGCCCTCCCAGCAGGGCCGGCGGCAGGGTTTCACTCAGGTCCGCGCGCTTGAGGCCACTGGCCACGGCCTTGCGGATGTAGGCCTGGGGGAGCTGCGCGCTGGTGGGGTAGACCGGTGTGAGCGCGTCCGGGAGTTCGCCACCGGCCGCGTGGAAGGCGGGATGCACCATGGTCCAGCCCAGGAAACCGCCGCGCAGCTCGCCCCGCACACGCACCCGGGCACCCACCGCCAGCGCCTTCTGGTGCGCTGGATAGAAGGTGAAGAAGCGCAGGGTGCAGGTGTCGGTGCCGTCGTCCAGCGTCACCAGCAGCTGGCGGCGCGGGCGAAAGCTGATCTCGCTGTGCGTGACCGTGCCCTCGATCTGCGCCAGCTGGCCGTCGCGCGCGCCGCGCAGCGTCACGATGCGGGTCTCGTCCTCGTAGCGCAGCGGCAGGTGAAGGGCCAGGTCGATGTCGCGCACCAGCCCGAGCTTCTGCAGGGCTTTCTGCGGGGCAGAAAGCGGCTTGCGATCGGGCTGGGCTTCGGGCATGCGGCGATTGTGAACCACGGCACGGAACCGTCCTGCGGGTGGCACACGGCTTGCTATGAATTTTGGTATGCCCCACCACCTGCACGCCGACAGCTTCCTTCCCTACATGCGCGACGTGGCCCGTTGCGAGCAGTCCCTGCGCGAACTCGGCCTGATGTGGCGCATGGTCGAGTCCTCGGCCAAGCTCAACTGCCCGCTGGAAGCCCAGAGCATCCTGCCGATCATGAGCGCCACCCAGGCCGGCTTCAACCGGCTGGAGCGCGAGCTGGTGCGCAGCCTGATCGAGGAAAAGGCGGGAAACGTGCTGACGGCGATCGGCACCAAGGCGCGCTTCGTGATCGACATCGTGGTGCGCAACCTTTACGAGCGCACCGCGGACGTGGGCTTCCTGGCGACCGACCGCGAACTCTGCGCCTTCGTCGCTGGCCTGGAGGGTGAGCCGGACATGATCCGTCAGCGGCTGCACGACTACCGCAACAAGTACACGGTCTACAACGAGATCATGCTGCTGGACACCCAGGGCAACGTGCTGGTGCAGCTCGACCCGGACGCGCCGGTCGAGGGCAGCACCGATCCGCTGATCCAGGCCACGCTGGACACCGGCCAGTACGTGGAGACCTTCCGCGCCACGGACCTGCGACCGGGCTACTCGCAGGCGCTGATCTATTCGCGCCGCATGCACCATCCCGACACCGGCGCGGTGGTGGGCCTGCTCTGCCTGTGCTTCGACTTCGAGCGCGAGATGGCGAGCATCTTCCGCTCGCACCGCGATCGGGAGGGCCGCATCAACATGCTGCTGCTGGACGAAGACCGGCGCGTGATCGCCAGCGCCGACGAACGCTGGATCGCCGTGGGCACGACGGTACCGGCCAACCCGCAGGGCCTGCCGCAGGTGTTCATCCACGAGGGCCGCGAGTACCTGGTGCAGACCTGCCAGGCCGAGGGCTACCAGGGCTACCCGGGCCCGCGCGGCTGGCAGGGCCAGGTGATGGTGCCGCTGTCCATGGCGTTCTCCGCGCCACCGCGCCAGACACTGGCCTCGCTGAACCCGACCACCGCCGCCGGCCTGCTGACCCACGCACGCCGCTTCAGCCCGCCGCTGTACGAAGTCATGACCGCCACCGAGACGATCCAGCGCGTGGTGTGGAACGGCCAGGTCATCACCTCCGAGCGGCGCGAGGGCCAGCAGCAGCTCAAGGCCATCCTGGACCAGATCAGCGAAACCGGCACCCGCAGCAACGAAGTCTTCTCGCAGTCCATCAGCGACCTGTATGAAACCGTGCTGCAGTCGCGGCTGGACGACGCCGAATCCACCGCCCAGCTGCTGGTGGACCTGCTCGATCGCAACCTCTACGAGCGCGCCAACGACTGCCGGTGGTGGGCGCTGACACCCGAGATCCGCGCGGCGCTGGCCAGCCCGGTGCCCGATGTGGACGCGATCACCCGCATCCTCGACGTCATCAACGGCCTCTACACCGTCTACAGCACGATCTGCGTGTACGACGCGCAGGGCCAGGTCATCGCCGCCTCGCGCCATGCGCTGCCGCGCTTCGTCGCCGCGAACACGCAGGTCGATGGCGCCACGCTGCGGCGCGTGAAGGCGCTCGACAACGACCAGGCCTACACCGTCAGCGAATTCGCGCCCTCTGCCCTGGGCGGCGACGCGCCCACCTACGTCTACCACGCGGCGATCCGCCATCCGGACGACGGCACGCAGGTTGTCGGTGGCATCGGCATCGTGTTCGAGACCGAGCGCGAACTGCTGGCCATGCTCCAGGGTTGCCTGGCACCCGATGCGCCCACCACCGCCCATTTCGTCGATCGCCAGGGCCGCGTCCTCTCCGCCACCGACGCGGCACTGCCGACCGGTACCGCCCTGAATCTGCCCGGGGAGGCCCTGGCGCTGGGCAGCGGCGAGAGCCTGGCGCGCGTGCTGGAGCACGAAGGGCAGTACGTGGTGATGGCGATTGCCGCCAACGCGGGCTACCGCGAGTTCAAGACCAGCGACGGCTACGTGGAAGACGTGCTCGCCGTCGTGTGCATTCCGCTGGGCGAGGTGCAGAGCCAGGCCATGGCCACGCGCAGCACCTACCAGCCGTCCCCCTCCTCCCACCCGGGCGACGAGCCGCTGCGCATGGTGGCCACCGTCTGGTGCGGGCCGCACATCCTTGGCCTGCCCGCCGCCAACGTGGCCGAAGCGGTGCCGGCACAGAAGCTCTCGAGCCGCAGCACTGGCGACGCGCAGGGCCGCGTCGGCCTGCTGGTCCCCCAGGCCGGGCTGACCATCGAACGCTCGGTGTGGGTCTACGACCTGGGCCGGCTGCTGGGCGCCGAACTGCGCACCGCCGACGACACCGATGGCGAGATCGTCGTGATTCAGCGCGGCCAGCGCCAGGTGGGCCTGCTGGTGGACGCGCTGCACGCCGTGCCCGAGTTCGCCGACACCCAGATCGTGCCCTCGCCCGTGCTGATGGCAGACCGCCCCGCACTGGTGACACACCTGATCAAGCCGGAGGGCGACCACCCGCTGATCCAGCTCATCGACAACGAGCGCCTGTTCGACTGCCTGGACCGATTGCCCGCTCTGCCAGAATAGCGGACCGTGTTTTGGAACGGGCCTGTCCGGCCCTCAAGCGCATGTCCGCCCTGCCTGCCCCCCCGACGCCCCGCGCGTTCACCGTCGCCGATTTCGATTTCCACCTGCCCACGGAGCTGATCGCCCAGCACCCGGCCCCCGAGCGCAGTGCCTCGCGCCTGCTCGATGGCACCGGCGATGTTCCGGTGGACCGTGTCTTCCGCGACCTCCCTGCCCTGCTGGACCCGGGCGACCTGCTGGTCTTCAACGACACACAGGTCGTCAAGGCCCGCCTGTTTGGCCGCAAGGCCAGCGGCGGCCAGCTGGAAATGCTCATCGAACGCGTGCTGCTGCCACACGAGGCGAGCGACGGCACGGCGCACGAGGTCGTCGCCCACCTGCGCGTGAGCAAGAAGCCCCAACCCGGCGGCCGCCTGCACATGGCCGGCGGCCTGTCGGGCGGTGGCTTCGACGCGGTCTTTCTCGGGCGCTGGCCCGACGAACAAGGCCAGCTGTTCCGCTTCCGCCTGTCCGGCCCGGCCGACGAAACCCCCTACGAGCTGATGGCCCGCCACGGCCACGTGCCGCTGCCGCCCTACATCGACCACGGCGACGATGCCGATGACGAGCGCCGCTACCAGACCGTCTTCGCCCGCGTGCCCGGCGCGGTGGCCGCCCCCACCGCCGCGCTCCATTTCGACGAGGCCGTGCTGACCGCGCTCGACGCACGTGGCGTGCGGCGCGCCAGCGTCACGCTGCATGTGGGCGCCGGCACCTTCGCGCCCATGAAGGCCGGCCGCATCGAAGACCATGTGATGCACCACGAGCGCTACGCCATCCCGCCCGCCACGCTGCAGGCGATCACCGATTGCCGCGCACGCGGCGGGCGCGTGGTGGCCGTCGGCACCACCACCGTGCGCACGCTGGAGAGCTGGGCGCGTTCGGGCGAGACGCAGGGCGACACCAACATCTTCATCACCCCCGGTTTCGGATTCCGCGTGGTGGACGCGATGGTGACCAACTTCCACCTGCCGCAGTCCACCCTGATGATGCTGGTCAGCGCCTTTGCCGGCTACGAGCCCATCCGCGCGCTGTACGCCCACGCCATCGCACAGCGCTACCGCTTCTTCAGCTACGGCGATTCGATGCTGCTGCGGCGGCGTTCCTGAGGCCCAAGCCATGCGTTCCCTTCTCTTCGCCCTGAGCGCCCTGCTGACAACGCCCCCATCGCCAGCCGCCGAGCCGCCGTACGCCACCCACGGCCAGTGCGATGGCCACCCCGGCGTGGCGCTGAGCGTGCCCAGGGGCTGGTGCGCAGGTCTGGTGGCGGACGCACGCGATGGCCTGCGCATGCCGCGCCGGCTGCTCGAAGTGGCACCGCAGCGGTTCTGGATCGTCGACATGGGCAACTGGGAGCCCCGCCGGGGCCGGCTGCTTGAACTGCGCACCGACGTCGCGCACGGCCAGCCGGGCCGCGTGCGTGTGCTCGCCAGTGGCCTGGACCGCCCCCACGGCCTGGCGCGTGGCCCGGACGGGCGCATCTACGTCGGCGAAGCCGGCACCGTGTGGCGCACACCGGTGGGCGATGCCGTGCAGCGGCAGGACGTGATCACGGGCCTGCCCGCCGACGGCGCGCACCCGCTCAAGGAGCTGGTGTTCACGCCGGACGGCCGCCTGCTGGTCAACGTGGGGGCGGCCACCGACGCATGCCGGGGCGACGACCAGCGGCAGCCCATGCCCTGCCCGGAACTCGGCGGTGAGCGACCACGGGCCGCGGTCTATGTGGCCCGCTTCGGTGGCACCGGCTTTGCCCTGGAGAGCTTCAAGCCGCTGGCCACCGGCCTGCGCAATTCGCTCGGCCTGGCCACCACCACCGCGCAGGACGGCCGCACGCGCCTGTGGCAGGCCGAGAACTCGGTCGACTACACCGACGCCAAACTGCCCGCCGAGGAACTCAACGAACTGAAGGACGGTGCGTCCTATGGCTGGCCGTACTGCGTGAGCGACGAGCGCGGCAAGGCCGTGCCCACGCGCGGCTACGAGGGCCGCGCGCGCTGCGGCGACCATGTGGCCGCCCACGCGGCCTGGCCTGCGCATGTCGCACCGCTGCAGTTGCTCGCCACGCCAGCGGGCGCCGGCCCCTTCGCGGGCCGCCTGCTCGCGGTCTGGCACGGCTACCGCACCGGCGGCCACCGCGTGGTGGCCTGGCGGCTCGACGCGCACGGCCAGCCCACCGGCACGCGCGAAGACCTGGTGAGCGGCTGGCAGGCCCAACCGGGTGTGCGCCCCCTGGGCACACCGGCCGGCATCACGCTCGACACCCACGGCCGCCTCTGGATCGTTGAAGACCGCAACCGCAGCGTGATCGTCATCGCGCGGCCACAACCCTGAACACCGACACCCCGAAGAGTCACACCATGCTCCAGTTCGACCTGCTCATCAACGACCCGGACAGCCACGCGCGCCGGGGCCGTCTCACGCTCAACCACGGCGAGGTGCAAACCCCCATCTTCATGCCCGTGGGCACCTACGGCACCGTCAAGGGCGTGATGCCGCAGAGCCTGCACGACATGGGCGCGCAGATCATCCTCGGCAACACCTTCCATCTCTGGATGCGCCCGGGCCGCGAGGTGATGCAGAGCTTCGGCGGCCTGCACGCCTTCGAGCAGTGGCACAAGCCCATCCTCACCGACTCGGGCGGCTTCCAGGTGTGGAGCCTGGGTGCGATGCGCAAGATCACCGAGGAAGGCGTGCACTTCGCATCGCCCGTCAACGGCGACAAGCTGTTCATGTCGCCCGAGGTGAGCATGCAGATCCAGACCGGCCTCAACAGCGACATCGTGATGCAGCTCGACGAGTGCACGCCGTACGAGACCAACGGTCACATCACCACCGAGGCCGAGGCGCGCAAGAGCATGGAGATGAGCCTGCGCTGGGCGAAGCGTTCGCAGGACGAGTTCGCACGGCTGCAGAACCCGAACGCGCTGTTCGGCATCGTGCAGGGCGGCATGTTCGAGCACCTGCGCCAGGAGTCGCTGGACGCGCTGGTGGCGATGGACTTTCCCGGCTATGCCATTGGCGGCGTGAGCGTGGGCGAACCCAAGGAGCAGATGCTCCAGATCATGGCCCACACGCCGCACCGCCTGCCCGCCCACAAGCCGCGCTACCTCATGGGCGTGGGCACGCCGGAAGACCTGGTGCAGGGCGTGGCCGACGGGGTGGACATGTTCGACTGCGTCATGCCCACGCGCAACGCGCGCAACGGCACGCTGTTCACCCGCTTCGGCGACCTCAAGATCCGCAACGCGCGCCACAAGACCGACCACCAGCCACTGGACACGACCTGCACCTGCCACGCCTGCGCCGGCAGCAGCGGCGTGAGCTGGGACCAGGGCGGGCGCGAAGGCTTCAGCCGCGCCTACCTGCACCACCTGGACCGCTGCGGCGAAATGCTCGGCCCGATGCTGACCACGATCCACAACCTGCACTACTACCTCAACCTCATGAGCGAGGTACGCGCCGCGCTGGACGCCGGCACCTTCAGCGCCTTCCGCGCGAAGTTCAAGGCCGATCGGGCACGCGGCGTCTAGCCGAACTGCAGGCAGCGCATGCTCAGCGTGCCGCTGTGGAAAGCTTCGAAGACGTGCTTCGGCACCTGGCCTGCATCGGCGGCGCCCAGCGCGTAAAGGAATGGCCAGTAATGGTCAGGCGTGGGTACCGCCATGCGCGCGGACATGTCCAGCCCGACGTAGTCCTGCAGCGATTTGTCTTCGCGCTGGTCCAGCGCGCGCTTGACGCGGTCGTCGAACGCCTGCGCCCAGGGGCGGCTGGCCGCCGCCTGCTCCGGCGTTGCGCGGTCGGTGGCGCGCAGGTTGTGCACGATGTTGCCGCTGCCGATGATCAGCACGCCCTGCTCGCGCAAGGCCTGCAGCTCGCGGCCCAGCGCGTAATGGAAGGCGGCGGGCTTGTCGTAATCGATCGACACCTGGAACACCGGCACGTCGGCCTTCGGGAACATGTGGTGCAGCACCGTCCAGGTGCCGTGATCCAGTCCCCATTCCGTGGTGGGCACGCTGGGGTTGGTGCGGATCAGCTTCGCAGCAGCGCGCGCCAGCTGGGGATGGCCCTTGGCGGGGTACTGCATCTCATGCAGTTGCCGGGGAAAGCCACCGAAGTCGTGGATCGTCGGCGGCACCTCATTGACTGTGACACCCGTCGCTCCGCTCGTGAGCCAGTGCGCCGAGACCACCAGGATCGCGCGCGGCGTGGCCAGCCGCTTGCCCCACGCGCCCAGTTCGCGGGTGAAGCGGTTGTCCGAGATGGCGTTCATCGGGCTGCCATGGCCGATGAACAGCACCGGCTGGCGTTGCGGCTTGCCGTTGGCCTGGGCGGGCACGGTGGTGCTGAGCGAGAGCAGCGCGGCAGACACCGCGCTCAGGGAGGTGGATTCGAGGAACAGGCGGCGGGAGAACATGGGGCGACGGCGGATGGGGAAATCGTGTGCCTTCCTGGCGAAAGGCAGATCGTAGAGAACGGAGCCCGCGACTTGGTTCCTGCGCCGCACAGAAATATGGCGGCTCAGACCGCTGGTGCATCGGGCGCGACCGTTCGCGCTGCCGGATCGCCGCACGAATGGCAGTACCGCGCGAAAGCGCTCTTGCGCGTCTGGCAGGCGCCGCAGCGGTTGTGCAGGCCCATGCCGCAGTGCGGACAGAAGTCGTTCTTCGGGTCCTTCAGATCCAGCACACGTTCACACCCCGGGCACACGCCCTTGGCCAGGCGCGTCTGCGCCAGGTCGTAGTCCAGCTCCTGGCGGCGCTGCCGGTCGGGCAAGGCCTCGGTCTGTTGCTGGCGCTCCAGGTAGCGCTGCAGCGCCTGGATCGCGTAGCGCCCGCCGATCACCGTGAGCACGATGCCGACGAGGTAGCGCACGTAGCCACCGTAGCTGGGCAGGTAGGGCACGAGCTCGACGAAGAACGCGAACAGCGCGAAGAAGATGAAGCCCCACACGAACGGCCAGTACGTGCTCTTGCGCTGCTTCGCGAACAGCCAGCCGGCCGCCACCAGCAGCGGCAGCGTGAGCGCCAGCCGGTAGAGGAACACGCGCAGTTCCTGCGCGCGCACCGCCGATTCGAAGGACTGGCGCGCGTCCTCCTGCATCTGATGGAGCTCGTCTTGCGCGCGCTGCTGCGCCTGCCGCGCGTTCAGTTCGGCCTGTTGCTGCACCTCGACCGCCGCCAGTGCATCGCGCTCGGTCTGGCGGTAGCTGTCGAGCTGGCGCGTGCGCTCGATCAGCTCCGGGTCCTGTTCGGGCCGTTGCGTGGCCTGCCGCGTGTTCAGCCAGTTGCCGAAAGTGTCGCGCGCCGCACGGTGGTTGGCCTGCGCGGCCTGGTGGCGCAGCTGCGCCTGGTCCAGCGCGTCCTGCGCCTCGCGGGCGGCGCGCTGCGCGGCCTCGATGGACTGCCGGACCTGCGGCGCCCGCTGCGGGTCGAGGAAGTCGTCGAGTGTGCGCTGCTGCTCCACCTGGGGCAGGTCGCCCACGACGGTGCTGCCCAGCCCCACCAGGAACCAGGCGAACACGAATGCCACCAGCCAGAGGCCCCGGTGAAACCACTTTTCGGACCAACGCAATGCCTTGCCCATGTTCTCTCCTTGAAAGTGGCGCGGCTCACAGCGCCAGCGTCTGCGGCGCAGAGGCCAGCCCGCCGCGCGAAAGCCATTCAAACACCGAGTCCACCGTCACGGTCTCGATGCGGTCCGAGAAACGTTTCTCGTTCGGATGGTCGTCGAACGCGACATTGGCCGTGCCGGCACGCGCGCCCAGCCGGGTGAAAGCGCCCAGCTTGAGCGTGCTGGGCTGGTAGCCCTTGAAGCGCAACCAGGCCTGCGCCTGCTCCCGCGTGGCCACGCCCGGCTCGGTGGCCATCGCCAACGTCTCGATGGCCCACTGGTTCGACTGCTGGTAGCGCAGGCCCCAGACGTAGCTCACGAGGTTGTACGAACGTTCGTGCAAGGCCACCGAGCGGCGGGAATCGTTCAGCAGATCGAACATCGGGCCTTGCAACGCGGGCGCCGGCACCATCCAGGCCGCTTCCTGGCGCCACAGGTCGTCCAGGAAGAACTCGCCCAGCCCCTGGCGGTAGAGGTCACCGGTGGCGGTGCCGCACTGGTTGAGTTTGTGCAGCACGCGCCAGGGGCCCTGGGCGGTCTTGTAGGCCCAGCCCAGGTGCGAGTAGCGCAACTGGTACTTGCTCAGGTCCTGCCCGGCGCGTGCCAGCAGCACCACGCGGGCGCCGCTGCGGGCGTGCTCGGCGTCCAGCGCCTGCGCGGTGCGCTGCGCCAGGGCCATGCCCTGTTCGATCGCACGCGGGGTGAGCGGCTTCTGCTCGCAGGAACGGCCTGCATGCGCCGTGGTGACAAGCCACAGCGCGGCGGCCAGCCCGCACACGAGACGTGTCACGCGGCTCATTGCGTCACCCGCTCGTTGTGCAGCAGGGCTCGGCCCAGCTCGTTCGGCACGAAGGCCAGCACCTCGCCCGCCGCCGACAGCAGCACACCCGTGCCGATCACACTCACCGTGACCACGGTGCCCACACCGATCACCACACCCGAGGCCGCGCGGCCGGCCACTTCCACGCTGGCGCGGGCACCGTCGGACGCACGCTCCAGCACATAGACCGTGCCCCGCGCAGTGCTCTCCACCGCCTTGACGATGAGCACCGCACCCGCGGTGGACAGCGCCACCGGCACCACGCTGAGCGCCGCGGCGCCCGCCGAGGCGGTGCCCACCACGGAAGCCACTGGCAACAGGGACAGCGCGGCCGAAGCCTCGCTCTGCGCACGGGCCGGGGTACTGCCGACCGCCAGGGCGAGACACAGACTGGCCACGATCGACATCGATTTCCATTTGTACGTGTTCATAAAAGACTCCAGAAGAAGAGGAAGGACAGGACAGCGGGGGGGTCATTCGGCGTGGGCAGCGGCAGCGCGTTCCTGCAGCGCCTGCTGGCGGCCCGCCATCTCGCCGCGCACATGGGCTTCGCTGAGGTCGGCCTCGTGGCGGTCGCGCAGCGTCTTGGCCAGCGTGAACGCGGAGGTGACGAGGTACAGCCAGCTCACGCCCAGGTAGGCGCGGTAGGTGTCGTTGATGTCCATGCGCAGCAGACCCCAGCCCGTCAGGCCCATGGCCACGGCGAAACCACCCCAGACCACCAGGCGCCACATGGGCGTCTCGGCTTCACCGCTCAGCGCGGCCTTCTGACCATCGCGCACCGCCTTGGACAGCACGAACACGGTGGAGAGACAGAACACGTAACCCATCACCATGAACGCGCGGTCCAGCGACTGCCCCGGCAGCCAAGCCAGGCCGGTCGCGCAGAGAAAGACGGCGACACCGAACGAGACCCACACCTGGATCTGCCAGGCACGGGTGTCGCGCATCACGATGAGGGGGGATCGGTTCGAGGCCATGTAAAACCCTTGGGGTTGTTGAGGAGCCGCGATGGTGCTGGCCGGCCGCCGGAATGGCGCCGGAATCTTCAACCTGTATCGTGAATTGGCTGCCAAGGTATCGCATTCCGATACCTATGGCCGATCACATCGCGCGTCAGCGCAGCAGCTGGGCCACCCGGTCGTGCAGACCTTCCGGTGTCACGGCACCGGCCGGCAGGGGTTCGCCCACGTTGAGCCCGACGCGGTTGAACAGCCCGCGCCGGAATGGCCGGACCATGGCGGTCTTCTCGCCGTTGCGCACTTCCACGCGGCTGAAGAACGAGCCCCAGAGGTTGGTCAGCGCCATCGGGATCACCGGCACGCGCAGGCCATCGGCCTCGGCGCGTTCGAGGATCTTCATCACCCCACCCTTGAAGGGCTGCAGCGTGCCGTCGGCGGTGATGCCGCCTTCGGGAAAGATCGCCAGCAGCTCGCCTTCGCGCAGCACGTCGGCGGCGGCATCGAAAGCGGCCTCGTAGGCGGCAGGGTCGTCCTTCTGCGGTGCGATAGGAATCGCCTTGGCGAGCCGGAACAGGCCACCGAGCACCGGCATGCGGAAGATGCGGTGGTCCATGAGAAAGCGGATCGGCCGCGGGCTGGCCGCCATCAGCAGCACGGCGTCGACGAAGCTCACGTGGTTGCAGACGATCACCGCCGCGCCGTCGGTGGGGATGTGCGCGTCCCCCGTCACCCTGAAGCGATAGACGCAGCGCGAGGCGACCCAGGCCACGAAGCGCAGCAGGTACTCGGGCACCAGCATGAAGATGTAGAAAGCCACCACGGCATTGGCCAGGCCCACCAGCAGGAACATCTGCGGAATGGTGAAGCCTGCCTTGAGCAGGGCCCCGGCGATGACCGCGCTGGCGATCATGAACAGGGCGTTGAGGATGTTGTTGGCCGCGATGATGCGCGCGCGGTGCGTGGGCTGGCTGCGCATCTGGATCAGCGCATACATGGGCACGCTGTAGAGCCCCGCGAACAGACTGAGCAGGGTCAGATCGGCCAGCACGCGCCAGTGGCCCGGCACCGCCATGAACTGCGCCACGCCCTGGCTGGCCACCGGCGGCAGGCCGCGCGAGGCGAAGTACAGGTCGATGGAAAACACGCTCATGCCGAAAGCCCCCAGCGGCACGAGGCCGATCTCCACATGCCGGCGCGAGAGCACCTCGCACAGCAGCGAGCCGGTGCCGATGCCGACGGAGAACACGATCAGCAGCAGCGAGGCCACCTGCTCGTTGCCGTGCAGCACTTCCTTGGCGAAGCTCGGGAACTGGCTCAGGAACACCGCGCCGAAAAACCACATCCAGCTGATGCCGAGCACCGAGCGGAACACCACCGTGTTGCCATGCGCGAGCTTGAGGTTGCGCCAGGTTTCGGTGAACGGGTTCCAGTTGATCTTCAGGCCGGGGTCGGTGGCGGGCGTGGCGGGCACGTAGTGCGCCGTCACGCGGCCCAGCACCGCCAGCGCCACGCAGCTGAAGCCGACGTGGTGGGCACCGATCTCGGGCACGGCGATGATGAGGCCGCCGGCCAGGTTGCCCAGCAGGATGGCCACGAAAGTGCCCATCTCCACCATGCCGTTGCCGCCAGTGAGTTCTCGCTCACCGAGGTGGTGTGGCAGGTAGGCAAACTTCACCGGGCCGAACAGCGTGGAATGCAGGCCCATCAGAAAGGTGCTGAGCAGCAGCAGCGGAATGTTCGCGCTGAAAAAGGCCCACGCCGCCAGCGCCATGATGAGCATCTCCAGCCGCTTCACGAACACGATGAGGGTCTTCTTGTCGTACTTGTCCGCCAGCTGGCCGCTGGTGGCGGAAAAGAGCAGAAAGGGCAGGATGAAGAGCGCCCCGATCACCAGGCCCGCCAGCGTGGGCGGCAACCAGGCCACCTGCAGCTGGTAGGTGACCAGCACCGTGAAGGCGAACTTGAAAAGGTTGTCGTTCGCCGCGCCCAGGAACTGGGTCCAGAAAAAGGGCGCGAAACGGCGCTGGCCCAGCAGCGCGAACTGGCCACCTTCATGGCCCGGCGCAGCGGGCACGTGGCCCACGGCGGTGGGGTTTGTGGAATGGCTCATGCGGTTCTCTCCTCCTGTTGCGTTGTATTCACTGGCCTGAGCGCACAAGGGCACCGCCCATGGCCCGCGGATTCTGCCGCAAGGCGCGCCACGGAGGTCGGGTCGCCAGTGCGAACAGGGCCGGCGGGACACAGGTTCGGTGCGGGATCGAAATGCATGAGGCGGCAAGGGTCGCCATGTCGGAGGCTCCGGGAGTGGGGGTGCACCGCAATGTCGCTGCCCGCGCGCCGCCCAGCATCGCATTCCGATACAGTCGCAAAAATCCAACCCTGAGGTATTGCATTGCGATACCTGTTTGACCATGAGCACCACCGCCGACCTTGTCCTGGCCCTCAAGAAAGAACTCAAGGCCGCACAGATGACCTATGCCGACCTCGCGCAGGCCATCGGCATGGCGGAGTCCAGCGTGAAGCGCATGCTGGCCAGTGGCGACATGTCGCTCTCGCGCGTGGACGAGATCTGCCGCGCGCTGCGGCTCGATTTCGCGGAGCTCTCGCGCCGCGTGGCGGACACGCAGCCACTGCTGCGCGAGATGACGCAGGACCAGGAACGCGCTGTGGTGGCGGACAAGAAGCTGCTGCTGGTCGCCATCTGCGTGCTCAGCCAGTGGACGGTGGAACAGATGACGGCGCAATACCGCCTGAGCGAGGCCGATTGCGTGAAGTACCTGGCGCAACTCGACCGCATCGGCATCATCGAACTGCGCCCGCTCAACCGCTACCGCCTCAAGCTCGCCAAAACCTTCCGCTGGCGCCCGCATGGCCCGGTGATGAACTACTTCCGCGAGCACGCGCTGCTGGACTACTTCGCCGGTGGGTTCGACGGCGCAGGCGAAGGCGTGATGCTGGTGCACGGCTCGGTGAGCCGCACGCTCGCGCCGGCCTTCCTGGAGCGGCTGCAGCGGGTGGCACAGGACTTTGCCCAGCAGCACCAGACGGACCAGAAGCTCGGCGAGAAGGACCGGGAGGGCTACACCTTGGTGCTGGCCATGCGCAGCTGGGAGTTCGAGGCCTTCACGCAACTTCGGCGCTGAGAAACGCATGAAGCAGAGCACCGTTCCGCGCCACGTCCTGCCCGTGCTGGTGCTCGCCCAGTTCATGGGCACCTCGTTGTGGTTTGCGGTGAACGCGGTCATGCCCGACCTCCAGCGCGAACTGGGCTGGCCGGCCAGCGCGGTGGGCACACTGACGTCGGCCCTCCAGTTCGGCTTCATCACGGGCACCCTGGTGTTCGCGCTGCTGGCCATTGCCGACCGGTTCGCGCCGCGCGCCGTGTTCCTGGTGTGCTCGCTGGCCGGTGCGGCCTGCACCGTGGGGGCGTGGTGGACGGTGCGCGACCACACAGCACTGCTGGTCTGGCGTTTTGCCACCGGCTTCTTCCTCGCCGGCATCTATCCGGTGGGCATGAAGATCGCGGCGCAGTGGTACTCGCGCGGTCTGGGCGGCGCGCTGGGCCTGCTGATCGGCGCGCTGGTGCTCGGCTCGGCCAGTGCACACGCGCTGCGTGCGCTGGGTGGCGCACTGCCCTGGCCCACGCTCATGCTCGGTGTGGCCACACTGGCGGCGGCCGGCGGCGTTCTGCTCTTCTGCTGCACGACAGACCCGCCGGGCATTCGCCCGACGGCGGCGACACTGCAGTGGCGTGCACTGGCCACGCTGTGGACCGATGCGCGCGTGCGCAGCTCGGTGCTGGGCTACTTCGGCCACATGTGGGAGCTCTACACGATGTGGGTGCTGGTCCCACTGGTGCTGGCCACGCGGCTGCAAGGCAGCGACCTGTCCTGGGCGGCGTTTCTCGTGCTCGGCGCGGGCGCGATCGGCTGTGCCGGAGGCGGCTGGGTGGCGCAACACCTGGGCAGTGCGCGGGTGGCCGGCACGCAGCTGGCCGTCAGCGGCGCCTGTTGCCTGGCCGCGCCTTGGGCCATGGACGCGCCCGCCACCCTCTTCTTTGCCTGGCTGGTGCTGTGGGGCATCACGGTATCGGGCGACTCGCCGCAGTTCTCCACGCTCACCGCGCGCAACGCGCCACCGCAGGCGGTGGGCAGCGTGCTCACGCTCACGAACAGCATCGGCTTTGCCATCTCCATCACCAGCATTCTTCTGTTCGTTTCGCTGGCCGAGCACGTGACGCTGGCGGCCCTCATTCCCTGGTTGGCGATCGGGCCGGTGCTGGGCCTGTGGGCCTTGCGGCCACTGTGGCGGGAAGAGTCGCGCACCTGAAAGCACCGAGGCCCCGACGGGTGTACCCGTCGGGGCCTCGGTGCTTCGCTGGGTCCTGTCGTCAGCGTCGACGGACGAGGCCGACCACGATGGAGACGAGCGCCATCACCAGGAAGATCACGAAGAGCAACTTGGCGATGCCGGCGGCGCTGGCGGCAATACCGCCAAAGCCCAGCACGGCGGCGATGAGAGCGATGACGAAGAAAACCACGGCGTAATGCAGCATGTCGAGCTCCTGTTTCCGGCCGGTGGTCCGGCCTTGGGTGGATTCACAACGCCTGCCGTTGTGATGACTCCACTGTAGGAGCGCCGCCAGTGAAAGGCTGCAAGCACGAACGCCGTCCTCGCGTAGGACGGCGCCGACACTCACTGGATGAGGCCGTTCTTGAGCGCGTAATAGGTGAGATCGCTGTTGCTCGTGAGCTTGAGCTTCTCGAGCACGCGCGTGCGGTAGGTGCTCACCGTCTTGATGCTCAGGAACATGGATTCCGCCATGTTGCCGATGGTCTCGCCCTTGGCCAGACGGAGGAAGACCTGCAGTTCGCGCTCCGACAGGAGTTCGTGCGGCGGCCGGTCGTTCTCGCCTGCGGCATTGTCCGCCAGCAGCTCGGCCACTGCCGGGCTGATGTAGCGTCGGCCGCGCGCGACGGTGCGGATGGCGTTCACGATGTCGTCGGGAGCGCAGTCCTTGTTCAGGTAGCCGCTCGCGCCGTAGCGCAGCAGCGTGGTGGCGTACTGGGCTTCGGGGAAACCACTGAGGATGAGCACCGGCAGGTCGGGAAAGCGGGCCTTGATCGCCTGGAGCGCATCGACACCGCTGTGATCGGGCATCGAGATGTCCATCAGCAACACGTCCACTTCGCCCCCGCGCACGAGCTCGAGCGCCTCTCGGCCGTTGTTGGCCTCGCCTGTCACCTTGATGTCCACATGCTCGGAGAGGAACTGGCGCAGGCCGGATCGCACGATGGCGTGGTCGTCGACGATACCGACTTTGATCATGATCTTATGGGGCTCTTGTTGATGCGGGGAGCAATTTAACAGGACATACCCCGGGGAGCAGTCGGACGCATCCTACAACCTGTTCCCTGGCATCGGCAATGTCCTACACAAGGGCGGCCAGCCGCCCGACATCCGTCGCGCCGCGCCTTTCCTACAGTGACACCACGGCACAACGCAATGCGTGTTCAACGCATACAAGCCGCAGCCGGTTGAATGACCGGCTCCCTGCAACCACAGCACAAGGAGTCACCATGAACTGGGATCGCATCGAAGGCAACTGGAAGCAAGTCAAGGGAAAGATGGTCGAACAGTGGGGCAAGCTCACCGACGACGATCTCGACGTGGTCGCCGGCCGCCGGGAACAGCTCGCCGGAAAGATCCAGGAACGCTATGGCGTGGCCAAGGACGAAGCCGAACGCCAGGTGGCGGACTGGGAACGCCGCGTCACCGACGACTGGTTCGACCGCCCCAACTCGAAAAAGCCGCACTGATGCGGCACCAGATCACACCTCATGAAACGCCGGCCTCGCCGGCACGCTGAAAGGACGCACATCATGAAACGCAATACCCGACTCGCCGCCCTCGCCGCCGCAGCCATGGCCACCAGCCTGATCGTGGCTTGTGGCCAGAAAGAAGACCAGACCGTGGGCCAGCGCATGGACAACACGGTGGAGCAGACGCAGGCCGCTGGCGCTGAGATGCGCGACGATGCAAAGGCTGCTGGCGCTGAACTGCGCGCCGATGCCAGCAACGCCGCTCAGGACATGAAGGCTGCCGGCAGTGAAGCTGCCGACAAGATCGCCACCGGCGCTGCCGATGTGGCGATCACCGCCAAGGTCAACGCCGCGCTGGCAGGTGACTCCCAGCTGAGCGCCCTCAAGATCGACGTGGACACCAACAACGGCCATGTGGAACTCAAGGGCACGGCCCCTGACCCCGCTGCCCGCGATCGCGCGACCGTCCTGGCCGCTGCTGTGGAAGGCGTGGTGAAGGTGGACAACCGCCTGACCGTCGAGGCCAAGGGTTAAACCCAAGCCATTTTCTGCTTCAGATGACCACCCCAGCCACCGGGCTGTCGTTCCATCGGCAGCCCGGTGACACCAACAGTCCAACAAACCCTGAGGAGAACCCCATGAAACTGTCGCATGTCCTTCTGGCTGTCGCTGCCGCCACCGCCATGGTTCAGATCACCGGTTGCGCCGTCGCGCGTGACCAGCAGACCGTCGGCGCCTATGTCGACGATGCCACCATCACCACCCGCGTGAAGGCCGCTTACGCCAAGGACCCCACGGTCGCCGCCACCTCCATCAACGTCGAGACCCTCAATGGCACGGTTCAGCTCTCGGGCTTTGCCAAGTCGGCGGCTGAAAAGAGCGCGGCGGAACGCCTGGCGCGTGACGTGAACGGGGTGAAATCCGTGAAGAACGACATCGTGGTCCGCTGACCACGAGACACCGCCTGCTGACCGTGTAGGACAACGCCTACATAAAAATCAGCATGGTCTGAAGCGCAGGCAGTCATAAACGCGGCATGATGGCCGCGTTTGTGCCTGCTGATTGCAACGCAATTGCGGTCACTGCGCTGAATGCCTCTCGATCGCTACCGCTTCGTCCACCCCATGTCACCGCTCAAAACCTTCATCGTCGAAGACAACAAGGTCATCTATGAGAACCTCGTGTCCACGCTGGAAGAGTTGGCGAATGTGGAAGTGGTGGGCCATGCCAAGGACGAGGAGACCGCCGTGCAATGGCTGCACCACGGCGAGCGCTTCGACCTCATGATCATCGACATCTTCCTTCTGACCGGGTCGGGTCTGGGCGTGCTCAAGGCAGCCCAGGATGCCCAGGTCGAAGCGCGCAGGGTGGTGCTCACCAACTACGCCACGCCGGACATACGCAAGCGTTGCGCTCTGCTGGGTGCCGACCGGGTGTTCGACAAGTCGTGCGAGCTGGAGGATCTGATCGCCTACTGCGAGCGCATCTCTGACGGTTCGGCCACCACGCCCGGCGGTATTCAGTAGGAACAGCGCGGCCACCGATGCCTTCTCCCCCCCTCCCTGGGCGCAGCGCGCCATGGCAGACCACGCTGGTCATCGTGCTGGCCGTCGTTCTGGCATTGGGGGCGGCGGTCGGGTCGGAATGGGCGTATCAGCGGGCCCTGAACTCGCTGGCCGGCCTGGGCGCGCGGGACAATGCGCGCACCGCCATCCAGACAGTCATGCGCCGCCTGCTTGATATGGAGACAGCCCAACGCGGCTACCTGCTGACCGGCCGGGCCCAGTACCTGTCACCCTACCAGGCCGCCGAATCCGATATCGCGCACGCCGTCAGCCGCCTGCGTGAGCATTACCGGAACGATGCCGAGCTGCTGCGCATGGTCGACGGCCTGCAGGAACGCGTGCGCGAGAAGATCTCCGAGGTCACCGAGACCATCGCCCTGTACGACGCCGGTTCCCATGCTGCCTGGCACGGCCTCATGCTCACCGACATCGGGCGCGAGAAAATGGAAGGCGTCCGGCGCGTGGCCGACGTGCTGCTGGTCACCGAGGAGCGCCGGGTTGCGAGCGAGCGAGCGGCCATCTACCGGACACTGGACCTGGGCCGCATGGCCGCGCACGGCCTGATCCTGCTCAGCCTGCTTGGCTATGTATTTTTTCTGCGCAAGAAACTGGCCTTGCAGAACAACCAGATCCAGCACGCCTTGCATCTGCAGGCCGAGCGCGATTCGCTGGAGCTGCAGGTGCGTCAGCGCACCGAGGAGCTCGCGCAGCTCAACCTGGGGCTGCAGGAAATGCGCGACGGCGAGCGCAGCGGGCTGGCCCGTGCGCTGCACGACGATCTGGGCGCCCTGCTCACCACCGCCAAGCTGGATGTGACCCGCCTGCGCCACGCGATCGACACCACCGACCCCGAAGTGGTCAACCGGCTCGACCATCTGAGTGCGGCGCTGGACGACGGCATCAGCATGAAGCGCCGCATGATGGAAGAACTCATGCCGCTGACGCTCCACAACCTGGGGCTGCAGAGTGCCATCGAACAGCAGGCCGGCGAATTCGAGCAACGGACGGGCGTGGCGGTCGAACGCGTGCTGCTGCCGGTGCTGCTGGAAGCCTCGGGCGAACAGGCACTCTTTGCCGTGGTGCAAGGCGCGCTCTCCAACGTGGAACGGCATTCGGGCGCGATGCAGGTATCGCTGCGCCTGGCACCCGATGGGGCCGACGCGCTGCTGGAAATCTTCGACAATGGGGCCGGTTTTGCAGGAACGCGCGGCACCGCTTCGGCCAAGGGACTCCGGAACCTGCGCCACCGCATCGAGTCCCTGGGCGGGCAGTTTTCCATCAACTCCCTGCCCGGTTCGGGCACCCGCGTTCAAGTGCGCCTGCCCATGCGACGCCAACCGGCGACCCCTTCTTCATCTGAGGCGAACCCCATATGAAGTTCAAGTACTCGATCGAACGCGCCGCGCGCAACCGATTCGGCATGCCGATCATCCTGGCGATGGCGCTCATCATGCTGGTGGTCAACGAAGCCAGCTACCAGCATTCGCGCTCCACATTGATGCAGGGCATCACGCTGAGCGACGCGCGCCAGCAGGCCGCCCGGACCCTGCAGGCACTCACCGACGCCGAGGTCGCCGTGCGCGCCTTCATGCTCAGTGCGCAACAGGCCGATCTCACGAACTACCGCGAAGCCATCAACGAGATGGAGGGTGTCCAGCAGGACGCCTTCAAACGGCTGGAGCAGCTCGATCCCGGCCGCACGGTGTCGATGGCAGAGGTGCGCAAACGCATCGAGGAGCGCACGGCCACGCTCAACCAGTGGGTGAGCATGACCGAGCAGGGGCGGCGCACGGACGCACAGACCCTGGCCGTGAGTGACCAGGGGCGGCTGCGCTACGCGGAGTTGCGGCAGGAATTCGAGTTCGTGCTGGAGCGGGCCGCAGCCATCCAGAAGAAAGCGCGCGTCTCGCTGCAGGACGCCATGATGATCAACCGCCTGGCCATCCACCTGCTGGTGGTGGTGGCCTGGGTCGCCCTGATCATGTTCGCGCGCCAGCTGCGCGAGAACGACCTGCGCCAGGCCGAGGAACACCAGCGACTGGCCACACAGGTGGCCCTGCGCACGACTGCGTTGCGCAACCTTGCCGGCCATCACGTGAGCGCGCGGGAGGACGAGCGCGGCCGCGTGGCACGCGAGCTGCACGACGAGATGGGTGGCCTGCTGACCGCGATGAAGCTGGACATCGCGCGCCTGCGCCGCGTCCCCGAGCTGCCGGGCCTCGCCCTGGAGCGGCTGGTCAGCATCGAGCAGCGCCTCAACGAGGGCATTGCCGTCAAGCGCCGCATCATCGAGCACCTGCGCCCGTCGTCGCTCGACCAGCTGGGCCTGATTCCTGCGCTCGACATGCTGTGCCAGGAAGCCGCCGGACGGTTGGGCATATCGGTGGACGCCCGCCTCTCGCCGGTGGAGTTGCACAAGGGCACGGAGCTCACCGTGTTCCGGCTGGTTCAGGAGTCTCTCACCAACGTGCAGAAGTACGCCAAGGCGAAGAATGTGTGGGTGGTTCTGGAGCAGCAGGACGCGAAGGTCTATGTCTCGGTGCGCGACGACGGCCTGGGCTTCGACATCGACAACGTGCCCGCCGGTCACCATGGCCTGCTCGGCATGCGGGTGCGGGTGGAATCGCACAGCGGCCATCTCGAGATCCACAGTGCCCCGAACCAGGGCACGCGCGTCGAGGCCGTGCTGCCGGCCGAGCCGACCGTCGAAGAAAAAGGCCGCTGAGCGCGGATCAGGGAGAGAGGGTGGTGGTCAGCGTGGCAACTGCCGTGCTCAGGCTCGACACCGCACGCACGAAATGCGCCTCGACATCCAGCCAGGGGTGGACGGCCGCGGCCGCCACGGCGATCACCAGGGTAGCGAGGTACCCCACGACAGAGAGAGCGGACAGATGCATGGGGATTCTCCGGTTGGCAACGGCGTTCCGGAGCGCTCCTTCCCGCATGGGCCCACTGTAGGGACAGCGCTGCAATATCACAGCCGGACGACGACGGCCCGCCGTGTCGGACGGCTCCTACACGACGTGCGCAGCGCCGGTAACCAGGTCGTAACTTGTTTCACGGATAATTGAAACCAAATTACAGACCGGCCTTCGGCCTTTTCGGAGACAGCCCCCCAATGAAGATCATTCGCGCCACCAAGATCGTTGCCACCCTGGGCCCTGCATCCAGCGACCCCGACCTGCTCGAACAGATGATCCGCGCAGGCGTCAACGTGGTCCGGCTCAACTTCTCGCACGGTACCGCCCAGGACCATATCGACCGCGCCACACTGGTGCGCGCGGCCGCCCAGCGCGCCGGCCGTGAGGTCGGCATCATGGCCGACCTGCAGGGCCCCAAGATCCGCGTCGGCAAGTTCGCGCAGGGCAAGGTGGTGCTGGAACCGGGCCAGCCCTTCGTGCTGGACGCTTCGCGCACCGAACCGGGCGACGTCGAAGGTGTGGGACTGGACTACAAGGAACTGCCACGCGACGTCAAACCCGGCGACACGCTGCTGCTCAATGACGGGCTGATCGTGCTCACCGTCAACAAGGTGACCGGTCCCCAGGTGCACACCACCGTGAAGCTGGGCGGCGAGCTGTCGAACAACAAGGGCATCAACAAGCAGGGCGGCGGCCTGACCGCGCCCGCGCTGACCGCCAAGGACATGGACGACATCAAGACCGCCATGGGCCTGAAGGCCGACTACGTGGCGGTGAGTTTTCCGAAGAACGCGACCGACATGGAGCTCGCCCGCCAGCTGTGCAACGTGGCCGGCGCGGCCATGAACCACAAGCCCGGGCTGATCGCCAAGATCGAGCGCGCCGAAGCGATCCCGGAACTGGCCGCCATCCTGAAGGTGTCCGACGGCATCATGGTCGCGCGTGGCGACCTCGCGGTGGAGGTGGGCAACGCGGCGGTGCCGGGCCTGCAGAAGCACATGATCCGGCTCGCGCGCGAGATGGACAAGGTGGTGATCACCGCCACGCAGATGATGGAGAGCATGATCGTCAACCCGGTGCCCACGCGCGCCGAGGTGAGCGACGTGGCCAACGCCGTGCTCGACGGCACAGATGCGGTGATGTTGAGCGCCGAAACCGCCGCCGGCCGCTACCCGCTCGAAACCGTGATGGAGATGGCCACGATCTGCTCGGAGGCCGAAAAGGCCGAATACCGCGAACTGTCGGCCGACTTCCAGGGCAAGACCTTCAAGCGCATCGACCAGTCGATTGCCATGGGTGCACTGTTCACCGCGCACCACCTGGGCGCCAAGGCCATTGTGGCGTTGACCGACTCGGGCTCCACCGCCCTGTGGATGAGCCGTCACAACGTGCGCATGCCGATCTACGCCATGACGCCCAACCTCTCGACCCAGCGGCGCATGACGCTCTACCGCAACGTGCGCCCGCTGCTCATGGACAACAGCACCGATCGCGATGCGGCCCTGCTCGATGCCGAGGCACATCTGAAAAAGCGCGGCATCGTGCAGACGGGCGATGTGTACGCCATCACCGTGGGCGAACCCATGGGCCAGCCAGGCGGCACCAACACCCTCAAGATCTGCAAAGCGGTCTGAACGAGAGCGCGTGATCCGGAGACATCCGGGGTCCGGCTTCGCCGGCCCGGGATGTCGCCCCCTTGAAGAGGGTGGTCAATCAAAGCGCAGCGACACGCCGGTCACGAACATCGTGTCGGCTTTCTTCAGGTTGGTGCCGGGATCGCTGTCGTAGCGGTAGCTCAGGCCTGCGGACAGGTTGATCGTCTGCGTCATCGCCACCGTCAGGCCGGTGTCGAGCACGGCGCGGAATTTGCCCGAATCGCGCAGGTCCGGGTAGATCGAAAACTTCTGGCGAAGGTTGGTGGTGTCTGTCAGCTTGTGGCTGGACTCCTCGGCCAGCACAAGCTCCAGGCGTCCGTAGCGGTCGCGCATGGCGCCCGCGATGTCGGTGGAGTTGACATAGCGGTCGTAGGTGTAGCCCAGACCGACGGACACATCGAAGAAGCCTCGGTCGTCCTGCCACACATGGCGCCCCACACCGCTGGCCACCGAGTAGCGGCCTGCGATGTTGGCGAGCCGGTCGCGCAACAGTTCGCCCGACCCGAAGCCGAACCAGTCCACCGAGAAGTCGCGGTTGTACTGGCTGCGCAGTCCGTAACGCTCGATGGTGTTCACGCCGGAACTGCGCGCGCGGTCGGCCCTGGCGGCCCAGGTCCATTTGTCGTCGTCGGTCTCCCGCGCGCCCTCGGCGGCCAGGTTCAGGGAACTCGCGTTGTTGTTGCCCGATGAGATGTTGGCGCCAGCCGTGATCAGGTAGCGCCACTGGCCATCGGGCTTGAGGGTAACCTGGGCCGACGCCAGCGAGGGCGCGAGCAGGGCCGAGACGGAGGTCAGCGTCGCGATCAGGGTGCGGCAGTGCATGAAGAGTCCTTTCTTGTTTCACATTGGGCATATCCCAGGAAGGACTCTCGTTGCCGCCGCCACAGTTCCCCCGGTTTTGTGACGATTGGTATCCACATCCAGGGAGGGGCGCCTCAGGCCCCGTCGGACCCGGCCAACGGGACGGCCCGTACCTCCACACCGCGACGACGGTTCAGCCAGCCGATACAGCGCCGCGAAGTCACTGCGCAGGCCGCGCCCAGCAACAGCCCCAGGGAAACATCCGATACGAAATGCAGGCCGAGGAAGACCCGGCTCCAGGCGATCGCCAGCGCCACGGCACCTCCACACAGCATCCACCACCGGACATGCCGGGGCGCAAACAACACCAGGGCAACGGCCCAGGCACCTGCAACAGCGGCATGGAAGCTGGGGAAGCCGGCCGTGGCGGCGTGGGCCAGCCATTGCAGGCCCACGCCCAGCTCGAACGGCCGGGCCACATGCACGGTCTCGCGCACGCCGCGCACCGCCAGCCAGGCCAGCACCATGGCCAGGCACACGCCCAGCAACTGCCGGCGCGCCACGGGGCCGAACAGCACCAGCGGGGCAAGCCCCACGGTGGCCAGGGCGGGAAGGTCGGTGGAAATCCACCGCGCCAGCGCGAGCAGCCAGGCGGGCGTGTCGACCGTGGCGTTGATCCAGAGGAAGAGGAAGGTGTCGAGTCGGGTCATGGTCGTGCCTGAAGTTCGACCCAGTCTGGCTCGCGCACATGAAGGGCGTGTGAAATGACACGCCGCCGTCACTTCCGGCCTGGAGGCCAAAAGTTAAAATGCCGGGTTACACCACGGTTACCAACTGATTAAGGGGATTCTCATGGCGCTCGTTTCCATGCGCGAACTGCTCGACCACGCCGCGGCCAACGGCTACGGCATTCCGGCGTTCAACGTCAACAACCTCGAACAGGTGCAGGCAGTCATGGCGGCTGCCGACGAAGTCGGTGCACCGGTGATCCTCCAGGCCAGCGCGGGCGCCCGCAAGTACGCTGGAGAACCCTTCATCAAGCACCTCATCCAGGCCGCGATGGAGGCCTACCCGCACATTCCGCTGGTGATGCACCAGGACCACGGCACCTCGCCCAAGGTCTGCGAAGGCGCGATCAACCTGGGCTTCGGCTCGGTGATGATGGACGGCTCGCTGATGGAAGACGGCAAGACCCCGGCATCGTTCGACTACAACACCGAGGTGACGCGCAAGGTGGTGGAGATGGCGCACAAGGTCGGCGTCACGGTGGAAGGCGAGCTTGGCTGCCTGGGCAACCTGGAAACCGGTGAAGCCGGCGAGGAAGACGGCATCGGCGCCGAAGGCAAGCTGGACCACAGCCAGATGCTGACCGACCCCGAAGAGGCCGCGCAGTTCGTCAAGGCCACGCAGCTCGACGCGCTGGCCATCGCCATCGGCACCAGCCACGGCGCCTACAAGTTCAGCCGCCCGCCCACTGGCGACATCCTCGCCATCAGCCGCGTGAAGGAAATCCACCAGCGCATTCCCAACACCCACCTGGTGATGCACGGCTCTTCGTCCGTGCCGCCGGAACTGCTGGCGATCATCAACCAGTACGGCGGCAAGATGAAGGAAACCTACGGCGTGCCGGTGAAGGAAATCCAGGAAGCCATCAAGCACGGCGTGCGCAAGATCAACATCGACACCGACATCCGCCTGGCCATGACCGGCGCGGTGCGCAAGTTCCTGGCCGAGAACCCCGACAAGTTCGACGCCCGCGAATGGCTCAAGCCCGCGCGCGAGGCCGCCAAGGCGGTCTGCAAGCAGCGCTACCTGGAATTCGGCTGCGAAGGCCAGGGCAGCAAGATCAAGGGCGAGAGCCTGCAGGTGGTGGCGGCCAAATACGCCAGGGGCGAGCTGGCCCAGGTCGTGAACTGATCTCTCCGGTCCCCTGGACAAGCGCCACCCTCGCGGTGGCGTTTTTCATGGGCGAGGTGTTCAATCCTCCCAGGCGGCGGCCTGGATCGCAGCCACGATCTCGCGCCCCGTGCGCACCAGCGCCGGTCCGAAGTCCTCGTGCAGCAAGGTGCCCTGCAACCGTGACGCCGGCCCACCCACGGTGAGGGCCAGCGGCTCCCGGCCATCGCCCAGGTCGATA
The DNA here is from genome assembly GCF_031457235.1 of Hydrogenophaga laconesensis. Lineage (NCBI taxonomy): Bacteria > Pseudomonadati > Pseudomonadota > Betaproteobacteria > Burkholderiales > Comamonadaceae > Hydrogenophaga > Hydrogenophaga laconesensis. The sequence goes on from NZ_JAVDWE010000002.1 coordinate 251,326, forward strand.
CCCACGCCAATGGCCGCGATCTCGCTCTCCCATTCCGATTCCGACACGGCGTAACCGCGCCGGGCGCACTCGGCCTCGGCGCGCCGCAGACCGGCCTCGCGCTCGGGCCACAGGCTCGCGTCCTGCGCGCGCAGCCGGCGCGCCATGAGGTCCTGCATGCCGGGGGTGGCGGCACACCAGATGGCACGGCCCATCGCGGTTTCGGCGAACGGCAAGCGGGTGCCCACGTCCAGCCCGAGGATGAGGCGTGCCGTGCTGCGGCAATGCGCCACGTACACCACCGACGTGTCGTGCCGCACGCCGAGCGAAATCGCGGCCTGCGTGTGTTCGGCCAGGGCCTCCATGAAAGGCCTTGCAATGCGGCCAACCTGGAAGTTCGACAGCACGCTGAAACCCAGCGACAGCACCGCAGGACTCAGCGCGTATTCGCCCGTGCTGGCCCGATGTCGCAGGTAGCCCAGGCTGGTGAGCGTGTAAGTCAGGCGCGAGACGGTGGCCTGCGGCAGGCCGGTGCGTCGCGCCAACTCCTGGTGGGCCAGCCAGCGATCCGATGGAGTGAAACATCGCAGCAGCGTGAGGCCCCGCGCCAGCGCGGTGACGAAACGGCGGTCCTCGCTCGGGTCCACCTCGTCGAGCGGGCTGATGGTCGCGTGGCGCTGCCGCCCCATGGCGTCTCCTTTTTCTGCAGATCGGAATATCTCGCAACGATATTCCGCACATCGGAATTTTCGCCCGCGTTCGTCGCCTCAACCATGATCGCTTTCCCTGATTGGCGTTTACAGCGCTCCCAAGCGGCACGTATATTGACCTTCAGCCCACCAATTTTCCGCCCAGCGGAATGAAGGACATGCCCCAGAACACGGCCCACTGGCCGCCAGGCCTGCCACGGCACCTCACGCTGCCGCAGACGCACGTCTTCTACAACCTGGAAGTGTCGGCAGCGCGCTTCCCCGACAAGCCTTTCACTGTCTTCTACGACACACCGTTGACCTACGCGCAATTCCTGCGCGAAACGGAATATCTGGCAGGGCATCTGCAGCAGGTGTGCGGCGTGAAGTCCGGCGATCGTGTGCTGCTGTGCATGCAGAACAGCCCGCAATGGGCCCTGGCTTTCTACGCCATCCTGCGGTCCAACGCGGTGGTGGTGCCGGTGAACCCGATGAACCGTGTGGAGGAGCTGCGCCATTGCCTCACGGACAGCGGTGCGCAGGTCGCCCTCGTGGCGCAGGACCTGCTGCCCCAGGTGGGGCCCCTCGTCGATGCCACGGGCGAAGGCCTGCGCCATGTGGTGGTTGCCACGTACAGCGATCACCTGCGCGCGCCGACCGACCTGCGCGTGCCCGACTTTGTCGCTGCACCGCGCCTGCCGCTGCAAGCTGAAGGCATGGTTGCCTGGGCCGACGCGGTCGCCGCCGGGCGAGTGCCCGGGCCGCTCACCACCGGCCCCGAAGACCTCTGTGCCATGCCCTACACCTCGGGCACCACCGGTCTGCCCAAGGGCTGCATGCACACGCACCGCAGTGTGATGAGCACGCTGGTGGGCGGTGTGCGCTGGTTCGGCACCACGCAGGACGCGGTGTGTCTGTCCGTGCTGCCCTTCTTCCACGTCACGGGCCTGTCGGGCAGCCTCAACGGGCCGCTGTACGCGGGTGCCACCATCGTCGTGCTCTCGCGCTGGGACCGTGAGGTCGCCGCGATCTGCATGCAGCGTTACCGCGTCACGATGTGGCAGGCCATCTCCACCATGGTGATCGACTTCCTGGCACACCCTGAGCTGGACCGCTTCGACCTGAGTCACCTGGCCTGCGTGCGGGGTGGCGGTGCCGCCATGCCCGATGCGGTGGCCGCGCGGCTGCAGGCCCTCACCGGTCAGGCCTACATCGAGGGCTATGGCATGTCCGAGACCATGGCCGCCACCCACATCAACCCGCTGCACCGGCCCAAACGCCAATGCCTCGGCCTGCCGGTGTTCGACGTCGACGCCCGCGTGGTCGACCCCGACACCCTGACCGAGCTGCCCGCAGGCGACACCGGCGAGATCGTGGTGCACGGGCCGCAACTGATGCAGGGCTACTGGCACAACCCGCAAGCCACTCGGGAGACCTTCGTCGACATCGACGGCAAGCGTTTCCTGCGCACCGGCGACCTCGGGCATGTCGACGCCGACGGCTACTTTTTCATGACCGACCGCCTCAAACGCATGATCAATGCGAGCGGCTTCAAGGTCTGGCCCGCCGAGGTGGAGGCGCTCATGTACCACCACCCAGCCATCCAGGAGGCCTGCGTCATCGGCGTGCGCGACGCGCGGCGCGGCGAGACCGTCAAGGCGCTGGTCGTGTTGCGCAAGGAACACCGCGGCCGCGTGAGCGAAGACGACGTGATCGCCTGGGCCCACGAGCACATGGCCGCCTACAAGAGCCCGCGCATCGTGGAGTTCGTGGAGACGCTGCCCCGCTCGGGCAGCGGCAAGGTGATGTGGCGCGAACTGCAGGAACAGCAGGCCGCGCGCGACGCGACAACCGGGCATTTCCCCTGAGCAACCGCCAACCGGCATTCCCACAAAAGGAGACAAGCGCATGAAGAACACGACTCCCCCATCCAGACGCCGCCGCGCGCTGATGCTCGCTGCAGCGGCCGGCATCGGCGTGGCCCAGTTCGGCCTGGCCCATGCCCAGTCGCAGGCCTACCCGAACCGGCCGGTGACCCTGATCATTCCCTGGCCCGCCGGCGGCTCCACCGACCGCCACCTGCGCGCGCTCGCCGAGATCGCCAGCAAGCACCTGGGCCAACCCATCGTGGTCGAGAACCGCCCCGGCGCGGGCGGCACGCTCGGCCCTGCCACCATGGCACAGACGGCCAAGCCAGACGGCTACACCATCGCCCAGTTCCCGCTCGGCCTGCTGCGCATGCCGCACATGCAGAAGACCAACTGGGACCCGCTCACCGATTTCACCTACATCATCGGTGTCTCGGGCTACACCTTCGGCCTGACCGTCAAGGCCGACTCGCCCTACAAGACCTTCAAGGACTACATCGAGGCCGCGCGCAAGCAGCCCGGCGCGATCAACTACGGCTCCACCGGTACCGGCAGCAGCCCGCACCTGCTGATGGAAGAACTCGCCGGCAATGCCAAGGTGCAACTCACGCATGTGCCGTTCAAGGGCAACGCCGACCTGCAGGCCGCCCTGCTGGGTGGCCACGTGATGGCGCAGAGCGATGCCAGCGGCTGGGACAAGTACGTGGACGGTGGCCAGATGCGCCTGCTGGTGACCTTCGGCGAGCAGCGCACCCAGCGCTGGCCCGAAGTGCCCACCGCGCAGGAGCTCGGCTACGGCGTGGTGTCCACCTCGCCCTACGGCCTGGCCGGCCCCAAGGGCATGGACCCGGCCGTGGTCAAGGTGCTGCACGACGCGTTCAAGAAGGCGATGGACGACCCGAAGCACATCGAGGTGCTGGGCCAGCTCAACCAGGCCATGTGGTACCGCAACGGCGAGGACTACCGCAAATGGGCGGTCGATACCTATGCCAAGGACAAGGCGCTGATCGAGCGGCTGGGGCTGGCGGCCAGGTAGTTGCCGCACGCCGGGAGTCGGCTTTCGACCCCGGGTCTTCGCCAACTTGCGATAATCCGCCGGAATGGTTCAAAGCCCGTTGGCTGTTCAACGGGCTTTTTTGTTGTCCTGCTTTTTCCCGACCACCATGACCACTGCCTTGCACACATCGGCCCTGACTTCCCTGCCTCTGCTGGCGCGCGGCAAGGTGCGCGACAACTACGCGGTGGGCGACGACCGCATCCTGATGGTGGCGAGCGACCGCATCAGCGCCTTCGACGTGATCATGGGAGAGCCGATCCCCGGCAAGGGCGAGCTGCTGACCCGGCTCTCTCTTTTCTGGTTCGACCAGCTGGGTCCCAAAGGCCTGAACATCTGCCCGATCCACCTGACCGGCGACGCCCCCGAGAGCGTGGTCTCGGCCCAGGAAGTCGCGCAGATCAAGGGCCGTTCGATGCTGGTGCAGCGCCTCAAGCCGATTCCCGTGGAAGCCGTCGTGCGCGGCTACCTCGCCGGCAGCGGCTGGAAGGAGTACCAGGAGAGCCGCTCGGTCTGCGGCGTGCTACTGCCCGACGGTCTGCAGAACGCCTCGAAACTGCCCGAGCCGATATACACCCCCGCGGCCAAGGCGGCCATGGGCGAGCACGACGAAAACATCACTTTCGAGCGCACGGTCGAGATGATCGGCCCCGGGCTGGCCGCACAGATCCGCGATGTATCGATCGCGCTCTACAAGGCCGCCGCCGCCATCGCGCTCCAGAAGGGCATCATCATCGCGGACACCAAGTTCGAGTTCGGCCTGGACAAGGCGGGCAAGCTGGTGCTGATGGACGAGGTGCTCACGCCCGACAGCTCGCGCTACTGGCCAGCCGAGAGCTACACGGTGGGCGAGAACCCCCCCAGCTACGACAAGCAGTTCCTGCGCGACTGGCTGGAAACGGCCCAGGTCGGTGGCAAGCCCTGGGACAAGACCCCACCCGCGCCGCGCCTGCCCCGCGAGGTGATCGAGAAAACCGCCGCGAAATACCAGGAAGCGCTGACGCGGTTGATGGGTTGAGGGCTTGAGAGCCCGAAGCCTCCCTGCCCGCCCATGCACAGGCGCGTCATGAAGGGGAAGCCGCGAAGCGGCGCAGCAGGCGGGCTGAATCAGCTCAACACGACGGACGACAGGCGGCGGCGGTAGGTCGCCACCGTCGGGTCTTCCGGTGGCACCTGGCCTTCGGCCACCTTGGGCTTCGGTGGATCGATCACGTCGAGGATCGCGATGAAGGTCTTGCGCGCCAGATCGTCCTTCCAGGCCTTGTCGCGCATCAGGATCTCCAGCAGTTCATCCATGGCCGCGGTCCATTGGCCATAGGCCATGAGCAACTGGGCAAGCGCGAAGCGCGAATCGAAGTCGCGCTTGTTGGCGGCGATGGCGGCCTGCAACTCGGCCGCCCGCGCATCGGGATCGGGCACATCGGCCTGCGCGTCACGCGCGGCCATCCAGCGCTGCAGCGAATCGAGCCGGCGCACGCCAGCGGTCTTCGCGATCACCGGTGCGAAAGCCACCTTGGCGTCGTCGTCCTGCCCCATTTCCAGCAGCAGCTTGACCAGATCGAAACGCGCGTCATCGTTGTCCGGCGCGGCCTGCACCGCCTCGCGCATCTTCTCCAGCGCGCCATCGAGGTCGCCCTGGGCGAGCGCATCCTGCGCGTCGGGCTCTGCCGCATCGGCCTCGGCTTCTTCCGCACCGGCTGGCAGGTGTTTGTCCAGAAAGGCCTTGATCTGGCCTTCGGGCATCGCCCCCATGAAGCCATCCACAGGCTGGCCATTCATGAGCAGCACGCAGGTGGGAATGCTGCGGACGCCGAACGCGGCGGCCAGCTGCTGCTCCTGGTCGGAATCGATCTTGACCAGCTTGAAGCGCCCGGCGTAGTCGGTCTCCAGCTTTTCGAGCAGCGGTCCGATGACCTTGCAGGGGCCGCACCAGGGCGCCCAGAAATCCACCAGCACGGGGGTGTGCATCGAAGCCTCGATGACCTCGGCTTCAAAGTTGGCGACGGTGACGTTGATCATGGGAAGAAGCCTGGCTGGGCCGTCCGCAGCAGGTGTGGCGGGCGGCAAACGTAAAATCCACACTTTACCGGAGACGCCCCGCCTCGCGGCGTGCGCCACACCGGTCCAGCCCCCCTTGCCGGGGGTCCATCGGCCAGAGGCACCTTCATGAACTCCATCCAAGTGGGTGTGCTCATGGGCTCCAGCAGCGACTGGGACACCATGCAGCACGCCGTGCAGATCCTGCAGGACTTCGGCATCGCGCACGAGGCGCGTGTGGTTTCCGCGCACCGCATGCCCGACGACATGTTCAGCTACGCCGAAGCGGCCGCCGGGCGCGGGCTCAAGGCCATCATCGCGGGCGCCGGCGGCGCCGCCCACCTGCCCGGCATGCTCGCGGCCAAGACCGTGGTGCCTGTGCTGGGCGTTCCCGTGGCGAGCAAGCACCTCAGCGGCGTCGACTCCCTGCACAGCATCGTGCAGATGCCCAAGGGCGTGCCGGTGGCCACCTTCGCCATCGGGGCGGCCGGCGCGGCCAATGCGGCACTGTTCGCCGTGGCCCTGCTCGCCTCCCACGACCCGGCCCTGCGCCAGAAGCTCGACACCTTCCGCGCCCAGCAGACCGCTGCCGCACGCGCCATGACCCTGCCCGCATGAGCCTGAAACCCCTTCTTCCCGGCAACCCTTCCGTCAACAGCGGCCAGCAGACCACACTGGGCGTGCTGGGTGGCGGCCAGCTCGGCCGCATGTTCGTGCAGGCAGCACAGGCCATGGGCTACTTCACCGTGGTGCTCGACCCCGATCCGGCCAGCCCGGCCGGGCTGGTCAGTCACCACCACATCCGCACCGCGTACGACGACGAGCAGGGTCTGGCCCAGCTCCAGCAACGCTGCGACGCCATCACCACCGAGTTCGAGAACGTGCCCGCCCACGCGCTGGCCACACTGGCTGCGCAACGCCCGGTGGCCCCGTCGGCCGCATGCGTGGCGGTGGCGCAGGACCGGGTGAAGGAAAAGGCCCATTTCGAACAATGCGCGCCGCTGAGCGGCGTGGCGCCCGCGCCACATGCCGTCATCACGACCGACGCCTCGCTCAACGCCGTGCCGGCCGACCTGCTGCCCGGCATCCTGAAGACCGCGCGCATGGGCTACGACGGCAAGGGTCAGGTGCGGGTGTCCACGCGCGAAGAACTCGCGGCCGCCTGGGATGGGCTCGACAAGGTGACCTGCGTGCTGGAGAAGATGCTCAAGCTGCGCGCCGAGTGCTCGGTGATCGTCGCGCGCGGCGCTGACGGCCAGGTCGTGAGTTTTCCGGTGCAGAAGAACACGCACCGCGATGGCATCCTGGCATTGACGGAAGTGTTCGACGGCGCCCTTGACGCCACCCTGGCCCAGCGCGCCCAGGCCAGCACCGTGGCCATCGCGAACCACCTGCGCTACGTCGGCGTGCTCTGCGTCGAGTACTTCGTGGTGGAGGACGCGGGAGGCTCGCTCGACCTCGTGGTCAACGAAATGGCCCCACGCCCGCACAACAGCGGCCACTACACGCAGAACGCATGCGACCTCTCCCAGTTCGAGGCCCAGGTGCGTGCCCTCGCCGGCCTGCCGCTGCCCACACCACGCCAGCACAGCCCGGCGATCATGGTCAACCTGCTGGGCGATCTCTGGTTCGAGCCCAACGCGGTTCGCGCGCAGGCCAGCCGGCAGCCGGTCTCGCCCCCCTGGGCCGCCGTGCTCGCCCTGCCCGGCACCCACCTGCACCTCTACGGGAAACTGGGTGCCCGTCCGGGCCGCAAGATGGGTCATCTCAACGTCACCGGCTCCAGCGTGGCGCAGGTGCGCGCCACCACCGCTCAGGCCCTGGCGCTGCTGGGCCTGCCTGGCCTGGACGCCTGAGAGCCCATGCCGCCTCGCCTGCTGCCCGCCAGCGACAACGCCGCGATCGATCTAGCGGCCCGGCGCCTCGCAGCGGGATCGCTCGTGGGCATGCCCACCGAGACCGTGTACGGCCTCGCCGCCGACGCGGACAACGCCACGGCAGTGCACCGCATCTTCGGGGCCAAGGGCCGGCCGGCCGACCACCCGCTGATCGTGCACCTGGCCCCGGGTGACGGCCCGCAAGGCTGGGGCGCCGGCGTGGACCACTACGCCAGCGAGGTGCCGGCCTTTGCCGCCGCGCTCATGCAGGCCTTCTGGCCGGGGCCGCTCACCCTCATCCTGCCGCGCCGCAATGGCGTGGCGGCGGTGGCGGCGGGCGGTCAGGACTCCGTCGGCCTGCGCTGTCCGGCGCACCCCGTGGCACAGGCGCTGCTGACGGCCGCCGCCGCGCAAGGGGTCAGCGGCGTGGCCGCACCCAGCGCCAACCGTTTCGGCCGCGTCAGCCCGACCACCGCCAGCCACGTGGCCGAGGAATTCGCCTCCATGGCCGATGAGGATCTGCTCATCCTCGACGGTGGTGCCTGCCCCGTGGGCATCGAATCCACCATCATCGACTGCACGCGCGGCCACCCGGTGCTGCTGCGCCCAGGCATGGTCACCGTCGCGCAGCTCGAAGCCGCGTGTGGTCAGCCGATACGGGAACGCGACGAGGCAGCGCCGCGCGCCTCGGGCACACTCGAATCGCACTACGCACCACGGGCCCGGGTGCGGTTGATGGACGCGAAGCAATTGCGCGCCGCGTTCGAGGTGTTGGGTCGCGATGCGAAGAACATCGCACTCTATGTCCGCAGCCCGATCGAGGCTGCAAAGGGCGTACCGCACCGCCGCATGCCCGATGACGCGGCCGCCGCCGCGCAGGAACTCTTCGCCGTGCTGCGCGAACTCGATGCCACCGGTGTGCGGCTGATCTGGGTGGAAACACCACCGGCCGATCCCGAATGGGACGGCGTGCGTGACAGGTTGCAGCGCGCGGCGGCTTGAAGCCGTCAGTCCGGCAGCGAGGCTGTCCACTCCAGCAGCGCGTCCAGCGCAGGGCGCGCGGCAGGCGCATTGGGGTGGTTGACGAAGCCGACCACCACGTAGCGCGCGCCATTGGCGGCGTTCACGTAGCCCGCGATGCCGGTCACGTCGCGCAGGGTGCCGGTCTTGACCCAGGCATTGCCCCGCGCGGCGCTCTGGCCGCCACGGGCCAGCCGCGACGCGGTGCCGCTGACACCCGCGATCGAGAGCGATTGCACGAACTCCACGCCTTGCGGGTGACGCGCGGCGTGCCGCAGGAGGGCGGCCAGCGCCTCAGGGGTGATGCGTTCGTCGCGCGACAGGCCGGAGCCGTTGTCCAGCACCGGGCCGGGCATGCGTGGGCCGAAGGTTCGCTTCCACCAATCGGTCACCACTTCGCGCGAATACTCGAAACGGGCAGGTCGGGAGGGCACGAGGCGATCGGCTGCCGAGCCTGGCGCGACCACGGCCAGCGTGGGCGTGGCCACCTGTGGCGGTGCCAGCTGGCCCAGCGTGAGGAACACCTGCTGCGCCATCACGTTGTTGCTCCACTGGTTCACGTCCACGATGACGTTGGACAGGGGCAGTGAGCGGGCCTCGTGCAGCAGCTGCACCTCGCGCGGCATCTCACCGTCGCGCACCTGGCCGGTGATGGCCCCACCGCTGGCGCGCCACAGTCCCTCGAGCGCGCGCGCCGCGTAGCTGGCCGGCTGCTGGTAGGCCACGGGCCACTTGAGTTCACCACAGCTCTGCGGGTAGCGCCCTTCGAAGCGGATGCGGTCGGGGTCGTCGAAGCGGGCCAGCACGGCGCCGCGCCAGTCGCCACAGGCGGTGCGCGACAGCGGCACGGTCGCATCGATCGCCAGGCCAGCCAGGGGAGGCTCGCTGATCACGCGGGCCACGCCATTGGCCACATCGGGCTGGAAGGTGAGGATGACGGACTTGAAGTTCACCAGCAACGCATCGGGCGTGGCGTTGTAAGGCCGCAGCGCCTCGCCGTCGAACGCACCGGGGTCGATGTGCGGCAGCTCGAACGCACTGTGGTCCAGCACCATGTCACCCAGGATCACGCGCACGCCCTTGGCCTGCAAGGCCTGGTAGGCTTCCTGGATGCGCTCCAGCACGAATTTGGGATCGCCACCGCCGCGCACATAGAGGTTGCCGCGCAGCACGCCGTTCTCGACCGTGCCGTCGGTATAGAAACGCGTGTTCCAGGTGAAGTCGCTGCCCAGCATGTCGATGGCGGCGTAGGTCGTCACCAGCTTCATGACGGATGCCGGGTTCACCGATGTGCTGGCGCGGTAGCGCAGGCGCTCATGGGCATCGGGGTCGACCGAGATCACCAGCGCCGACAGCGCGCTGACCGGCACCTGGGCGCGGCTCATGGCCGCCATCACCAAGGGGGGCAGTGGGTCGCCCCGGCCCGCCAGCTGCGCACACGCCGGCAGCGTCCAGCCGGCCAGCAAGCCCAGCGCGAGCCCGCGCAACCAGCGCGGGGCGGTCCAACGGCGGAAAGAATCGGCATCTCGCATGGGTTTTGATTATGGAACGCCCGACCGGCCTGGTCTGTCACGGCAGGGCGAATGGGCACTGCGGAGGACAGCCGGTGGTGCACCCACACCACAGCGCTCCCTGCACCCGGTGGCCGATAATCCCCGGATGCCTTCCGCCCCACGACTGCTTGCCCTTGAAACCAGCACCGACACCTTGTCGGTGGCCCTGGGCGACGGCGTGCCCGGCGGTGCGCTGTGGCAGCACAGCGGCCCGGGCGGTGCCCTGGCATCGACCACCCTGCTGCCGCTGGTCCGACAACTGCTCGACACCGCGGGCTGGGCCATGGACAGCCTGGACGCGGTGGTGTTCGGTCGTGGGCCGGGCTCCTTCACCGGCCTGCGGACCGCCTGTGCCGTGGCCCAGGGCCTGGCCTACGGTGCGCGCCCCGGCGGGCTGCCGGTGCTGCCGGTGGACACCCTGCTGGCGCTGGCGGAAGAAGCCCGCTTCGTGCAGCAGCAGGCAGGCCAATCCGGGCCCGGCGCCATCGCCGCGCTGCTGGATGCCCGGATGGCCGAGATGTACGTCGCCACCTACGCCTGCACCGCCACCGGGCTGGCACCGCTGGCACCGCCCCGCCTGTGCGCGCCGCCGGACCTGGGTACCTACCTGCGCGAACACCTGCCCGCCGGGCGCCCGGCGCTGCTGGCCGGCAACGTGTTCGAGACCTACGCCCCGGCCCTGGCAGATGTGACTGGCGAGCGGCTGCACGCGCTGCCCACCGCCAGTGCCTTGCTGCGCCTCGCCCCGGCGCTGCTGGCTGCGGGTGCCGCCGTGCCGGCTCGGGACGCACTGCCCCTCTATGTGCGCGACAAGGTGGCCCAGACCACCGAAGAGCGCGAACGGCTGCGCGCCACCGTGCCCACGCCATGAACACCGCGGTCCAGAAGCCGACACCTTCATCCGCTCCGGCGGCACACGCCGCGTGGCCGGTGCCGCAACGCCCGCCCGCGCCGGCAACCCGCGAACGCCACATCCGCTTCGAACCCATGACCGAAGCCGATCTGGACGCGGTGCGCGCGGTCGAAGTTTCTGCCTACGCCCACCCCTGGTCGCGCAAACACTTCCACGACTCGCTGCAGGCCGGCTATCCGGCGGTGCTGTTGCTGGGCGAAGCCCTGCCCGGTGAACCGGGGAAGGCCGTGATGACCGGGGAGCGCGTGCTCCTGGGCTACCTGGTGGCCATGCCGGGTGTCGACGAGGTGCACCTGCTGAACATCACCGTGGCCCCGATGCACCAGCGCCAGGGATGGGCGCGATTCCTGCTCGACGCGCTGGTGCTGTGGTCGCGCGGGCAGCGGGCGCAATGGCTGTGGCTGGAAGTGCGCGAGAGCAACGAACCGGCACGCCACCTGTACCGCAGCCACGGCTTCTCTCAGGTCGGCGTGCGCAAGGGCTACTACCCCGCCGGGCACCTGCGACGCGAGGACGCGGTCGTCATGAGCCTGAACCTGGCCGCTGCCACGGCACGGGAAGCCCCATGACCAACGAAACGCCCGACACGTCTTTCGTGCCGCAGCTCGACGCGCGCCAACGCGCCATGCTGGCCGAAATGGGCGTGCGCGTCTGGGCGCCCCGGCCTGTGACCCCGGCACCGCCAGCCGCCATCAGCGAACAGCCGGCGCCCGACATGCCTGTGCCGGCGACCGCGGTGCCGCCCGCCCGCCCGCCCGTCGTGGCACCCGCTCCGGTGGCCGCCACGATGGCGCCCACCCCGGCGACCGCGACCACCCGCCCCTTGGCGGCTGGACTGGACTGGCCCGAACTCCGCGAAGCCGTGGCGGGCTGCCAGGCTTGCGGCCTGTGCAAGAGCCGCCGGAACACCGTGTTCGGTGTGGGCGATGTGCAGGCCGACTGGATGATCGTGGGCGAAGCCCCTGGCGAGAACGAGGACCGGCAGGGCGAACCCTTCGTGGGCGCGGCCGGTCAACTGCTCGACAACATGCTGCGCGCCGTGGGCCGCAGCCGCCAGGGCGAAGGCGCGCAAGGCACCTACATCGCCAACGTGCTCAAGTGCCGCCCACCGGCCAACCGCAACCCGCAGCCCGAGGAAGTGGCGCGCTGCGAACCGTATCTGGTGCGCCAAGTGGCCCTGGTCAAGCCGCGGGTCATCGTGGCGATGGGCCGTTTCGCGGTGCAGTCGCTGCTGAAGACCACCGAACCCATCGGACGCCTGCGGGGCCGGGTGCACCGTTATGAAGGGGTGCCCGTGATCGTGACCTACCACCCCGCCTACCTGCTGCGCACCCCTGGCGACAAGGGCAAGGCCTGGGCCGATCTCTGCCTGGCGATGGAGACGGTGGAGCAAAGCTGAAAGGCCACACGATCCGGCGCCGGGCCGCCCCAGGCCGGATCAACCCCCTCAGGGGGGCGCGACCCGCGCAGTGGCGAAGCGTGAGGGCCACAATACTGCCGCAATCGCCACCATCACCAGGGCCACGGCGGCCCAGTCCTGCCAGTGCAGCACCTCGCCCAGCCACCAGGCACCGCTGAACACCCCCAGCACCGGGATGAACATCACCGACAAGGTCGACGCGATGGGCGGCAGATCGCGCGCGAGCGACAGCCATGCCACCTGGGCAAACGCAAAAATGCCGATGGCGTTGTAGACGATGGCCCACCAGATGCCCACCGAAGGCCAGGTCCACGCGTGGTGCTCGAAGGCGACGGACAGCAGGGTCATCCAGGCCGTGGTGATCGCGGTGAGCCAGAACGAGATCGTCAGCGTGGGTTGCGGGATGCGGGTATGGCGCATCATCTGCGTGCCCAGCGCCCATGTCGCTGCCGCCACCAGCATCATCACCACGCCCACCGGCCTGCCCGTGAGGTGAGTGAATTCGTGCCAGAGCAGCAACAGCACGGCCAGCCCCGCCGAGGCCACGCCGATCCAGGCGCGCCCGGCCAGCCGCTGGCCGAACCACCAGGCCCCCACCAGTGCGGAGAAGACCGGCATGGTGTAGCCGAGGATCGCGGCGCGCCCGCTCGACAGCGTCTGGATGGCGAGGATCGCCAGCGTGTGCCAGAACAGCATGTTGAACACCGTGAGCCAGGCCAGCTCCCGCCAGTGTTCGCGCGGCAGGCGAAAGGTCACACCGCGCCACCACAGAAAGAACCCCAGCACCGGCAGCCCGATCCACATGCAGATGGTGCGGAAGGTCAACGGCGGATAACCGGTGACGCCGTATTTCATGATCGGCCAGTTCAGGCCCCAGACCACGGTGATGAGGATGAGCAGGACGATCTGCTGGCGCGACAGGGCATGCATGGCCGCGATCTTAGGTGGCTGACAGGCCGGGGGCTGTCGCGCGGCCGCCAGAAAGGTGCGCCAGACGGCCAACTAAAATCGCCCGCATGACCTTCCTCGACCAGCTGCGCAACGCCGAGCGCCAGAACCGTTCCCTGTTGTGCGTGGGCCTGGACCCCGATCCCGCCCGTTTTCCCGCGCACCTGAAGAACGACGCCTCCCGCATCTACGACTTCTGCGCCGCCATCGTCGAGGCCACCGCCGACACCGCCATCGCCTTCAAGCCGCAGATCGCGTACTTCGCCGCCCACCGCGCCGAGGAACAGCTCGAACGGCTGATGGCCCACATGCGCAGCGTGGCGCCGCAGGTGCCGGTCATCCTGGACGCCAAGCGCGGCGACATTGGCAGCACCGCGCAGCAATACGCCATCGAGGCCTTCGAGCGCTACGGTGCCGATGCCGTCACGCTCTCGCCCTTCATGGGGTTCGACTCGGTGCAGCCTTACCTGCAGTACCACGGCAAGGGTGCGTTCCTGCTCTGCCGCACGTCCAACCCCGGCGGCGACGACCTGCAGAACCAGCGCTTCGCCTCGGTCGACGGCGAGCCGCGCCTGTACGAGCACGTGGCACGCCTCGCGCAGGGCCCCTGGAACCTCAACGGCCAGCTCGGCCTGGTGGTGGGCGCCACCTACCCCGCCGAGATCGAGCGCGTGCGCGAGATCGCACCCACCCTGCCGCTGCTGATTCCCGGTGTAGGCGCGCAGGGTGGCGATGCCGTGGCCACAGTGAAGGCCGGCCTGCGCGCCCAAGGCGGCGAGACCACTGGCCCCATCATTGTGAACTCCTCGCGCGCCATCCTGTACGCCTCGGCGAGCGCCGATTTCGCCGAAGCGGCACGCCGGGTGGCCTTGAAAACCCGGGACGAACTGCACGCCGCGCGCATCTGAATTTCGACGAAAGGCGGTCGGAACGGCACCCGACGGCATGACCGCCTGGCGGGTGCAGCAGGTATGCCACATCTACCTGTAACGACATGAAATTCAACCCGATCCGTCGCCAACGGCTCCCTAAACTCGCGCTCGTCGAACCGAGGAGGGACCGTCATGACGGACATCGAAGCGCGGGGAAAGACCGCTGACACAGGCGCTGCAGCGACATCCCACGAAAACGGCCCATCGCCGGAGCCATCTGCGTCTTCGTTCCCCCAGGCGCTCACGCCGCTGGCGGCGGCTGCCTTGCTGGCAGCCTGCGGCGGTGGCGGTGACGGCGCCGCCGAAGGGCCTCCACCCACGGGCGTGGTCGACTTTCCCACCACCGGTTTCAGTAACCCTGCCGCGGCCAGCGATGCCGACGCAGCGCGCTTCCTTCAACAGGCCCAGTTCTCGTCCACGACGGCGGAGATCACCGAATTGCGCGGGATGACCTATGCGCAATGGCTGTCCAACCAGTTCGTGCGCTACCAGGGCACAACCGGCTGGAACTGGCTGGAGGCCCGGGGCTACGGCGCGGTGGACACCAACAGCTATTTCTTCAACCACTACCCCGCCGACTTCATGATCTGGAGTCAGTTGCTCAGCGGGCCGGACATGATGCGCAAGCGCGTGGCGCTCGCGCTCTCGGAGTTCTTCGTGTCCTCACTGGCTTCGGCCGAATTCACCTGGCGCGCCCATGCGTACGCCAGCTGGTGGGACATGCTGATGCGCAACGCCTTCGGCAACTACCGCCAATTGCTGGAGGACGTGACGCTGCACCCGGCGATGGGGTACTTCCTCAACACCAAGGGCAATCAGAAGGAAAACACCAGCACCGGCCGCGTGCCCGACGAGAACTACGCCCGCGAGGTGATGCAGCTCTTCACCATCGGCGTGTACGAGCTCAACCTGGACGGCACCGTGAAGACCAGCGGCGGCGTTCCCGTGGAAAGCTACACCCAGGCCGACGTGAGCGGTCTGGCGCGGGTGTTCACGGGCTACGACTTCGACACCTCCGACGGCGTGCGCCACACCCCGATCGGACAGAGCTACACCATCGAATCGCGCGCCTTCGCGGCCAAGCGCATGTCGCTCAACGCCAACCGGCATTCCAGCCTGGAGGCCCGCTTTCTTGGCACCACCGTGCCGGCCAACACGCCCGGTGCCACAGCCATGCGAATGGCGATGGACACCTTGTTCAACCACCCGAACGTCGGCCCGTTCTTCGCGCGCCAGATGATCCAGCGCCTGGTGACCAGCAACCCGAGCCCGGCGTACGTGGCGCGGGTGGCGGCACGTTTCAACGACAACGGTTCGGGTGTCCGTGGTGACCTCAAGGCGGTCTGGGTCGCCATCCTGCTCGACGACGAGGCGCGTGGCCAGGCCACGCTGGGCAGCACCACCTTCGGCAAGCTGCGCGAACCCATGTTGAGATTCATCCAGTGGGGCCGCACCTTCGGCGTGAATTCGGCCGCCGGCAGCTGGAAGATCTTCGAGCAGAACAACGCCGCCACACAACTGGGCCAGAGCCCGCTGCGCTCGCCGTCGGTGTTCAACTTCTTCCGCCCCGGTTACGTACCGCCCGGCACCGCGCTCTCGCCTTCGGGCGCCACGGCGCCGGAGTTCCAGCTGGTCAATGAGTCCACCGTGGGCGGCTACCTGAACTTCATGCAGGGCGTGATCGAACGCGGCATCAACTGCCCCGAGCCAGGTGTGCCGCAGGCCGCCTGGACCAACTACAGCTACGACGTGCAGGCGAACTACGCCCGCGAGCTCGCCCTCGTCGCCGACGCCCGGGCACTGGTGAACCATGTCTGCCTCGTCCTGGCGGCAGGACAGGTTTCCGACGCCTCGCGCGCCACCATGGTCGCCGCGCTCGAAGCCACGCCCGTGACCACCGCAAGCACCGACGTCGTCAAGCGGCGCCGCGTCTGGGCCGCCATCCTGATGGTCATGGCCTGTCCCGAGTACCTGATCCAGAAATAAGGGGCACACCATGCACTTCATCCAGCCCGACAAGCACACGCGCCGCGCCTTCCTGCGCCGCGCCGGCCAGCTCGCCTTCACTGGCGCGGCCCTGCCCACCGCGCTCAACCTGGCGGCCATGGCCGATGCCGCCGCGTTCAATGCCACCGACTACAAGGCGCTGGTGTGCGTGTTCCTCAACGGGGGCAACGACTACGCCAACACGGTCATCAATTACGACAACACCAGCTACGACCAGTACGCAGCCATCCGCGGCGGCTCGGGCCGCAACGGCGGCGGCATCGCCATCGCGCAGGCCGCGCTCACCCCCACGCTGCTCAATCCCACCGTCGCCTTGCCCGGCGGCAAGCAGTACGCGTTGCACCCCTCCATGACGGGATTGGCCGGTCTGTTCAACAGCGGCGTGGCCGCGGTGCAACTCAACGTCGGCCCGCTGGTGGCGCCGGTCACCCGCCAGCAGTACAACAGCAGCAACCGTGTGGCGTACCCCCTGCCGCCCAAGCTGTTCTCGCACAACGACCAGCAGTCGGTCTGGCAATCGTCGCAACCCGAAGGCGCCACCACCGGCTGGGGCGGCCACATCGGTGATCTGGCCCTCTCGTCCAACACCAACCGCGTGCTCACCTGTGTCTCGGTCACCGGCAACACCGTGTTCCTTTCGGGCGACCAGGCGCTGTCGTACCAGGTCAGTACCGGCGGTGCGGTGAAGATCAATGCGATCGCGAACAACGTCTACAACTCGGCCGCCGTGCGCGCGGCCATCAACTCGCTGGCGCTGCAGACGCGGTCTCACGTGCTGGAGAACGAATACAACCTCGTCACCGCCCGCGCCGTGGGTGCCGAGAGCGCCATTAGCTCGGCCCTGGCGGCCTTTCCCGCCACGACCGCGCCGTTCAACACCTTTCCCACCAACAACAACCTGGCCGACCAGCTCCGCATGGTGGCGCGCCTGATCGCTGCGCGCACGCAGCTGGGCAACGCCCGCCAGGTGTTCTTCGTCTCCATCGGCGGCTTCGACCTGCACGACAACCTCATCAACGGACAGGCCACGCTGATGGACCGCCTGAGCTCGGCGCTCACCGCGTTCTACAACGCCACGGCCACCCTGGGTGTGGCCGACAAGGTGACCACCTTCACCGCCTCGGACTTCGGCCGCACGCTCACCTCCAACGGGGACGGTTCCGACCACGGCTGGGGCAGCCACCACTTCATGGTGGGCGGCGCGGTGCGCGGCAAGGCCTTCTACGGCAAGGCGCCACCGGTGAGCGTGGGCAACTCCACCACCGATGCCAACGACCAGTGGCACGTGGGCCAGGGCCGGCTGCTGCCCGGCACCTCGGTGGACCAGTACGCCAACACCCTGGCCACCTGGTTCGGCGTGCAGGGCACCGAGATCAACGGCATCCTGCCCCACATCGGCAATTTCAACAGCGCGGACTATCCAGCCAACCTCGGTTTCATGGCGTAGAGGGACTTCCCCGCGTCACGCCTGCGGCGCGTCCCCCCAGAGGCAACCCCTGCCGCCCGCAAAACCGGTTCCGAGGTGTTCCGGACCTGACACCTCGCTGCGGTGAAGTGCCCCTAAGATGGCCCGATTTTCCCAGCGGGCCTCTTCATGATCGACCTCTACACCGCCGCCACCCCCAACGGGCACAAGGTGTCCATCGCACTCGAGGAACTGGGCCTGCCGTACAAGCTGAAAGTGCTCAACTTGGGCGAGGGCGAGCAGCGGCACCCGGACTACCTCGCCATCAACCCCAACGGCCGCATTCCTGCCATCGTCGACCACGAAGCCGGGGGGTTCGCGGTGTTCGAATCCGGCGCGTGCCTGATCTACCTGGCCGAGAAGACCGGCCACCTCATGCCGTTGGATGCCAAGGGCCGCTCGCGCGTGCTCCAGTGGCTGATGTTCCAGATGGGCGGCATCGGGCCGATGATGGGACAGGCCAATGTGTTTTTCAGGTACTTCCCCGAGAAGATCCCCGCCGCGATCGACCGCTACCAGGGCGAATGCAAGCGCCTGTTCCGGGTGCTCGACGGGCACCTGGCGAACCACGAATACCTCGCTGGCGACTACTCCATCGCCGACATCGCCAACTGGGCCTGGGTGCGCACACACCGCTGGTCGGGCGTGGACATTGCCGACCTGCCGCACCTCAAGCGGTGGCGCGACGCGATCCGTGCACGGCCGGCCGTGCAGCGCGGCATCGAACGGCCGGCATCGTCGATGGACCTGGAGCGCGACGGTGAAAAGGGCGCCGAGCGTTTCGCGGTAGACGCCCGCCGGATGGTGGAGACCGGCCAGAGCCTGCAGGCACCGAAGGGGGCCGCATGAAACTCTACGTCTCGCCCCGTGCACCCAACCCCCGCCGGGTGCTGATGTTCCTCGTCGAGAAAGGCATCAACGGACTGGAACTGGTCAACATCGACCTCAACGCCCAGGAACACAAGACCAGCGGCTACCGCGCCAAAAGCCCGCTGGCACGCGTGCCAGCGCTCGAGTTCGATGACGGGCGCGTGCTGACCGAGACACGCGCGATCTGCACCTGGATGGAAGGCCGCTACCCCACGCCCAACCTGATGGGGCAGAACGCGGAGGAGCGCGCCTTCATCGAGATGGCCGACCGCCGCATGGAGTGGTACTTCATGCTGCCGATGGCGAATGCCATCCGCCACACGCACCCGGGTCTCGCACCGCTGGAGCAACCACAGTTTCCCGATTTCGGGCATTCGCAGGTGGCGAAGGCGCGCGAAACCGCCGCCTGGCTGGACGGTGAGCTGCAGCGCCAGCCTTGGGTGGCCGGCCCTCGCTTCACCATCGCGGACATCACCGCGTTCTGCACCGTGGAGTTCGCCCGGCTGATGCGCTTCAAGCCTGCCGAAGAGGGCTTCCACGCACTGCAAGCCTGGCGCGACCGCGTGGCGGCGCGGCCCAGCGCCATGGCCTGAAGGCCATCAATCCCAGGGTGTGGGCGTTCGCGCCAGCGCGCGCTCCATCGCCGGCAAGGCCTCCAGACCCGTCTCCAGTTGCACCTGCAGATCGGCCAGCCACTGCTGCACGCAAGGCGTGGCCAGGCCTTGCGGCACCGTATCCAACAGGGTTTGCGCCGTGCTCAGGTCGTTGAGGTCACCCAGCAGCGCCTGCGCGTCGGCAAGGGCTGCGGTACTGCGCCTGACCTGGTCTCGCGGCAGCAGGCTGCCCAGGAAATCCTGTGCGTAGCGCAGCTTCTTGAGGCGGATGCGCAACGCGTGCCGGCCTTCCGGGCCGAGGCGGCGGGCGCGCCGCGCCTCTTCCCGCAGCGCGTCATGCCGCTGCCGCAACGTGGCACACGCCCAGTCCGGGAGGCTTTGCGCGGGGGCATCATCCGGTTTTTTCAGGGCCAACACGGCCCGCGTGAAGGCCAGCATGCGCAGGGCATGCGCGCTGTCACCCAGCGCCTGCGCGGCGCGCACGTTGGCGTCCAGGCGCTGGTGCCGCACCCAATCGAACAGGGCCCGCTCCGCCACGCCGGAAGCGGCATGGGGCTCGCCGCCGGGCAGCCAGTCGGGCAGGCGTTCGGTGGCGAAGACATCCCAGTTGCGCGCGTCGCCCAGGCGGCCTGCCAGCGTCTTCCATTCGGCGGCCCAGTGCGCGACGAAGCGGCGCGGCAGGTGCACGCGAAACAGGCGCAGCCCGGTGCGCAGCCGGCGCAGCGCCACCCGCGCCTGGTGCACGAACTCGGGGTCGGGCAAGGTGCTGTCCGGGCCTGGAGGCAACACGCCTGCCGCATTGGCCTGCAGGTGCATCAGGCAGCCGAGGGCAGCGTCCCGGAAGGCCTGCACCGGGTGCATGTCCGCGCTCAGCGAGAGCGGTGCTGCCTTGGCGGGGCGGGGGCGCTCCCCCGTGAACAGCGCGTAACCTCGTTCGGCCTTGCTGCGCTGCGCGGGGAGCAGGCGCAGCGCCTGTGTGGCCAGACCCTGCGGACCCAGGGCCAGCGTGTGCGCCAGATCGAGCAAGCTGTCGACCGGCCCATCCAGCAACTCCAGCTCCACCTCCAGGATGGCCTGGCGGTGGGTGCCCCCGGCGTTGCCGGTGGCGATGGCGCCCTGGTCCAGCGCCAGCTCCACGGTGGCGCCCCCGTGATGCAGGATCCAGCTGCGGCGCGTGAAGTCGGTGCGGAACACCGGCACCAGTTGCCACGCCACGGACAACAGCTGCTGCGCCAGCGCCTCGTCGTCCACCAGCGAAGCGAAGTCGAACCGACCCGGTCGCCCCGGGGCCTCCCATTCGCCACGGCTCGACAAGCCGCCCACCGAGGTACCCGCTGTCTTCACCGTCAGCAAGGTGCGGCGGCCGACCCGGCGCTCACGCACGGCCACGCGCTGGGCGCGAAGCGCCAGCGTGGAGGTGTCGAAATAGGTGTTGAACAGGCGCTCCCGCCTTGGTGTCGGGGCACCCAGCAGCGGGTGTGCCAGCAGGCGCGGCAGATCGTCGGGGTGCAGATCGAGCTTGAGTTCGGTTTCAACGGGCATGAGAGGCCATGAGCACGGAGGTGACTGGTGAGTCTGCCAGCCGGCGGTGAATTCAGCTACCGCGCCGGACGTGCTGCCCCCGCTTACCGCTTGTAACGACGGCGCCTGTGCGCCTTGTCAGAATCTCGACAGGCGCCGTTCCACGGGAGCGAATCGCCGGCCTCACAACCACAACACACCCACGATATGAACCTCTCACCACGCCCTCGCCTGCCCGTTGCGCTGCTGAGCCTGTCGCTGCTGGGCGGCCCGGCCCTGGCTGAAAAGCCGGAGTGGGCCAACCAGCGCGGCGGCAAGCACGACAAGCACGACAAGCACGACAAGCACGACAAACACGAGAAGTACGAGAAACGCGCCCCCTCCCACACCGATGACCGCCGCGACCGGCCGCGCGCACCCACGTCCAACGTGACGGTGAACATCCAGATCGGCGGTTATTTCGCCGAACCCCAGCGACGGATCGCCTACGACTACTACGAGCCGCGCTTCAAGGCCGGCAAGTGCCCGCCCGGGCTGGCCAAGAAACACAACGGCTGCATGCCCCCTGGCCAGGCGAAGAAGTGGCGGCTGGGGTATCCGCTGCCTCACGACGTCGTCTACTACCCGGTTCCAAGTGGTGTCTCGGTGCAGATCGGCCTGCCGCCCGCGGGCTACAAGTACGTGCGCGTGGCCGCCGACATCCTGCTGATCGCCGTGGGCACAGGCATGGTGGTCGACGCCATCGAAGACCTCGGCCGTCTCTGACCCGCCGTGGGCCGCGCCACCATCACCATGGCAATGCGGCTCAGCCCGGGCACATCCACTAGGGCAACAGACGGCGCAGGTAGCGCCCGGTGTGGCTGTCCGGGTGCGCCGCGACGGTCTCGGGCGTGCCTTGCGCCACCACGGTGCCGCCACCAGAGCCGCCCTCCGGACCCATGTCGATGAGCCAGTCGGCGGTCTTGATGACGTCGAGGTTGTGTTCGATCACCACGATCGTGTTGCCGGCATCGCGCAACTGGTGCAGCACCTTGAGCAGCAGTTCGATATCCGCGAAATGCAGGCCGGTGGTGGGCTCGTCGAGGATGTAGAGCGTGCGGCCGGTGTCGCGCTTGGAGAGTTCGAGCGCGAGCTTGACGCGCTGCGCCTCGCCGCCCGAGAGCGTGGTGGCGCTCTGCCCGAGCTGGATGTAGGACAGGCCCACATCCAGCAGGGTCTGCAGCTTGCGGTGCAGGGTGGGCACGGCGCTGAAGAAGGCATGCGCCTGCTCCACGGTCATGTCCAGGATCTGCGCGATGTTGCGGCCCTTGTACTGCACGTCCAGCGTTTCGCGGTTGTAGCGCTTTCCGCCACAGACTTCGCACGGCACATACACATCGGGCAGGAAGTGCATCTCCACCTTCACCACACCGTCGCCCTGGCAGGCCTCGCAGCGGCCGCCGGCCACGTTGAAGCTGAAGCGGCCCGGGCCATACCCGCGTTCGCGCGCGGTGGGCATCTCGGCCATGAGTTCGCGGATGCCGGTGAACAGGCCGGTGTAGGTGGCCGGGTTGCTGCGTGGCGTGCGGCCGATGGGGGACTGGTCGACGTTGATGACCTTGTCGAAATGTTCGATGCCCTCAATGGCGTCGTGCGCGGCCGGCTCGTCGTGCGAACGGTACAGCGTTCGTGCCACGGCGGCGTAGAGCGTGTCGTTCACCAGCGTGGACTTGCCGGAGCCGGACACGCCCGTGACGCAGGTGAGCAGCCCGACGGGAAAGGCCACGCTCACCCCCTTGAGGTTGTGGCCGCGCGCGTTGACGACGCGGATTTCCTGCAGCTCGCCCAGCGTCGCCTGGTGCGCAGCCTCGCGCGCAGCACGGCGCTCGGCGGCGGGACTGGGCGGGAAACGCGGCTTGGCGGGTGCGGACTTCGGTGCATCGCCCTTCTTCACCACCGGCAGCCAGGGTGTGCGCCGTTCCGGCACCGCGATGCTGCGCGTGCCGGCCAGGTACTGGCCGGTGAGCGACTCGGGCGTGGCCATCACCTGTTCGCAGGTGCCCTGCGCCATCACGCGCCCGCCATGCACACCTGCACCGGGCCCCATGTCGATGACGTGGTCGGCGGTGCGGATCATGTCCTCGTCGTGCTCGACCACCAGCACGGTGTTGCCCAGGTCGCGCAGGTGCTGCAACGTGGCGATGAGGCGGTCGTTGTCGCGCTGGTGCAGGCCGATGCTGGGCTCGTCAAGCACGTACATCACACCGGTCAGCCCCGAGCCGATCTGCGACGCGAGCCGGATGCGCTGCGCCTCGCCACCCGAGAGCGTCTCGGCACTGCGGTCCAGGCTGAGGTAGTTGAGGCCGACGTCGTTCAGGAATTTCAGCCGCTGGCGGATCTCGTTGATCACGCGCGCGGCGATGTCACCCTTGGCGCCATGCAGCTCCAGCTTCTGGAAGTAGGCCAGCGCCTCGCCCAGCGTGACGTGGCTGATCCTGTAGATGGGCTGCTTCTGGTCGCCCTCGCCCACGAACACATGGCGTGCCTCGCGGCGCAGCCGTGAGCCCCCGCAATCGGGGCAGGGCTGCACGGCGCGGTAACGCGCCAGCTCCTCGCGCACGGCAGCGCTGTCGGTTTCCCGGTAACGGCGCTCGAAATTGCGCACGATGCCTTCGAACGGATGCTTCTTGCTGATCTTCTTGCCTGCGCGCTCGCCGGACTCCAGCGCGTAACTGAACTTCACTTCTTCATCGCCCGAGCCAAAGAGCAGCACCTGCTGCACCGCTTCGCCAAGGCTTTCCCAGGGCGCCTCGGCGTCGAAGCGGTAGTGCGCGGCGAGGCTTTCGATCATGGCGAAGTAGTAGCCATTGCGCCGGTCCCAGCCCTTGATGGCGCCACTGGCCAGGCTGAGCGAGGGGAAGGCGACCACGCGCGATGGATCGAAGAATTCGGTGTGGCCGAGGCCGTCGCAGGTGGGACAGGCACCCATCGGCGAGTTGAACGAGAACAGGCGAGGTTCGAGCTCACCCACGGTGTAGTGGCACAAGGGGCACGCGAAGCGCGCCGAGAAAGCATGCTCGCGCGCGGCGGTCCCTTCGGGGGCATCCATCTCGACCGCCAGGGCACGTCCATCCGCCAGGCGCAGGGCGGCCTCGAAACTTTCGGCCAGCCGTTGCCGCAGGGGATTCACCCCCTCTTCTTCACCATCGATGCGCACCTTGATGCGGTCGATGACCACGTCGATGTTGTGCTTTTCGGTCTTCTTGAGCGCGGGCAGTGCCTCCGCCTCCAGCACCGCGCCATCCACACGGAAGCGCACGTAGCCCTGGGCCTGCATGTCGGCGAACAGCTCGATGAATTCGCCCTTCTTCTCGCGCGCCACCGGTGCGAGGATCATCAACCGTGTGCCCTCGGGCAGGGCCAGCACGGTGTCCACCATCTGCGCCACGCTCTGCGAGCTCAACGCCAGGCCATGGTCGGGGCAGTGCGGCGTGCCGGCGCGCGCGAACAGCAGGCGCAGGTAGTCGTGAATCTCGGTCACCGTGCCCACGGTGGAGCGCGGGTTGTGGCTGGTGGCCTTCTGTTCGATCGCGATGGCAGGCGCCAGACCTTCGATCAGGTCCACATCCGGCTTGTCCATCAACTGCAGGAACTGGCGCGCGTAAGCCGACAGGCTCTCGACGTAGCGGCGCTGGCCCTCGGCGTAGAGCGTGTCAAAGGCCAGGCTGGACTTGCCCGACCCCGAGAGGCCGGTGACGACCACCAGCGCGTGCTTGGGAATGTCGAGGTCGACATTCTTGAGGTTGTGGGTGCGCGCACCGCGCACCGACAGGAAGGCGCTGGAAGCGCGCAACACAGCCCCCAGGTACCGGGGGGAAGGCTCCTCCACGGATGGCGTGTCGGGGGTGTCGGCGCCGGTCGATCCTGGCAGTTTCAGGTCCGGGGAAGGGTTCTGGTTCAAGGCGCGGTGCGATGTTCAGGGCAACCCGACATGATAAGCCGCCAGGGCGTTTTGCGCCCTCCCGTCCGGCGGCCCCCGCCCTTTCACCGACAATATGCCGTTCTCTGTCCCGCCTGCCGGCCCCGCAGCCTTGCCCACCCTCAGCCCCTCCCCCGCCGACGCGGCCCACACGCCCCCCGATGCCTCCCGCATGACGCCGGCCGAGCGCCGCGCCAGCGCCTCCCTCGCGCTGGTCTTCGCGCTGCGCATGCTCGGGCTGTTCATCGTGCTGCCGGTGTTCGCCCTGGAAGCCGCGCGCCTGCCCGGCGGCCACGACGCGGCCCGGGTGGGCTTGGCCATGGGCCTGTACGGCCTGACCCAGGCCTTCCTGCAGATTCCTCTCGGGCTGGCCTCGGATCGCTTCGGGCGCAAGCCGGTCATCGTCGCCGGCTTGCTGCTGTTCGCGCTGGGCAGCGGCATCGCCGCGTGGGCACCCGACCTCACATGGCTGGCCATCGGCCGTGCGGTACAGGGCGCGGGCGCCATCTCGGCGGCCGTGACGGCCTTTCTGGCCGACGTCACGCGCGACACGGTGCGCACCAAGGCCATGGCCATGGTGGGCGCGAGCATCGCGCTCATGTTCGCGCTCTCTCTGGTGCTGGCGCCGATGCTGGCGGCCTGGGTCGGCCTCGCGGGCATCTTCGCCATCACCGGCGTGCTGGCCTTGCTCGCCATCGCGGTCGTGGTCTGGGTGGCGCCCCCCGAGCCCACCGAACACCGGCCGTCGGACATGCGGCAACTGCAGACCAGCCTGACCGAAGTGCTGCGCCATCGTGGCCTGCTGCGCCTGAACCTCGGCGTGTTCGTCTTGCACGCCGTGCAACTGGCGATGTGGATGGCCATCCCCGCGATGCTCGTGTCCGCCGGCCTGCCCAAGGCGGATCACGGCCACGTCTACCTGCCTGCCGTGGCCGCGTCGCTGGTGGTGATGGGCGGCGTGCTATTCCCCATGGAACGACGAGGCCACCTGCGAGCCGCCTTTCTGATCGCCATCGCGCTGATCGGCACAGTACAGCTCGCGCTGTGGATGCTGGCCGATGCACAGCCGGGGCTGTGGACGCTGGGTGCGCTGCTGTTCGTGTTTTTCATCGGGTTCAACACACTCGAGGCGAGCCAGCCCAGCCTCGTGTCACGGCTGGCGCCTGCCCACGCGCGCGGCGCGGCGCTGGGGGTCTACAACACCCTGCAATCGGTGGGTTTCTTCGCGGGCGGCGCGGTGGGCGGCTGGCTGGCGCGGTCCCACGGTGCTGAAGGCGTTTTTGCGGCATGCACCCTGGCCACGCTTGTTTGGCTGGTGGTGGCCTGGCCCATGCAGGCCCCCGCTTCAGCGCAGCGGCGCTGAGCCTTCGTCTTTCGGCGGATCCGCCTGACCGGGTGGCGCTTCCCGCATGGAGCGCATCATCAGCTGGGACATGGTGCTGTAGAGCGGCCGGCTGATCATGCGCGAGACCAGGCTGGCCAGCAACGCGCTCGCCATGAGGCTGAGCACCATGCTGTGACCATCGGTCATCTCCATCACGATGATCATGGCCGTGATCGGCGTCTGCGTGACAGCGGCCAGGAACCCGCACATGCCCAGCGCGATCAGCGCCATACCATGCGGCGAATCCAGCAGCCATGCGATATCGGCCCCCACTCCCGCACCGATGGAGAGACTGGGGCCGAAGATACCACCCGGCACACCCGCCCATGCAGAGAGCCAGGACGCGATGAACTTGAGGCCCGTGAACACCAGCGGCTGGTGCGCGGCATGCGCCGTGCCCGCCTGTTCGAGCAAGGCTCGGGTGTGCTCGTGTCCGCCGCCCACGGCCTCGCCGTTGCTCACCACCGCGATCACTGCCACCGCGAAGCCGCAGATTGCCGCGAACGTGACCGGGCGCTTGCGTCGGTAGGCGCAGAAGCGATCGGGCAGACCGGTGAACGAGGCCAGCATGAGACGCGAGAGCAGTCCCCCGAGCAAGCCGCAACTCACCGCCACGAGAGCACCCGGCAAGAGCAGTCCCCATGTCAGCACGTCGGCCCGCACGCGCCCGAAGTAGGACAGATTGCCGAACGCCGACACCGCCACCAGGCCCGCGATCACGATGGCCGCGAGCATCAGGCCGCTGCTGCGGTCCAGCAGGCGCCGGGAGAGTTCCTCGATCGCGAACACGATGCCGCCCAGTGGCGTGTTGAATGCGGCCGCGATGCCAGCCGCACCACCGGCCACCAGCAACTCGCGGTGGCTGATGCCCGAGCCCGGCGACAGCCAGCGCCGGGCATGCAACATCACCCCCGCAGCGACCTGCACCGACGGCCCCTGCCGCCCGATCGACAGGCCTGCGAGCAGCCCCCCTGAGACCGCCAGGATCTTGACCGCGCTCAGCCGCAGCGAGACGAAGCGCGAGCGCTCGCGCAGCGGTGTGGCCGAATCCAGCGCGGTGAGCACCTGCGGCACGCCCGAACCCGCCGCACCCGGGGCCCAGCGCCGTACCGCCCAGACCACCAGCGCGGTGAGTGCAGGTGTCCACACCAGGGGCGCCCACCACCAGCCACTGCGCAACTGGCTGTACAGCGCGAAGGCACCATCGGCCAGCAGTGTGAACGCCACCACGGCCAGGCCGGCAAGCACCGCGTAGACCAGCACCACCGCCCGGTCCAGCCACTGCCTGCCCCCGCCCATCTCGTCGCGCAGGTTCTGCAGGAAATCCGGTTCGCCTTTCATGGCCGGCCAGTGTAGCGACACGTGGGGGCATTCCCCGCAGTTGCGGCACAATGGCAGGCTGCGTACCGGCAGCGCCCGGGCACGCCCTCTCCCGTTTCAGGACATCACCACCATGGCATCCGTCAACAAAGTCATCCTCGTCGGCAATTGCGGCCGCGACCCCGAAATCCGCTACCTGCCATCTGGTCAGGCCGTGGCCAACGTCAGCGTGGCCACCTCCAGCCGCCGCAAGGACAGGAACAGTGGCGAGATGATCGAAGACACCCAGTGGCACCGCGTGACCTTCTACGACCGCCTCGCAGAGATCGCCGGCGAGTACGTGAAGAAGGGTCGTCCGATCTATGTCGAAGGCCGGCTCAAGTACGGCAAGTACACCGACCAGTCGGGCGTGGAAAAGAACACCGTGGACATCATCGCCACCGAACTGCAACTGCTCGGTGGCCGTGAGGGCATGGGTGGCGGTGACGAAAGCGGTGCCAGCGGCGGTGGCTACTCGCGGCCTGCCGCAGCGCCCCGCGCCTCGGCACCGGCACCCCGTCCACAGCCTCCGGCGGCACCGGCGCGCCAGTCCAGCGGCTTCGACGACATGGACGACGACATTCCGTTCTGATTCGAGCGCCCTCCCTGTAAAAAAAGCCTGCGCCCCATCGGGGTCGCAGGCTTTTTTCTTTCCGGCATGCCCGGCCGCGCAGCGCCTCAGACCAGACCCAGGTGCTGAGGCAGGCGCAGGGCGACGGCATGCAGGGCATGCCGTTTCATGCAAAGGTGCGCCACCCGCGAGGCCAGGCTGTTGGCCAGCCAATGCTCGTTCACCACCGCATCCGCGAACGCCAGGGCACCCCGCCGCTCCTTGCGAAACCGGGTCTCGGCGATCCGGCGTGCGTCCACGGCATGCGTCCAGCGGGAGCGGGCGAGCGCCCCATCCAGCGCGGCCACCTTGTGGGCCTCGCGCGCCTGGGCGAAGCGGTCGGCCGCACCGAGCCGCTCCGCCAGGCGCTCGAGCAGCTCGAGGTCGTCTTGCCCCAACGGCGTGCAACCGTCGGCATTGCCATCCAGTTGCGCCGGCAGCAGGTGGGTGACACGGGTGAAATGCCGACTTGCCATGTCCCACATCGCCGTCGCCATTTCCACCGATCGGCCAAGATCCGCCCGCATGACCACCAGCCAGCGCGGCTCGGCCGGGGCGCACAGGCCCGTGTACGCCCGGGCTTTCAGCAGGTGGGCCATATCGTCCAGGGTCTGTTGGGCACCCATCGCGCCGAGCAGGCGCTGGCGGGCCGTGTCCACTTCGTGGCAGGCCGTCAGCACACCGAGGAGCCTTTCATTGAGCGATGGTGCATCGGGCTGCAACCCCGAAACCACACCTGCCTCCCGCACGTACACGTACTGCAACACATCCTGGAACGACAGCCGCGCCAGCGAGTTCACCGTGAGGCCGGACTGCCCAACGGGCGAGCGCACTTCGCTTCGCGTCCGAAGGGTTTCCTTTTTTCCGAACCAGCCATGCCAGGCGTCGGTGGCGCCGCTGCCATCCAATGTTTTCAACATGCGAAGTCTTTCCAGATTCTCAAATTGCACGAGAACGACGAAGCTGTCTTTGCGCGGGGCGTCGATCACCCCCGGGGGGACCTTGTCGTCGGGTTTGGGCGCAGCGGGATGCCGGTCAGGCCATCAGGCAGCGCACCCGAAGATATATAACACCTTTGTGTTAATTAAAACCACTTACCCATCATGCGACTTTGTTGTTGAAGCCACAGGTCCGACGAGAAGCGGCGAGGCCTACCGGCGATGACCACCGATCCCGGCGCTGGCATGATGTGCAGCTTTGCATCGCCACCGAGGCTCGCCTCCTTCTCCCATGAACGCAGTCACCACCACACCCGGCGCCAACGCACAACCGGCCCGCCCTCGCCGCCCGGCACGCCAAGCCACTCCGCGAGCCGGGTCGCGGCCGCCGCGTCAGCATCCTGTGCTTGACCAACTGGCGGAGTTGGCACCGAATCTTTTCGGTGACGTGCTCAGGCCGCTCAAGCGCGGCATCTTCCAGGATCTGCTCGATGCCCATCCCGGGGTGCTTGAAGCGGAGAGCCTCAAGGCGGCACTGGCCTTGCACACCCGCTCCTCGCGCTACCTCACGGTGGTGGCATCCGGCATACCTCGCCACGACCTTGGCGGACAGCCCGTGGAGGCCCTGGCCCCTGAACATGTGCACCACGCGCTGATCGAAGTGTTCCGCCGGCGCCAGGGCCGCACCCCCGAGGACCTGGTACCCAAACTGCGCCAACGCATCGTGCAGGCATTCGAGGCTTCGGGCCTGGGGCGCGAGGCGTATGCCACATTGGTGATGGGCCGCGACGACAAGGTCAACGCCATCACCGCCGACGCCCTCGCCGAGGCCGCCAGCCGCGCAGCCCGGGATGAGGCGCTGCTGCGCGCTTTCGAAAACAGCGGGCAGACCGTGGAGGCCTTCGCCGACATGTACGGCATGCCGCTGCATGAAGCCCGCCGCACGCTGGACCGTGCACGCCTTCGCACGCGACAGTCGCCTGCGGCCTGACCCCGCCGAGGCACCCCAACCGAGAGGCCCGGCGCGATCCTGTCAGGGCAGGGTGAACACCGTGAGCACGCCGGTGTAGCCGTAGAGACGGTGGTGGGCAATCTCGCCACCCGCGAAGAACCCCACCAGGGGCACATCGCCCAGTGCACGCCGAACCGCCTGCAACTCGGCACTGGGACTTCCGAAATGCGGACCACCCCGCCCCGAACAGCTCACGTAGAGAGCCCCCGCGATGCGCCGTGCCGGCTTCGACCCGACTTCCATATCGGCGGCGAGAAAATTGCCCAGGGGGACGCTCGACTCTTCGGGCTCGAGTTCTTCGCGAACCTCGGCGCACACCCGCACCAGATCCGCCTGCGCGGCGTGCGCGTTGCGCTCACAGAACGCCAGACGCGTGCCCACCGGAACCGCGTCGGCCACGGCAATGCCGCGGCGCGCAGGATCGAGCCCGATCAGGTGGCGCACCAGCACCTCCACACCGAACTGCCCCCGCACACGCGGCGCGTGAGCGCGTGCAGCCTGCTCGGGCTGGGGCGATGACAACCCCACCAGCGTGGCGCGCAGGCGCGGCATGGCCTGCTCCGGTTGATCCAGGGAGATGAGGCGCTCGCGCAGCAACACGTCCAGCGCGGGCTCACCGTCGAGCATGAGCACGAGGTTGCCCTCGGACGCAGTGACCGTGCGTTCGCGGTCCACGGGCTGCGCGCCTTGCGTGACGCGCGAGACCATTCCCACATCCTCTGAAAAAGCAACGCCGCTCAGGCCCCCATGGAACACGCCGCTGGCCGCACCATGCCCTTCGAGATTGCCCGCACTGCTGCGCGAGAACTGCACGCTCTGGTGCCGGCTGGCAGCAAGGCCACCGAACACATAGCCGCTGCGCGTGCGCTCGGCCATCTCGGCGATGAGGTCGGACAACTCTGGTGTACCGCCATCGGCATGCACCAGCGCCGTGTGCGCCTCGAACCGATCAGCGACGCGCGCACGGCCACTGGCCATCAGGGGCGCCACGCCATTGAACACCCGGTACTGGCCGGGATTGAGGTCGCACAGCATCACGCACATCGCCGGCTCGTCGAAGTACTCCACGTTGTTGGCGGACACGCCCACGCCCACGGTACCGGCCCAGTCAACCACCTCGGACGACAGCTCGGCACTCAGGAACTTGAAGATCTCCTCGGCTTCGCCCGCGTAGTGGTCGGTGATGTAGAGCAGACCGAGGCAGGGGGACTTGGCGTACTCGGGCAGTGCCATCTGTGCACGCAGCTGGGCGAGAACCAGAGCGGCGGCCATGCGCCACTGTGGGTGGGTGGCGTGGGCATAGGGAAACATCTTCATGGTCGGCGGGGCATGGTCCGCACGAAGCGCCTGGGGCGTGTCATCGTCGGCTGGAGGTCTTGCGGGGCGGGGCTTTGCGGGCGGCGGGTTTCTTGCCCACGGTTTTTCTGGTCACCGGCTGGGGCACGGCGGGTGCCAGGCCTGGGAAAAAGGCATTGGGCAGGGTCCAGTCGCCCGCGGCAAGAGGCTGTGTGGACGAGACTTTCTTTGCGGCAACGGCGCGCGGCTTGGCAGCAGGGGCGCGTTTTGGGGCGACCTTGCCGTCGCCCGGCCGTCCGCCCACGGCCCTCGCCGCCGCACGCCCCACGCCGCGGGCGGCCTTGCCAGCCATACCGGTGGCGGTCTTCAAAGCCTGGTCGGTCAGACCCGTCGCGACCTGCCTCGTGGTGTCGAGCGCGGTCTGCCTGGCCACGTCCTTCATCGCGTTGCTCGCAATCTGCTGGAACTGCTGTGACAACGCCCCCCACCATTGCATCGGATCCACCACGCCGCCACTGGCCGCAGGCTCGGCTGCCTTGGCCGCAGCGGATTTCCGGCGTGGCTTCGAGGGGCGTGCCACGGGTGGGGTGGCTTCGGCGGCACCATAGGTGCGGGGCGGAATTTCGAGGCCTGCGAACTGCGAAGGTGCCGGAGCTGCCGATCCCGTGAAGCCAGCCAGCTTGTCCGCGGCCTTGATCTTCAGGGCGTTGGCCACATCGCCCATGCTGAAGTTCATGGTCTTGAGCGTGGACAGTGTCATCTTCTGCACCTCCAGCGCCTGGATGGTGGCGCCCAGTGCCTTGGCATTCTGGTCCAGCCAGAAGTGCACCGCCTTGAGTTCCTCGATGCGCTTCTCCAGGTCTTCCACATTGAAGGTCGGGGCGACCCAGTTGCCGAGGTTGGGCAACTGCGGAATGTTCTGGCTGATGCCCTGCGCCACGCCACCGGCCGCCTGCCCTGCGAGGTTCTGCAGGAATTCGAAGCCGGGCACGAATTTTCCGAAACCGCTGCTGGGGGCGTCGCTCATGGAGATCTCCTGTCGTGCCGTCATCGGGGCTGTGTCAGCCATCCACACCGTAGCGGGGCGGGCGGCGCTCACGCAAGGATGCCACACCTTCGCGCACGTCGGGACCACCGAAGCCCATGAATTCGAGTGCGAGCGAGGTGTCGAATGCAGGGCCGGCCTGGCGCAGCCAGTTGTTGAGCGAATACTTGGTCCAGCGGATCGCGGTCTGGCTGCCCGCAGCCAGGCGGTCCGCCACTTCATAGGCTTTGTCGAGCAAGGCGGCATCGTCCACCGCGAGCGACACCAGCCCGATGCGCTCGGCCTCCTCGCCACTGATGGGGTCGCACAGCATCAGGTAGTACTTGGCCTTGGCCATCCCGCACAGCAAGGGCCAGACGATGGCCGCGTGGTCGCCCGCGGCCACGCCCAGGCGGGTGTGGCCGTCGACGATCTTCGCGCTCTTCGCGGCGATGGAAATGTCGGCCAGCAAACCGGCCACCAACCCTGCACCCACGGCCGGACCGTGCATGGCACTGACGATGGGCTTGTCGCAGTTGATGACGTTGTAGACGAGGTCACGCGCCTCTTTCCACACGCGCGTGCGCACCTCGAAGTCGGTGGCCATGTCCTGCACCAGCGCGAGATCGCCTCCGCCGGAGAAGCCCATGCCGCTGCCGCGCAGCACCGCGCAACGCACGCTGTCGTCGCGTCCCACGTCGCGCCAGATCTCGCAGAGTTCCCAATGGCCCTCATGGCCCGCCGTCGGCAGCTTGCCATTGCCGCCCGGGCCGTCGGCGCGCATCTGGATATCGAGCACCGAAGGCGTGCCGTCCACGGAGGGGCCACGGCGGGTGATGTTCAGGGTCTGGTAGCGGCTGTAGTCCACGGGCGTCATGCATGTCTCCGGCTGGTTGGTCTGCGGTCATTGTGCTCGACCGCCCGCAGGCGTCTATGCTTGAGGGCATGAACGCACCCACGGCACCGTTACAGACCCGCAGCCTGTTCCATTTCTCGCTCAACGTCACCGACCTGGACGCCGCACGGCGCTTCTATGGCGGCGTGCTGGGCTGCGCCGAAGGCCGCAGCACCGACACCTGGGTGGACTTCGACTTCTTCAGCCACCAGCTCTCGCTGCACCTCGGTGAACCGTTGAAGACCGCGCGCACCGGCCGCGTGGGGGATACGCTGGTGCCGATGCCGCATTTCGGACTGGTGCTGATGCGGCCGGAATGGCAGTCCCTCGCGGACCGGCTCACCCAGGCCGGGGTGGACTTCGTGCTGCCGCCACAGCTGCGTTTCAAAGGCCAGCCGGGCGAGCAGTGGACGATGTTCTTCTGCGACCCCTTCGGCAACCCGATCGAGGTCAAGGGTTTCGACACCCTGGAGCAGCTCTACGCGAGCTGACTCCCTGCCGCCTGGGGCGGCTTACTTCGCCAGCGGAACGATCTTCTGGTCGATCGCGCCGAAGACCGACTGGCCGTCCTTGCCCTTCATCTCGATGCGGATGGTGTCGCCGAACTTCATGTAGGCGGTCGAAGGCTGGCCGTCCAGAATCGTTTCGATGGCGCGCTTCTCGGCGATGCAACTGTAGCCCTTGGGCCAGTCCTTGCGCCCGTCCATTTCCACGCCCTTGTTGCTGACGGTGCCGCTGCCCACGATGGAGCCGGCACGCACATTGCGCGTCTTGGTGATGTGGGCAACGAGCTGGCCGAAGTGGAAGGTCATTTCCGAGCCCGCCTCGCACATGCCGACCTTGCGGCCGTTCCAGGTGGATTGCATCGTGAGGTGGACACGGCCGCCCTGCCAGGCATCGCCGAGCTCGTCGGGCGTGACCGCCACCGGGCTGAAGGCCGTGGCCGGCTTGCTCTGGAAGAAACCAAATCCCTTGGCCAATTCGGCCGGGATCAGGTTGCGCAGCGAAACATCGTTGGCCAGCATCAGCAGGCGGACACCGTCCAGCGCCTGCTCGGGCGTGGCGCTCATCGGCACATCGCCGGTGATGACGGCGATCTCGGCCTCGAAGTCGATGCCGAAGTCTTCGCTGGCCACGACCACATCCTCGCACGGGCCGATGAAATCGTCGCTGCCGCCCTGGTACATCAGCGGGTCTTCGTAAAAGCTGTGCGGCACCTCGCTGCTGCGCGCGGCGCGCACCAGTTCGACATGGTTGATGTAGGCCGAACCGTCGGCCCATTGATAGGCGCGCGGCAACGGTGCCATGCACTGCGCCGGATCGAACGGAAACGCGTGCCGCGCCTTGCCCTGGTTGAGGGTGACGTAGAGGTCCTGCAACTGTGGGCTGATGAAGTTCCAGTCATCCAGCGCCTGCTGGAGCTTGTGCGCGATGCCGGTCGCATAATGTGCCGTGCTCAGGTCGCGGGACACCACCACCAGTTGTCCGTCGCGCGAGCCGTCTTTGTAAGTGGCGAGTTTCATGCAAGTCTCCTGCTGCCGTGTTGCGAAAAAGGGGCTGATGGTCCCCGGGTGCGAACCGCTGGACCTTTCCTGACGAGGCACCAACGTTACGAATAGTGAAATCGATTCACCTATCCGTAAAATGAAGCATTCTAGACGAAAGCCGTTCCCGTCGCACCCTGGGGTCGCAGCGCGGAACCCGGAACCCGTCTGGCCGTCCAACCTTCGTGACCCTCATCCACATGCCTGTCGCCAAACGCCTCGCCATCGACGCTGACACCTCCGACGAAGCAGAACCCTTGCGCGCGGGCATCCAGTCGGTGGAAGTCGGCTTCGAGCTGCTCGACGCCCTGTCACAGGCCCAGGGCGCCCTGATGCTGCGCGACCTGGCGGCCGCGGCCAACATGAGTGCGGCCAAGGCACACCGCTACCTCGTGAGCTTTCAGCGCATGGGACTGGTGGTTCAGGACCCCGTGAGCACGCGTTACGACCTCGGCCCGGCCGCCCTGCGCATCGGACTGGCCACCCTGGCCCGCATTGACGCGGTGAAACTGGCCCGCGAGCGCATCGACGCGCTGTTGTCCGAAACCGGCCACACGCTGGCGATCGCCGTCTGGGGCAACCAGGGGCCGACGATGGTGCACTGGACCGAGGCCCCGCAGACCGTGCCCGTCACCCTGCGCCTGGGCGACGTCATGCCGCTGCTGACCTCCGCCACAGGTCGTTGTTTCGCCGCATTCATGGGCAGCGAGGGCCGGGACGCCCAACGCATTGCACCCATGGTGCGCGATGAGCTCGCTCGCCTGAAGAAGCTGCCACGCAACGGAGACCTGTCTCTGGTGGACGTGCCACAGTCAATGCAAGAAGTGCAGGCCATGCTGGACGACACTCGGCAGCGCGGCCTCGCGCGCGTGGTGCACAGCCTGTTGCCGGGCGTGGGTGGTTTCTGCGCGCCGGTATTCGATGCCCAGGGCCGCCTGGCCCTTGGCCTCGTCGTGTTGGGATCGGTGGCGACCCTGGACACCGACTGGCAAGGCGCCCCGGCCTCCGCCCTCCTTCGCTGCGCCCGTCAACTCAGCGCCGATCTGGGGCACGGCCCCACACAACCACGCCCGTGATCCGACCACACCCCGCCCCCTCAGCCTCACCCCGCTGGTCCGTGCTGGCCCTGCTGGTGGCGGTGGTGCTCGGCGCCCACCTCGTTCTTCTGGCAGGGGGCTTCACACTGAACCTGCCCCAAGCCGCAAGCGCAGCGAGCACGGCGGCCATGAACCCCTCGGACACGCCGCCCGCCCAGACGCCTGCCGAACAGACTTCCGCGAAGGCGCCGGCGGTCCACGTGTCCACCGTGCGCTGGATCGTCCCCGAGCCACCGACGCCGCAGGCAAAGGCCCCCATCCCGCCACCGGCCAAGCCAAAGCCCTCCACACCGAAAGCCCAGCCGGCTCCTCCATCCGTTGTCACCGCACCGCCAGCGGAGCCCCCAGCCCATGCCATGGCCGACGCGCCACAAGAGGCCACCAGCGTGCCGGACGAGATGGTGGCGCAGGTCGAGCACACCGTGGCGACCGCGCCTCCCGCCGAACCTGTGGCCGTCGCGCAGGCGCCGGAACCCGAACCGCCTGCCTCGGCGACCCAGGCCGCAGCCAAGGCGTTGCCGCCCGCCGAGCCCCCCGCCAGCACGCGCCTGCACTACGACGTGACCGGCAACATCAAGGGCATCGGCTACAAAGCCCAAGGCACGCTGGACTGGACAGTGGCGGATGCGCGCTACGAAGCCCGCATGGAAATGCGCGTGATGCTGCTGGGCAGCCGGTCGCAGACCAGCACCGGCCGCATCGGCCCGGGCGGGTTGATGCCCGAGCGCTTCGCCGACAAGAGCCGCAGCGAGAAGGCGGCCCATTTCGACGCCGCGCAACAACGTATCCTCTTCAGCAGCAACGCACCGGAAGTGCCGCTTCAACCCGGCGCACAGGACCGCCTCAGCCTGTTCCTACAACTGGCCAGCCTGCTGCAGGCACGCCCGCAGGACTACACGACCGGACAGACCGTGGAAATGCAGGTGGCGGGCACGGGCGATGCACCCGTCTGGCGATTCGAGGTCGGCGAGGAGTCCACGATCTCACTGCCTGCGGGGCAATTCAAGGTGCGCCATCTCGTGCGACATCCCCGCAAGGAGTTCGACAGCACCGTCGAGATGTGGCTCGCACCCAGCCTGCACCACCTGCCCGTGCGCCTGCGCGTGACGCAGTCGAATGGCGATGTGGCCGATCAGCAGCTCAGTCAGATGCCTTAGTGGAAAGGGAGATGTGTGCCAAAAAAGACACGCATCTTGAAGTCCCGGGGAACGTCTCCACGTAAAGCTGCATCTGACCTGTAAATCAACCGCTATTTGCCGATATAAGGTTGACAGGAACACCGGCTTCTTTTCCAAGGACCTCCGTCATGCACATGCTTTACGATTCGGACGCCTTCGCTGTGGTCCATATCCTGGCCAACGCACCCGCCGAGGGTGAGACCCCCGAGGCCAATGGCCCGCAGATCCCCCGTCACGGTTTCGAGATCGTGGACAAGCGCTCGGGCAAGGAGGTGTACCTCGACGGCTCCTGGGCCGAAATGTTCCAGCTCCAGATCACCGCCTGGCAACAAACCACCCCGTCGCAAGAGGAAGTGGAAGACACGCTGGAAGGCTACGCCACGCTGGCACAGATGCCCGTCGTCATGCACTGAAGCCGCCTCACGGTTGCGCCGCAGGCCGTCCACGGCGAGGACTGTCCGTTGGTGCCCGTTCGGATTGAAAAAGGCCGCTGCGACCCAGCGGCCTTTTTCATGCCGGTTCATCTGGCGGTCTCTGGCACGGTGCGCTTAGTATTCCCCCATGACCTTGAGACTTTCCGCTGTCCTGGCCCTGGTCGCCCTGCTGGCAGCGTGTGCACACCGCCCTCCCGCCACCGTACCGGCCCTGCTGGACCGCGTGCTGCCCACCCCGGTGCTGATGCTGGGCGAACAACACGATGCCGCCGAGCACCAGGCTCTGCAACGCGATGTGGTGGAGGCGCTGGCCCGGCGCGACCAGCTTGCCGCACTCGTCATGGAAATGATCGAACAGGGGCGCAGCACCCAGGGCCTGCCCAGCGACGCCAATGAACAGCGTGTGCGAGAGGCACTGGCCTGGACCGACCAGGGTGGCTGGCCCTGGTCCATCTACGGCCCGGTGGTGATGGCGGCCGTGCGAAGCGGCGTTCCCGTGATCGGTGGCAACCTGCCGCGTGCGCAGATGAGAAACGCCATGGGCGACGCGGTGCTGGACGACTCGGTGAGCAGCAGCGTGCTGCAACGCCAGCGCGACGCCATCCGTGAGAGCCACTGCAACCTCCTCCCCGAGAGCCAGATCGCGCCGATGACGCGCATTCAGCTGGCACGCGACAAGACCCTGGCGCAAACCGCTGTCCAGGCGGTCATTCCCGGCAAGACCGTCGTGCTCGTGGCGGGCAACGGTCATGTGAAGCGCGACCTTGGCGTGCCGCTACACTTGCCTGCCGGCGTCGACCACAAGGTCGTGATGGCTCAGGCGGGCTCGGCGGCTGAAGCGGCCGCACCGACCGCTGATGCGGTGTGGACCACCCCGGCACTCGCGCCCCGCGACCACTGCGCCGAGCTGAAACAGCAGATGCAGAAGCGCTGACGCGCCCCGGGCGGATCAGGCCAGGCGCTTGATCGCGTCGGCCAGCGTGCCGACCATGGTCTCGATCTGGGCGCGGTCAACGATGTAGGGCGGCGCGAAGACGAGGTTATCGCCCGCGTTGCGCACCAGGACGCCCCGGTGGTAGCAGTCCATGAACGCGTCGAAGGCGCGCTTGCCGGGCAGGCCCGGCATGGGCGCCAGCTCCACTGCCGCCGCCAGGCCGAAGCTGCGCACACCGATCACATTCGGCAGGCCCTTGAGTGCGGCGTGCATGGCATCGCCCAGCACCGGTCCCATTTCGCCGGCGCGCGCAAACAGGTTTTCCTCGCGGAACAGGTCCAGTGTGGCGATCGCTGCCGCGCAGGCCACCGGGTGGCCGGAATAGGTGTAACCATGGAAGAACTCGATGGCATGGTCGGGAGCGCTGCCGTGTGCGCCCATCATGGCGTCGTAGATGCGATCGGTACACACGACGCCGCCGAGCGGGATCACGCCGTTGGTCACGGCCTTCGCGAAGTTCAGCATGTCGGGCTGCACGCCGTAGTAGTCGGACGCGAACGCCGTGCCCAGACGGCCGAAGCCGGTGATCACCTCGTCAAAAATGAGCAGGATGCCGTGCCTGTCGCAGATCTCGCGCAGCCGCTTCAGGTAGCCCTGCGGCGGCACGTACCAGCCCGCGCTACCGGCGACAGGCTCGACCACCACGGCGGCCACGTTGCTGGGATCGTGCAACGGCAGGATGCGGTTCTCCAGTTCCAGCAGCAGGTCCTCGTCCCACACCGGCTCAACGTTGTGGATGAAGGCGTGCTTCACCGGGTCGTGGATGAAACGAAGGTGGTCCACGCGCGGCAGCAGGCTGGCACCGTACACCTTGCGATTGGCGGGAATGCCACCCACGCTCATGCCGCCAAAGCCGACACCGTGGTAGCCGCGTTCGCGGCCGATGAAGATGTTGCGATGGCCTTCGCCGCGCGCGCGGTGGTATGCAAGCGCCACTTTCATCGAGGTGTCGGCGGCCTCGCTGCCCGAATTGCAGAACAGCACCTTGTTGAGGTCGCCGGGCGCCATGGCCGCGATCATCTCGGCGGCGCGGAAAGCCTTGTCGTTGCTGACGCTGAAGGCCGTGCTGTAGTCCAGCGTGTCCAGCTGCTGCTTGATCGCCTCGTTGATCGGCTTGCGGTTGTGCCCGGCACCCACGCACCAGAGGCTGGAGATACCGTCAATGACCTGTCGCCCGTCGTGCGTGGTGAAGTACATGCCCTCGGCCGCCACGAAAACCCGGGGGTCCTTCTGAAAGCTGCGGTTGGGCGTGAAGGGCAACCACTGGTTGTCCATGCGTAGATCGTTGTAGGCCATGCGGGCGTCTCCTGCGGCGAGGGAAGGTGAAACCGGGATTCTGTCACCACAACCCCTTTCCAGTGGCTCCATTGCCCCACAGCCGGCCAGGCCCACCGCGCGTTGCTGCGACAATCCCGGGGCCATGAACCACACTTATGTTCTGACCCTGTCCTGCCCGGACCGCCCGGGCATCGTGCATGCCGTTTCCGGTTTCCTCCTGGAGCAGGGGGGCAACATCGAAGAAGCCGCGCAATACAACGACCACGACACCGGCCTGTTCTTCATGCGGGTGCAGTTCGCCTGCGACCGGCTGGCACAGGACGATCTGCGCCAGCGTCTCCAGCAGTTCGCCGAGCCCTTTGAAATGCGCTGGAGCCTGCATCCCCTGGCCGAACCCATGCGCACCGTGATCTTCGTCAGCAAGGAGGGGCACTGCCTCAACGACCTGATGTTCCGCTGGAAGAGCGGTCTGCTGCCCCTGGACATCCGGGCCATCATCAGCAACCACCGCGACTTCTACCAGCTTGCCGCGAGCTACAACGTGCCGTTCCACCACATCCCGGTGACGGCCTCCAGCAAGCCGCAAGCCGAGGCCCGGCAGCTGGAGATCATCCGGGGCGAAGGCGCCGAACTCGTGGTGCTGGCGCGCTACATGCAGGTGTTGAGCAACGACCTCTGCCGCGAGCTGGCCGGTCGGGCCATCAACATCCACCACAGTTTCCTGCCCAGCTTCAAGGGCGCGAAGCCCTACTACCAGGCGCACGACCGCGGCGTGAAGCTGATCGGTGCCACCGCCCACTACGTCACGGCAGACCTGGACGAAGGGCCCATCATCGAGCAGGACGTGGCGCGGGTCGACCACACCGACACGGTGGAGGACCTCACCGCGCACGGGCGCGACACCGAGAGCCAGGTGCTGGCACGGGCAGTGAAGTGGCACAGCGAACACCGCGTGCTGCTCAACGGACACAAAACCGTGGTCTTCAAATGACCATCCGGATTCCTCCCATCCAGTGCCTGCTGACCTTCGAGGCACTGGCGCGGCTTCGCAGCGTCACGCAAACGGGGGAGGAACTCAACGTCACGCCGAGCGCGGTGAGCCACCGCGTGCGGCAGCTCGAACAAATCCTGGGCACCAAGCTGTTCGGCCGTGCCGACTTTTCCCTCAC
Source organism: Hydrogenophaga laconesensis (assembly GCF_031457235.1). Taxonomy (NCBI): domain Bacteria; kingdom Pseudomonadati; phylum Pseudomonadota; class Betaproteobacteria; order Burkholderiales; family Comamonadaceae; genus Hydrogenophaga; species Hydrogenophaga laconesensis. The sequence goes on from NZ_JAVDWE010000002.1 coordinate 292,263, forward strand.
CACCGAGGGCAGTGAGTACCTGGCCCATGTGCGTGAGGGCCTCGGCATCCTGCAGCGCTTTCCCGGTGGCAGCACGCAACCCGGCAAACGCAAGCTCAAGCTGGCCGTCACGCCGACCTTCGCGCGCTCGATCCTGATGCCGCGCTTGCGCCAGTTCACCGAGGCCTATCCCGAGATCGACCTCACTCTGCAGGTGTCGATCCCGCTGCTGGACGTGGTGGCCGAGGACGCCGACCTCACTGTGCGCTACGGCACCGGCCGCTATGCCGACGTCGAGCACATCTGCCTGCTCAAGGACGAAGTGACGCCATTGGCCTCGCCCGCCTACATCCGTGAGAACGGCCCGTTCGACTCGGTGGAAGACCTGCAGCGAGCGGCCCTGCTGCGCAGCCCGCTGGAGCCCTGGCGCACCTGGTTCGCGGCGCACGAACTGGACTGGCCCGAACCGCACGACGGCTCGTCCTTCAACGACATCGGCCTCATGTGCGACGCCGCTGCGCAAGGCCTGGGAGTGGCGCTGGTGCGTCTGAAGCTGGGCGCACCCTGGATCGAGAATGGCTCGCTGGAGCGCATTTCGGAACGGAACATCCCGTCGCCCCACGCGCACTACCTGTGCTGGCAGGCGGGCGCAATGGAGCGCTGGGAATGTGCGGCGTTCGCCGAGTGGCTCAAGAAGAGCGTGAACTGAGCACGGTCATTCGATCGTCAGGCGCTGCGCGGCACCGGCGGTCTTCTTGGGCAGCGTGAGCTGCAGCACACCGTTTTCGTACTTTGCTTTCGCGGCGCTGTTGTCGACGTCGACCGGCAGCTGGAAGCTGCGCGAGACCGCTCCGTAGTAGCGCTCGCTGCGCAACAGCTTGCCACCTTCGGTCTGGCTGTCCTGCTGCTTGATCTCGGCGCGCAGCGTCACCAGCTTGCCATCGACGTTGACCTGGATATCTTCCCTGGACACGCCGGGCACTTCGGCCTGCAGCGTGTAGGCCTCGGGTGTCTCTTTCACATCGACACGGATCTGCGCCGGCAGACCGTCGCCGTGCAAGGGTTTCACATAAAAGGCGGGAGCGGCGTCGTTGAAGAATTCGTCGAAGAAGCTGCGGGTGGCGAGATGGCGGTTCATGGCAAGACTCCTGAGAAGGTTGAAGGGGGACAGGAAGCGACAGGCATCCTGCGGTGAACACAACTTGATGACGCGTGGCACCGATTTCAAGAGCCCCTTGTCAGCCCCCCGTCGAAGCGTTCACAGGCCCGTGCAAGATTCTTCAATTCCGGCAGGAAGCTTTGGCCTAGACTGACGCGATCCTTGAATCGACCCCCGCAGGCCCTAGATGAACGCGCCCACCTCCCCCACCGAGAACACCTCCGTCCAGCGCGCACAACGGCAGGCCGAGGTGGTGCAGGCGCTGCAGGGCGTGGTGCCCGCGCATGCGCTGCTCTGGCAGGCCGAGGACACTGTGCCCTACGAATGCGATGGCCTGACCGCCTACCGCGAGCGCCCGCTGGTGGTGGTGCTGCCTGAAACCGAAGCGCAGGTCTCGGGCGTGCTCAAGGCCTGCCATGCGCTGGGCGTGCCGGTCGTCGCGCGCGGCGCTGGCACCGGCCTGTCGGGCGGCGCGATGCCGCACGCGCTGGGCGTCACGCTCTCACTGGCCAAATTCAACCGCATCGTCAAGATCGACCCGCGCTCGCGCACGGCCGTCGTTCAGGCCGGTGTGCGCAACCTGGCCATCTCCGAAGCCGCTGCGCCGCACGGCCTGTACTACGCACCCGACCCCAGCAGCCAGATCGCCTGCACCATCGGGGGCAACGTGGCCGAGAACTCGGGGGGCGTGCACTGCCTCAAGTACGGCCTGACGCTGCACAACGTGCTGGCGGTGCGCGGCTTCACCGCCGAAGGCGAGCCCGTGACCTTCGGCGGCGGCGCGCTCGATGCACCCGGCCTGGACCTGCTCCCGCTGGTGACGGGCAGCGAAGGCATGCTGGCGGTCACCCTCGAGGTGACGGTCAAGCTGGTGCCCAGGCCGCTGCTGGCGCGCTGCATCATGGCCAGCTTCGACGACATCCGCAAGGCGGGCGATGCAGTGGCTTCGGTGATCGCGGCGGGCATCATCCCCGCCGGACTCGAGATGATGGACAAGCCCATGACCGCCGCAGTGGAAGACTTCGTGCAAGCCGGCTATGACCTGAGCGCCGAGGCGATCCTGCTGTGCGAGAGCGACGGCACCCCCGAAGAGGTCGAGGAGGAGATTGGCCGCATGAGCGCGGTGCTGCGCGACTGCGGTGCCACGGCCATCGCAGTGAGCCGTGACGAGGCCGAGCGCCTGCGCTTCTGGAGCGGGCGCAAGAATGCGTTCCCCGCCAGCGGACGCATCAGCCCCGACTACATGTGCATGGACTCCACCATTCCGCGCAAGCGGCTGGCCGACATCCTGCTGGCGATCGCGGAGATGGAGAAGAAGTACCAGCTGCGTTGCGCCAACGTGTTCCACGCGGGCGACGGCAACCTGCATCCGCTGATCCTGTTCGACGCCAACGATGCCGACCAGTTGCACCGCTGCGAACTGTTCGGTGCCGAGATCCTGGAGACCAGCGTGGCCATGGGCGGTACCGTCACGGGCGAACATGGCGTGGGCGTGGAGAAGCTCAACAGCATGTGCGTGCAGTTCTCGGCCGAGGAGAACGCCCAGATGTTCGGCATCAAACGCGCGTTTGATACCAATGGGCTACTCAACCCCGGCAAGGTCGTGCCCACCCTGCAACGTTGTGCTGAATATGGCCGGATGCTGGTGCGCGCCGGCGCTCTCGCACACCCGGAGCTGCCTCGTTTCTAGCTGTCAAATTTCACACTTAAGAATGAGGGCCCTGGGGTACAGTCGTGACGGATGAGCTCCCTTTTCCCATCGGAGGACCAACGCCATGACGCCCGCAGGACCGAACGATCGGCTGCGGAGCGCGAGCGTGCGTTGCTCCTGGAGCTCGAGACCCTTCGCGCCGAAAACGAACACCTTCGTCGCAGCTATGCACAAAGGCTGAGCGAACAGCCCCTCAGCGCCGAAGCGGCCAGCCTGAAGCTCCAGGCCAACCTGCCCCTTTCACTCGAATCGGCCCTGGACGCGGCCACCCGGGATCCCTCGCCCCAAACCGCCCAACTCGAGTACGAGGCACTGTTCTCGGCCCTGGCCAGCGTCTTTCCGATCGGCGTGTTCCGCACCGACCATGCGGGCGTGCTCACCCATGTGGACGAGCAGCTGCAGGCCATCTTCGCGCTGGAAAAGCAGGACTTCCCCAACTTTGGCTGGCTCAGCCGCGTACACCCGGACGACCTCGAGCGCGTGCAGCGGCACTGGGTGCATGCCATCTCGCATGCAGAGCCCATGAGCGTGGAGTTCCGCCTCGTCCGACCGGGCGATGAGGTGGTTCACGTGCTGGTGCGCAACGCCCCCATGCGCGATGCCAGCGGTGCGGTCATCAGCCAGCTGGGCTTCATGCAGGACATCACCCCGATGCGCGCTCTCGAAGCCGACGCGCGCATCAAGGATGAACTCAACCGCCAGATCATCGCCAGCAGCCCCGACTGCACCAAGGTGCTCGACCTGCGAGGCCGCGTCGTGCAGATGACGGCGCAAGGCTGCCGGCTGGTGGAGGTGGACGATTTCGAACAGGTGCGCAACAGCGACTGGACCACCTGGTGGCCCGACGACGGCGCCTTGCTTTCACGCGAGGCACTGGAGAGCGCGCGCCAGGGCAAGAGCGCCCGCTTCGTCGCGTTCGGCCACACGTTCAAGGGCACGCCCAAGTGGTGGGACACCATGGTCACGCCCATCTGCGACGCACAGAACCAGCCGGTGATGCTGCTGGCCGTCTCCCGCGACATCACGGCGCTGCACCAGCAACAGGAAGAGATCCAGCACTTCAACACGGAGCTGGAGGCCCGCGTGCGCCAGCGTACAGACGAACTGGCCGATGCCAAGGAGCGCATCCACCAGGCCCTGCGCGATGCCCAGTCGCTTTACAACCATGCACCCTGCGGCTATCACTCGGTCGATGCCGATGGCGTCTTCGTGCTGATCAACCGCACCGCGCTGGACTGGCTGGGCTACGAGCAACAGGAGGTCATCGGCCGTCTGCGCTTCCACGACATCGTGTTGCCCGAACATGCAAGCCTGGCCAGCGAACGCCTCGCGCGCTTGACGCGCGGCGAAAAGCTCGAGGCCGCGGAGTTCACCATCCGCCGGCGCGACGGCAGCACCTTCCTGGCGCTGCTCAGCAGCACGGCCGTGGTTGATGAGCAAGGCCGGTTCGTCCGCACCAACAACACCCTGCTCGACATCACCGAGCGCAAGGCTGCCGAGACCGAGCTGGCGGCCCAGCGGAACTTCCTGCAGGCCATCACCAACAGCGTACCGGTGCAACTGGCCTTCTTCGACCGTGACCTGATCTGCCGCTTCGCCAACGCCAGCTACGCGCGATGGGTCAGTGGCGACACCGAACAGCTGGTGGGCATGCACCTGAGCGAGATTGCCCGACCGCAAGACTACGAGGCCACGCGCATCCGCCTGGCAGCCGCTCTCTCCGGCGAAATCCAGCGCTTCGAGGGTGAGCGCGTCTTCCCGGATGGTCACAGTTTCTATGCCGGCATCGAGTACACGCCTTACTGGCAGGGCGGCCTCGTGCAGGGAATCATCATCCAGATGGTCGACCTCTCGCAGCGCAAGGCCTCGGAAGACCTTGTCCGCCAGGCCAACGCGCAACTCAATAGTGCGCTGCGGCAGTCGCAAGACCTGTACAACAACGCCCCCTGCGGCTACCACTCGCTCGACATCAACGGCATCTACGTATCGATCAACGACACGGAACTCGGATGGCTGGGCTACAGCCGCGAGGAAGTCGTGGGCAAGATGGCCTTCCGCGACATGATGGCGCCACGGCATGCGGAGCTGCTGCAGAACCGCATGCACAAGATCCTGAAGGACGATGCGCTGGAGGCCGTGGAGTACGAGATGCGCCGCCGCGATGGGAGCACCTTCTTCGCCTTGCTTTCGTCCTCCGCCGTGCGCGACGCGCATGGCCAGTTCCTGCGCAGCAACACGACGGTCGTGGACATCACCCGGCGCAAGGCAGCCGAAGCGGCGCTGCGTGGCAACCAGCGCTTCCTGCAGACCATCACGGACCATGTCCCTGGCCTCATCGCCTACCTGGACGCGGACCTGCACTTCCGCTTCGCGAATGCCGAGCACCTGCGTGTCTACGGCATGGACCCCCAGTACATCATCGGCCGGCACATCGGCGAGTGTGTGCGCCCCGACGTGTGGGCCGACATCGAGCCCCGCATGCGTTCCGCGCTGGCCGGACAGCCCCAACATTTCGAAACGTGGCGACCCACGGTGGACGGCCAGCAGATCTTCGTGAGCGCGAGCTACCTGCCCGACTTCAGCGATGAGGGGATGGTGCAGGGGCTGTTCGTCCAGATCATCGACATCACCGAACGCAAGCGCATCGAGGAACGCGTGGTCCATCTCAACGAGGAACTGGAGCAGCGCATCAGCGAACGTTCGCTGGAGTTGCTGGAGAGCGAGCAGCGCTTTCGCCTCATGGTGGACAACCTGCGCGACTACTGCATCTTCTTCATGGATGCCGACGGCACCATCACCGACTGGACGGACAGCGCCCAGCGCATGGACGGTTACTCTCCGACCCAGATGGTCGGCCGCCACTATGGCGTGCTGTTCGACCCGGTCAACCCGGAGCACGGCAAGGTCAGCGCCATGCAGATGCTGCGCTTGGCTGCCTCGCGAGGACAACACGAGCTGCACAACTGGCACACCCGCAAAGACGGCTCGCAATACTGGTCGCACTCGGTGCTGATCGCCTTGCGCGACGACAGCGGAGAACTCAAGGGTTTCGCCAAGATCAACCGGGACATGACCGACGCCAAGCGGCTCGACGATCTGATGCGCAACATCAACGATGAGCTTGAGAACCGCGTGGTGGAGCGCACCGAGCAGTTGCTCGCGGCCAACAAGGACCTGGAATCGTTCTCCTACTCGGTCTCCCACGACCTGCGCTCTCCGCTGCGCCACATCTCCAGCTTCGTCAGCCTGCTCGAAGAGCACCTGGGCGGCAATTGCGATGAGGTGAGCGCCCGCTACCTCAGCACAATCGGCAATTCGGCCCGTCACATGAGCCAGCTCATCGATGGACTGCTTGCCTTCTCGCGCCTGGGCCGGTCAGCGGTGAACCTGACCGCGGTCGACTTCACCCTCCTGGTGGATGCGGTGGTCAGCCAGCTCGGGCACGACACGGAAGGCCGTGTGGTCGACTGGGTGGTGGCACCCGACCTGCCGGTGGTGCAGGGCGATGCACTCCTTTTGCGCGAGGTCTGGGCAAACCTGTTGGGCAATGCCTACAAATACACCCGCCCGAGGGAGCGCGCGCGCATCGAGGTGGGTTGGAGCATGGACCCAGTTGTCGGCTATACCTTCTTTGTTCGTGACAATGGCGTGGGTTTTGACACAAAATACGCCCAGAAGCTGTTTGGCGTCTTCCAACGCCTGCATCGCGCCTCGGAGTTCGAAGGCACTGGCATTGGCCTTGCATTGACGCGGCGCATCATCGAGCGACACGGTGGCACCATCTGGGCTGAAAGCCAGCTCGGAGAGGGCAGTGTGTTCTATTTTTCGCTACCTTTTGAAGGCGTCCACGGGTTCGAGTCCCCCACCGACTCCATGCCGGCCGCCCTGGAACCATGAGCAGAAACGCCGACGCCATCCTTCTCGTTGAAGACAACCCTGACGACGCCGAGCTGACCAAGCTCGCTCTCGCGCGCCACGGGCTGGATGGACGCGTCACACATGTGTCGGACGGCATGCAGGCACTCGACTACTTGCACCGCCGCAACGGTTTCACCAACCGATCGGGCAGCAACCCGATGCTGGTCCTGCTGGACCTGAAGATGCCGCTGCTCGACGGCATCGGTGTTCTGCGGGAGATCAAGGGATCGGACAACCTGCACCACATCCCGGTGGTGGTGCTGACATCCTCCACCGAACCCAGTGACCTCCTGCGCGCCTACGACGCAGGCACCAACGCCTACATCGCCAAGCCGACCGAGTTTTCGCAGTTCCTCAGCGCCATGAAGCACGTGTGCGAGTTCTGGATCAACATCAATCAGACTGCCCCGCAACTGCCCAGCGCGGGCGTGCGCACCACGGGCTTCGGCGACCTGATGTAAACCGGCGGCGCCCCCCGCCGTTTCACCAGGTATCGATGAAGCGCCCCGGGCGGGGCTCCGAGACCTTCGCGCCCGCCAACCCCTTGAGCAGCCAGTCCCGCGTGTGTGCCGGATCGATCACCGCGTCGATTTCCAGCGTGGTGGCCATCTGCTCCGCCGATCCGTTGGTCACCTGCTGTGCCAGCAGCCGCTCGAACAGGGCATCGCGTTGCGACCCTTCCGGTACCGCCTCCAACTCCTTGCGATACCCCAGGCGAACCGCGCCCTCCAGCCCCATGGCACCGAACTCGGCGGTGGGCCAGGCGACGGTGAAGGCCGGCGCATGGAAGCCCCCTGCCGTCATGCCCATCGCACCCAACCCGTAGCCCTTGCGCAGCACCACGCTGAAGAAGGGGACGCGCAGATCGGCCGCCACCACAAACAGCCGGCTCACGTGACGCACCTGCGCGCGGGCCTCGGTGTCCGGCCCCACCATGAAGCCGGGCGTGTCGACCAGGCTCACGATGGGCAGGCCATGCGCATTGCAAAGCTGCAGGAACCGCGCCGCCTTGTCCGCCGCGTCCGCGTCGATCGCACCCCCCAGGTGCAGGGGATTGTTCGCCATCAACCCCACCGGGCGACCACCGATGCGCGCCAGCGCGGTATGGATGCCGGCGCCAAAACCGGTGCGCAGCGGCAACAGGCTGCTGACGTCGACGAGCGCGTCCATCGCGGCCCGGGTGTCGTACACGCGCAGCCGGTTCTCGGGCACCACCTCACGCAGGGCGAGGACATCGGGGGCAGGAGCATCGTCCACCGGGCCCTGGAAGAACGACAGGTACTGGCGCGCCACAGCCACCGCACCGGCCTCATCCTCCACCAGCACATCGATCACGCCGTTGGCGTGCTGCACCGCGCTGGGCCCGATCTCCTCGGGTTTGAACACACCCAGCCCGCCGCCCTCCACCATGGCCGGTCCGCCCATGCCGATGTTGCTGCCTCGCGTGGCAATCACCACGTCACAGCAGCCCAGCAGCGCCGCGTTGCCGGCGAAGCAACGACCGCTGACGACGCCGACCACCGCCACCTGCCCTGAAAGCCGGGCGAACGCACCGAAAGTGCCCACATGCAGGCCGGCGACGATGGGCATGTCGGTATCGCCAGGCCGGCCACCACCGCCTTCGGCGAACAACACCACAGGCAGCCGCTGCGACAGCGCGATGCCCAGGAGCCGGTCGGTTTTCTGGTGGTTGCGCATGCCCTGCGTGCCAGCGAGCACGGTGGCGTCGTAGGCCAGCACCGCCGCGCGCGATCGCTCGGCACCGTGCTGAGCGGCGTTGATCGAACCAATCCCGGTGACCATGCCGTCGGCGGGTGTATGGGCAATGAGGTCTTCCTCGCTGCGGCGGCTTCGCTGGGCCGCCACCGCGAGCGCGCCGTACTCGATGAAGCTGCCCTCGTCGCACAGGTCGGCGATGTTTTCCCGAGCCGTGCGCAGCCCCAGCGCATGGCGACGGGCCACCGCCTCGGGCCGCGCCCTGTCGAGGGTGCGGCCCAGGCGGGTCTGCAGCCGCTGCAGGTCAGGTCTCACCCCCGCCGCTTGCGGCACGTCGGCGACGCTTGTGTCTCGTGCGCCTGGAGGCGCCGGATCGTGCACGGCTTCGGCTCGCAGCAGAATGTCGCCCGCCTGCACGACCTCCCCCTCGGCAAACAACAGTTCGAGCACGCGTGCGGGTGCGTCCGCCCGCAGTTCGTGCTCCATCTTCATGGCCTCCAGCACGACCAGCACATCACCCTGCCGCACCCGATCACCGGGTGCCACGAGCCATTGGACGATCTGGGCAGCCAGGGGAGAGCGCAGGGAGTTCATGCGCGGATTCTGCGCGGCCGCAGGGCGCGCAGGGGTCAATCGGGAGACAGGGCGAGGCAAGCGCCCGAGGCCATGAAACGCCGGGCGTGGGGACCGCGATCAGTAGATGTCGGAATCGGCCCACTGGGACGACGGGCCGTCCTCGGCCGCCACGGGCATGTTGAGGTTGAGCACGAACACCACCTCGCCGCCGAAACGGCCCACGCCCAGGCTCTTCATGAGCACCTGCTCCTGCTCAGGCCGCTCCATGCGAAGGAAACAGATCGCCTGTTTGGTGCCCTCGTGCATGGCGGTCAGGATGTCGAGCCGCGTGATACGCCCGAACTCGCTGCACAGCTGGTGCAACGCGGACTTCAGGCTGGCCACGTCACTGTATTGCCTGAGTTCTGCGAGTGTGCTCACAATCAACCCTTCCTGGTTCGATGATGGCGATGCGATGGGACCGGAGGTTCAAAACGACAGCCTTGCGCCTGCATGGCCCGATGTTAGAACATAAGCAACAAGATCCAACATTTTCGTTACAAACTTTCCCCACATTTGGGGAGGCCGTGCAGAAGTTCACGCGTCAGAGGACAGCTTGGGCACGGCGGATGTACGTCCGATGACAAGCCGTCTGTATGCTGCGCCCTGGACCGAACCGATACCCCACCCCCATGCGCCCCGCTCCCGACAACCGCCCCCCCTTGAACGCCGAACCGGCCTCCGAGCGCACGGGCGCCTGGATGGTGCCCACCCAGCGCAGCGAACTGGACCGCCTGACGCAGATGGCCGCGCAGTTCGCGGCCGCCGACGCCGCCTTGCTGGTCGACATGTCGCACGAGCCGCCCTTGCTGCTGGGCTCGCACGGCCTGACGCCTGAAGAGACGACACAGTCACTGGGGGCCTGCGCACCGCTACTGAAAACCAGGACGGACAGCGAGCGCGTGCTGGCCGAGGCCGAAGCCCCTTTCCGGTACAGGCACTGGCTGCCGGTGTTCGATGTAGTGGGGCAATCGGGCCTGCTGCTGCTGGGCCGCGACGCCCGGGAGCCCGTCAGTGACGCCACACTGCAGCTGCTGGCCCAGCATGCCGCTGACGTGCTGGCGCTGGCGCGCCGCTGTGAGCAGAGTGAGCAATACAACGCCAATGTGCTGCGTGAGAGCGAAAGCCGGCTGAATCTGACCGAACACACCGCGGGCGCGGGCAGCTGGTCGCTGCAGCTCTCCACCCGAGAGGTGGTCCATTCGGACGAGTTCGCCACGATCCTCGGCCTGACCGGCCGTCACCAGATCCGCAGCCTCGAGGATATGGTGCAGCGATATGCCCCGGAGTGGCGCAACGGCATCCGTCAGCGGCTGGAGCGTTGCGCGCAGCAAGGCGAAGGGTTCGACGAGGAAATCCAGGTCGTCGTCGATGGCGGCGTGCCCAAATGGGTGCGCACTGTGGGCACCGCCGTGCGACGCGCCAACGGGCAGATCGTGCGCATCCAGGGTGCGATTCAGGATATCTCTGCCCAGAAGCAGGCGCAGCAGGACACACTGCGCCTCGCCATGCGACTGACCACGACGCTGGCCAGCATCACGGAGGCGTTCGTCACGCTGGATCGACAGTGCTGCTTCACCTACCTCAACCAGGAGAGCGAGCGGCTGCTGCAGAAGAGCACAGCAGATCTGCTGGGCCTGGAAGTATGGCAGGGCTTCAGCGCCGGCCTCGCTCAGCGCCTCAAGGACCAGCTCACCAGGTCGCTCAACACGAACCGCCGCGTGGAACTGGAAGACTTCTTCCCCACGCTGGGCAAGTGGCTGGAGGTGCGGGCCTACCCCTTCGCCGAAGGCCTCGCCGTGTACTTCCGTGACGTCACCGAACGGCGCCGCTCGCAGGAACAGCTCATGCTGCTGGAGACCAGCGTGTCCCGGCTCAACGACATCGTCGCAATCGCTGAAACCGGCGCAGGCACCAACGACACGGAACCGCGCATCGTGTTCGTGAACGATGCATTCGAACAGCACACCGGTTACAGCCGCGCGGAGGTGCTGGGGCAGACGCCGCGCATGCTGCTCGAGCTGGACCCCGCCATCCCGAAGCTGCGCGAGCTCGCGCTGGGCCTGCAGCAGACCCAGCAGGCGCGCACCGAGCTGATGGTGCGGCGAAAGAATGGCGCGATGTTCTGGGTGGAGCTGGAAGTGGTGTCGGTGCAGGCCACCGCCGAAGAGGTGACGCACTGGGTGGCAGTCGGGCGGGATATCACGCAGCGCAAGACCGCCGAGGACATGATCCGCCACCTGGCCTTCTACGATGCGCTGACCGACCTGCCCAACCGGCAACTGCTGCTGGACCGCCTGCAGCAGGCCCTGGCCGCGAGCGCCCGCTCTGGCCAGCATGGTGCACTGATGTTCATCGACCTCGACAACTTCAAGATCCTCAACGACACGCTGGGCCACCAGATGGGCGACCAGTTGCTGCAGAAGGTGGCGGCGCGTCTCACCAAGAGCGTGCGCAAGACCGACATGGTGGCGCGATTGGGTGGCGACGAGTTCGTGGTGATGGTCGACGACCTCAGCACCGACCCGGATGCCGCCGCCTTCAAGGCGACCGCACTCGCCGAGAAGGTGCTCAACACGCTGCGCGAGCCGTTCCAGCTCAACGGCCACCAGCACTTCACCACACCCAGCATCGGAGTGACCTCGTTCAACGGGCAGCAGAACGACGTGGGCGAGCTGCTGAAGCAGGCCGACCTGGCCATGTACCAGGCCAAGTCGCTGGGGCGCAACACGCTCTGCTTCTTCGACCCGAACATGCAGGCCACGGTGACCGCCAATGCCACGGTGGGCTCCGATCTGCGCGTGGCACTGAATGAAGAGCAATTCGTCGTTCATTACCAGCCCCAGGTGGACCGTGTCGGCGTGATCACCGGGGTGGAGGCGCTCGTGCGCTGGCAGCACCCACAACGCGGCCTCATCTTCCCGGCCGATTTCATCCCGGTGGCCGAAGACACCGGGCTCATCCTGCCGCTGGGCCAGTGGGTGCTCGAGAAGTCCTGCGAACAGCTCGCGGCCTGGGCCGACCGGCCGCAGACTTCGAACCTGAGCATCGCGGTGAACGTGAGCGTGCGCCAGTTCCGCCACCCGGACTTCGTCGACATGGTGATGGCGGCGATCACGCGCACCGGCATCCGCCCGCACCGGCTCAAACTCGAACTCACCGAAAGCCTGCTGGCCGACCGCATGGAGATCACCATCGACAAGATGGGCATGCTCAAGGCCCTGGGCGTGACGCTCTCGCTCGACGACTTTGGCGTCGGCTACTCTTCGCTCTCGGTGCTCAAACGCCTGCCACTGGACCAGCTCAAGATCGACAAGGGCTTCGTCGCCGACGTGCTGACCGACCCGAACGACGCGGCGATTTCGCGTGCCATCATCGCGCTGGCACAGAGTCTGAGCCTGCAGGTCGTGGCCGAAGGCGTGGAAACCCAGGAGCAGCGCGATTTCCTGGCCTACCAGGGCTGCGACCAGTTCCAGGGCCACCTGTTTGCCAAGCCCTTGCCCATCGAGGCGCTGGACGCGCTGCTGCAGAACCCCACGGCCGGCATGCTGGTGCTGGCGTGAACGCAAGCCCCCCGTTCAGCCCGTGAACAACGCCACATTGCCACCGGCTGCCGTGGTATTGATGGTCAGCGTCTGTTCGGCGCAGAAGCGCGGCAGGTAGTTCGGCCCACCTGCCTTCGGGCCCGTGCCACTCAGGCCTTCGCCACCGAACGGCTGCACGCCGACCACGGCACCGATCATGTTGCGGTTCACATAGACATTGCCCACGCGTGCAGCCCCCGCCAGCGCCTGCGCCCGGCTGTCGATGCGGGTCTGGATGCCGAGCGTGAGGCCATAGCCCAGGGCGTTGACCTGCTGGATGACGGCCATCGGATCACCCGTCCAGCGCACCACCTGCAGCACCGGTCCGAAGATCTCCTGCGTCACTTCGGTGATCGACCGTACCTCGAACATCTGCGGCGCCACCAGGTGTGGCAGCGCCGTGGAGGGCGCGGATGCCAGCAACGGTTTGGCTTCGGCGGCGAGGCGTCGAAGGTGGCGCGCGATGCCATCAAAGGCGTCGGCATCGATCACGGGCCCCAGATCGGTCGCGAAGTCACCGGGGTCGCCGGCCACGAGTTCGTGCGCCGCACCACGGATCATTGCGATCACGCCATCGGCCACGGCCTCGTGCACACACAGCAGGCGCAGCGCCGAGCAACGCTGGCCCGCACTGCGGAAGGCGCTCTGCGCCACTGCGTCGGCCACCTGTTCGGGCAGCGCGGTGCTGTCGACCAGCATGGCGTTGATGCCACCGGTCTCTGCGATGAGGGGCACGATGGGGCCGTCTTTCATGGCCAGGGCGCGCTGGATGACCTTGGCCACCTGGGTCGAGCCGGTGAACACCACGCCGGCCACGCCCGGCTGCGCCACCAGGGCCGCGCCCACGGTCTCGCCCGGCCCGTGGAGCAACTGCAGGGCGTCGGCAGGCACACCGGCCGCGCGCAGCAGGTTCACCGCTTCCTGAGCGATGGCGGGCGTCTGCTCAGCGGGCTTGGCCAACACGGTGTTGCCTGTCACCAGCGCGGCCGCCACCTGGCCGGTGAAGATCGCCAGCGGGAAATTCCAGGGGCTGATGCACACCCAGGCACCCCGCCCTTCCAGTCGCAAGGTGTTGCTCTCGCCCGTGGGACCTGGCATGTTCTGCGGCGCCATCACGCGCCCGGCCTCGTTGGCGTAGTAGCGCAGGAAGTCGATCGCCTCGCGCACTTCGGACACCGCGTCGCCCCATCCCTTGTGCGCCTCCTTCACCAGCAGCGCACACAGACGCGGCATCTGCTGCTGCATGGCGTCGGCGGCCCGGCGCAACGTGGCGGCGCGCTCGGCCACGGGCGTGTGGTTCCAACCCGAGAAGGCTTGCACAGCCCGCGCGACGGCCGAGGCGGCGCTGGCCGCGTCGGCTTCGGGAACGGCGGGCACCACCAGCGCGGCATGCGCGGCCAGCAAGGGTTCGCGGTGAGCCACCACGGCCAGGTCCAGGCCTTGGCTGTTGGGCCGCGCCGCGCCATAGAGAGCCGGTGGCAGCGGCAACCCCGACCCGGCCACCGCATCCGGCAGCGAACACTCCAGCGGCGACACCAGCAGTTCGTCCATGCCCACCGATTCGTCGGCCAGCTGGTGCACGAAGGACGAGTTCGCACCGTTCTCCAGCAGGCGGCGCACGAGGTAGGCGAGCAGGTCGCGGTGCGCACCCACCGGCGCGTAGACGCGGCACGACACGGCCGGGTCCTGCAGCACCTCACGGTAGATGCCTTCGCCCATGCCGTGCAACCGTTGCAGCTCGAAGGTGGCGGACGACCCGGTCGCCATCTGCAGGATGGCGGCGATGGTGCCTGCGTTGTGCGTGGCGAACTGTGGGTGAATCGCGTCGGGCGCATCAAGCAGCGCGCGCGCGCAGGCCAGGTAACTCACATCGGTGTGCGGCTTCTGCGTGAACACCGGGTAACCCGGCAGACCCAGCTCCTGCGCGCGCTTGATCTCGGCGTCCCAGTAGGCGCCCTTGACCAGGCGGCACATGAACTTCACGCCATGCCGGCGGGCCAGCACCGCCACATGGTCGATCAGTTCGACCGCGCGCGTCTGGTAGGCCTGCAGCGCCAACCCGAAACCCTGCCACTGCGGGCAACGTTGGGCCACCTGTGCCGCCAGGGCCTCGAACACGTCCAGCGAAAGCTCCAGGCGATCCACTTCTTCGGCGTCGATGGTGAGGTTGAGATTGGCGCGGGCGGCGGCTTCGCACAGCGACCACACGCGCGGCACCAGTTCGCGCATGACGCGCGCATGCTGCGCGTCCTCATAGCGGGGATGCAGCGCACTGAGCTTGATGGAGATGCCATCGTTGCGGGCGGGATGCTGTTGCGGATCGGCGCTGCGGGCGATGGCGGCAATGGCATGCTGGTAGCTGGCCAGGTAACGCAGGGCATCCTCATCGGTGCGAGCGCCTTCACCCAGCATGTCAAAACTGAAGCGCAGGTTCGCCTGGCGCTTGCGGGCCGAGGCGGCCTCTTTCATGCCCTCCTCGATGGTCTGCCCCAGCACGAACTGGCGCCCGAGCAGTTGCACGGCGCGCAGCGTGGCCGCCACCACGGTCTTCGCACCCAGCTTGGCCATCAGGCCTGGCTCGCCACCGGCCTGGGGCAGGAAGTGTTTCGACATCGCGATGGCGGTGGACGACAGCCGTGCCAGGGTGGAGTCGGCCGCACCGTCGAAATCGGCACGACCCAGCTGATCGGCGGTGAGCGCGATCGCGGTCTCGGCATCCGGCACGCGCAGCAACGCCTCGGCCAGGCGCATCAGCGCGAGGCCTTCGGCACTGGAGATCGGGTACTCCTTGAGCAGGCTTTCCATGGCCCAGAAAGGCGGCGGGTTCTCGCGCACGGACCGCACCCAGGGTGCGGCCTGGTCGGCCGCGGCGGTCCAGTCCAGTCCACCCTGCAAGGCACTCAGGCGCTGGGCCAGCACCCCGGCTTCCGGGCGATAGGGAAAGGGCAGACGGTCTTGGGCACGCGGCATGAAAACTCCGAAGAATTGGTGAATGCACGCATGGTGCCGCTCGATTCACAAAATTTTTCACCAAACAACAAATCGTCAACCGGATAATTCACTACATGCCCGACATCCAGGAACCCGACCGGATCGATCTGAAAATCCTGCAGCTGCTGCAGGCGGACGGCCGATTGACCAACCTCAAGCTCGCCGAAGCGGTGGCGCTGTCCCCCACCGCCGTGCTGGCGCGCACCCAGCGCCTGCAACGCGATGGCTACATCCTGGGTTACGAAGCGCGGCTCAATCCACTCCTGCTCGGGCGCGGCATGATGGTCTTCGTTGAAGTGCTGCTCGACCGCACCACGCCCAACGTGTTCAACGAGTTCAAGGCGGCCGTGCACGTGCGCGACGAGATCATGGAATGCCACATGGTCGCCGGTGGCTTCGACTACCTCCTGAAGACGCGCATGGCCGACATGGCGGCCTACCGGGAATTCGCGGGCAACGTGCTGTGGCGGTTGCCGGGTGTGCGTGAGACGCGCACCTACGCGGTGATGGAAGAGGTGAAGAACAGTTCGCGGCTGCCCTTGTGACGCAGTGCCGTCGCCGTTGACACGACGGCACCGCGCAGCACAATGTGGCGCTTCACCACCGGAGCCGCCATGTCCCGCACCACCCGCATTTTGCTGTTCAGCGCCCTCTTCCTCTCCGCCGCCGCGCAGGCACAGACCATCAAGCCCGGTCTGTGGGAGATGAACCAGAAGATGGGCGGGAATCCGCAGATGGACCAGGCCATGGCGCAGATGCAGCAGCAGATGGCCAGCATGCCACCCGCGCAGCGCAAGCAGATGGAAGAAATGCTGGCCAAGCAGGGCATGAGCATGCCATCGGCGGGCGCGGGCGGTGGCATGGCCATGAAGATGTGCATCACGCCCGAGATGGCCGCCAAACAGGACATGCCGATGCAGAGCGAAGGTGACTGCACCAGCACCGTCACCTCGCGCAGTGCGAACGCACTCAAGATGAATTTCGTCTGCAAGAAGCCGCCGTCGTCCGGCGAGGGCACCTATACCTTCAGCGGCGACACGGCCTACACCATGAAGATGGTGGTGAACACCACGCACCAGGGCAAGCCGCAGACCATGACCATGGATGGCTCAGGCAAGTGGCTCTCGGCCGATTGCGGCTCGGTCAAGCCACGGAAGTGAGCTTGAGCGGCCGGTCGCCGAACACGGCGCGGCCCACGCGCACCATGGTCGAACCGGCCGACACGGCCGCTTCCAGGTCGTCGCTCATGCCCATCGACAGCGTGTCGAGCGCGAAGCCGTCGGCGTTGAGCTGATCGAACAGCGCACGCGCCTGCAGGAACACCGCGCGCTGTGCCTCGAAGGTGGGAGCGGGCTCGGGAATGCACATGAGGCCGCGCAAGCGCAGATTCGGCAGCCTCGAAACCGCCTCGGCCAGCGCCGGCAGCTCAACCGGTGTCACACCGGACTTCGTGAGCCCTCCATCCACATTCACCTGCAGGCACACCTGCAATGGCGCCAGCGCTTCCGGGCGCTGTTCACTCAGGCGTTCTGCGATCTTGAGGCGGTCAACGGACTGCACCCAGTCGAAGTGCGTGGCCACCGGCCGTGTCTTGTTGCTCTGCAAAGGGCCGATGCAGTGCCATTGCGTTGGCATTGACGCAACACCCGGCTCGCGCAACGCGAGGATCTTCTCCACGCCTTCCTGCACGTAGTTTTCGCCAAAACACCGCTGGCCGGCGGCCTGCGCCTGACGAACGGCATCCGGTCCGAAGGTCTTGGAAACCGCAAGCAAAACCACCTCACGACCATCGCGCCCAACCTGTGAACAAGCACGTGAAATGCGCTCTTTCAAGCCTTGGAGATTGCGTTCAATGGTGCTCATAATCCGACGTCATACCTCAACACCGCATGGGACTCTGGGATGGATATCACCCAACTGCTTGCCTTCAGCGTCAAGAACAAAGCATCCGATCTTCACCTCTCCGCCGGTCTGCCACCCATGATACGGGTGCATGGTGATGTGCGCCGCATCAACGTCGAACCGCTGGACCACAAGCAGGTCCACGGCATGGTCTACGACATCATGAACGACAGCCAGCGCAAGCAGTACGAAGAGTTTCTGGAGTGCGACTTCTCGTTCGAGATCGAAGGCCTGGCGCGCTTCCGGGTGAACGCGTTCAACCACAACCGGGGTGCGGGCGCGGTGTTCCGCACCATCCCGAGCAAGATCCTCACGCTCGAGCAACTCAACGCGCCCAAGATCTTCGCGGATCTTGCACTGCGGCCACGTGGCCTGGTGCTGGTGACAGGACCGACCGGCTCGGGCAAGTCCACCACGCTGGCCGGCATGGTCAACCACCTGAACGAAACCGAATACGGTCACATTCTCACGGTCGAAGACCCGGTGGAATTCGTGCACGAATCCAAGAAGTGCCTGGTCAACCAGCGCGAAGTCGGGCCCCACACGCTGAGCTTCGCGAACGCACTGCGGTCGGCACTGCGCGAAGACCCGGACGCCATCCTCGTCGGCGAAATGCGCGACCTTGAAACCATCCGGCTGGCCATGACGGCCGCCGAAACCGGGCACCTGGTGTTTGGCACGCTGCACACGTCGAGTGCCGCCAAGACCATCGACCGCATCATCGACGTGTTCCCCGCCGAAGAGAAAGACATGGTGCGCGCGATGCTGTCCGAATCGCTGGTGGCCGTCATCTCTCAGACGCTGTGCAAGACCAAGGACGGCTCGGGCCGCGTGGCAGCGCACGAAATCATGCTGGGCACCAGCGCCATCCGCAACCTGATCCGCGAGGCCAAGGTCGCGCAGATGTATTCGGCCATCCAGACCGGCAACAGCGTGGGCATGCAGACGCTGGACCAGAACCTGTCCGAGCTGGTCAAACGCAACGTCATCAGCCCGGCAGAGGCTCGGGGCAAGGCCAAGATCCCGGAAAACTTCCCGGGCTGAGCAGGGCAGGTAACAGGGGAGATTCATGGAACGCGACCAGGCATCGAAATTCATCAACGATCTGCTGAGGCTCATGCTCAGCCGCTCGGGCAGCGACCTGTTCCTCACCGCCGATTTTCCACCCGCCATCAAGGTGGACGGCTCCATCGTCAAGGTGTCGCCACAGCCGCTCAACGCCACGCACACGCTGGCGCTGGCGCGATCGATCATGAACGACAAGCAGGCGGCCGAGTTCGAACGCACCAAGGAGTGCAACTTCGCCATTTCGCCGCCAGCCATTGGCCGCTTCCGTGTGAATGCCTTCATTCAGCAGGGCAAGGTCGGCCTGGTGCTGCGGACGATTCCCGCCGTGCTGCCCACGGTCGACAAACTCGGCTTGCCCCAGGTGCTCAAGGACGTGGCGCTCTCCAAGCGTGGCCTGTGCATCCTGGTGGGCGCCACGGGTTCGGGCAAGTCGACCTCGCTCGCGGCCATGGTCGACTGGCGCAACGAGCACACGCATGGTCACATCATCACCATCGAGGACCCGGTCGAGTTCGTGCACCCGCACAAGAACTGCGTGGTGACGCAACGCGAAGTGGGCCTGGACACCGACAGCTGGGAGGCCGCACTGAAGAACACACTGCGGCAGGCACCCGACGTGATCCTGATGGGCGAAATCCGCGACCGCGAGACCATGGAGCACGCCATCCAGTTCTCCGAAACCGGCCACCTGTGCCTGGCCACGCTGCATGCCAACAGCGCCAACCAGGCGCTGGACCGCATCATCAACTTCTTCCCCGAAGAGCGCCGCGCCCAGTTGCTGATGGACCTCTCGCTCAACCTGCGCGCCCTCATCTCGCAGCGCCTGGTGCCACGGCAGGACAACAAGGGGCGCCATGCCGCGGTCGAGATCATGCTGAACTCGCCACTCATCTCCGACCTGATCTTCAAGGGCGAAGTGGCCGAGATCAAGGAGATCATGAAGAAGAGCACCCAGATGGGCATGCAGACCTTCGACCAATCGCTCTTCAACGCGTTCGAGGCCAACCTCATCACGCTGGAAGACGCACTGCGCAACGCCGATTCGCTCAACGACCTGCGCCTGCAGATCAAGCTCAACAGCCAGCGCGCCAAGTCACTCGACCTGGCCGCCGGCACCGAGCACCTCACGATCATGTAAAAACACCCCCGCGCGCCGCGCAGGCGCGCGTCACCCCCTCAAGGGGGCAATGCCCGCGGCCTGGGCAAGCCAGTTCCGCGGCATTTCTGGAACACACATGAAAGACCTCTCCGCATGAGCAGCATCACTGAACGCACCTACGAATCCACGCCTGCCCGCAAGGTCGCCTTCATCGGCCTGGGCGTCATGGGCTACCCCATGGCCGGGCACCTGGCGCGCGCCGGGCACAACGTCACCGTCTACAACCGCTCCAGTGCGAAGGCGGCGGCATGGGCGGCGGAGTTCGGCGGTGCGCACAAACCCACGCCGCGCGAAGCCGCCCAGGGGGCCGACATCGTGTTCGCCTGCGTCGGCAACGACGACGACCTGCGCTCGGTCACGCTGGGTGCCGACGGTGCGTTCGCGGGCATGTCGCCTGCGGCCGTCTTCGTGGACCACACCACCGCCTCCGCCGATGTGGCGCGCGAGCTGTACAGCGCGGCCAGAGCGCTGGGCATTGCCTTCGTGGACGCCCCGGTATCGGGCGGCCAGGCCGGCGCGCAGAACGGCGCACTCACCGTCATGTGCGGTGGCGATGCAGCGGCCTTCGAAACAGTTCGCCCCGCCGCGATGGCATTCTCACGCGCCTTCACGCTGATGGGCGCCAGCGGCTCGGGCCAGCTCACCAAGATGGTCAACCAGATCTGCATCGCGGGCCTCGTTCAAGGGCTCTCCGAGGCGATCGCGTTCGGCCAGAAAGCCGGTCTGGACATGAACCAGGTGCTCGAAGTGATCGGCAAGGGCGCCGCCCAGAGCTGGCAGATGGACAACCGTGGCAAGACCATGGTGGCCGACAAGTTCGACTTCGGTTTTGCCGTGGACTGGATGCGCAAGGACCTGGGCCTTGTGCTCGACGAGGCCAGGCGCAACGGCGCCCGGCTGCCCGTGACTGCGCTGGTGGATCAGTTCTACGCCGACGTGCAGGCCATGGGCGGCCGGCGCTTCGACACATCGAGCCTGATCAAGCGGTTGAAATAGCCCCCTGCGCCGCCTGCGACGTCACCCCCTCAAGGGAGCAACACGTGCCGCTCCGATGGAGCCGGTTCCACCGTGTTCTGGAAGGCGCCGCCTCGGCAGCTCCCCCCGGTTCTTAACGGGTGCCGCTGTTCGCCGGTGCGGGCTGCTTGAGTGCGCCCAGGTTCGCGAGTTCCTGCTCGGAGATGATCTCGAACACGCGCACCACGCGCGCCACGCTCTGCGTGTTGCGGGCGATGTCGGTGGCACGGTCGGCCTCGCGCTGCGTCACGCGACCCATCAGGTACACCGTGCCGCGCTCGGTCACCACCTTGAAGGCGCTGGCGGACAGGTCCTTCGCGTCCACCAGCGAGGCCTTCACACGCCCCGTGATCAGGGTATCGCTGGCGCGCTCCTTGAGCGAAGGGCTGCTGGTCACACCCAGCTCGTTGATCACTTCACGCACGTTTTCAACGCCCGAGACGATCTGCGTGATCTTGGTCTTGACCGCCTCGCTCGAGGCTTCGCCAGTGAGCAGCACGCGGCGGTTGTAACTGGAGATCGCGTACCGTGCATGCGCGTCGCCCAGCTCGTCCTTCAGGCGGTTGGAGGCACGCAGTTCGATGCCCTGGTCATCGAGTTGCGCACCCGAGGTGCGGCGGTCCACAGCGACCAGCGCGGTCACCGCAGCGCCCCCCACCACGAGGGGGGCGCATGCACTCAGCGTGGCGCCGAGGGCGGCGACAGCCAGCGTGGCGGCAGCGATGCGTTGCAGGGAAGCGGTGGTTTTCCGGGTCATGAAGCACTCTCCAAATGGGTATGTGACGCGTCGGGCAGGCCCAGCAACTGGGCATCCACACCGTCGCAGATGCAGTGCAGCACCAGGTGATGCACCTCCAGAATGCGTGCCGGCAGCTCGTGCGGCACACACAGGTGAACGTCGGTATCGCGCAGTTGCTGCGCCAGGCGACCGCCGCGCGCGCCCGTGAGCGCGACCACGACCATGTCCCGCTCGTGCGCCGACTCGACAGCGGCGAGCACGTTGGCCGAGTTGCCGCTGGTGGACAGCGCCAGCAGCACGTCACCGGCCTGCCCGAGCGCGCGCACCTGCCGGGCGAACACAGAGCGGGCATCGAAATCGGTGGCGACGCCGGTGAGGACAGCGGCATCGGACGCGAGAGACAGCGCCGCCAGCTCGGGGCGTTCGCGTTCGTAGCGGCCCATGAAACTCGCGGCGAAGTGCTGCGCGGCAGCGGCCGACGCACCGTTGCCGCACGCCAGCACCTTGCCGCCGCCGGTCACGCAGGCCAGAACGGCCGCGATGGCCGATTCCACCAGCGGGGCCAGGGACTGCGCACACTGGTATTTCAGGTCGGCGCTGTCGATGAACTGTTGCTGGATGCGTTGCAGGAGCATGGCGCGATCATAGCGGTGAGGGGTGTTTCAAAATGATCAGAAACTGAACGAGGCGTCGAAGGCAGCCTTCAGCCACTCGATGCGCACGGGTGAGGGCCCGTCAAACGTGCCCTCGATGAGCACCACATCGAAGCGGCATGGAGGCTCTGAGCCGAGCCGGAGCAAAAAGTGCCGCGCCGCGAACACAATGCGCCGCTGCTTCACGCCTGTGATGCTCGCACCGGCCCCGCCCTGCCGCTGGCTGGCGCGCAGGCGCACCTCGATGAAGACCAGCGTGCCGTCGGGCTCGCGCATAATCAAATCGACCTCGCCACCACCCCGCCCGGGTGTTCTGAAATTGCGCTGCACGAGTGACAGGCCGTGGCGCTTCAGATGCGCGAGGGCTGCACTTTCGGCGGCGTCGCCCCGGCTCTTGGTGGTCTGTTGCGCCGCGCCCTTCCGGGCGGACGCCCCTGGTTTTCTGGATGTCCACAACATTGTCTGCAAGCACTCCATCCCTGCTGGCCGCCGCCCGTGATGCGGCGGGGCACCAGCATTATCCGCAGGGCGCGCTGTACATGGTCGCCACCCCGATCGGCAATCTGGCCGATATCGGGCTGCGCGCGCTGCAGGTGCTCTCGCTGGTGGACACCGTGGCCTGCGAGGACACGCGCCACACCGCCACGCTGCTGCAGTCGTATGGTCTGCACAAGCCGCTGCTGGCCCTGCACGAGCACAACGAGGCGGAGGCGGCACAAGCCGTGGTGCTGCGCCTGCAGGCCGGTGAGCGCATCGCCTACGTGAGCGATGCCGGCACACCGGGCGTGAGCGACCCGGGGGCGCGCCTCGTGGCGGCCGTTGCCGCCGCCGGGCTGCGCAGCCTGCCGATCCCCGGCGCCAGCAGCATCACGGCGCTGCTCAGCGTGGCCGGCCACAGCGGCTGGGACGGCCGCTTCGTCTTCACCGGTTTTCTGTCGCCGAAGGCCGCAGAGCGCCAGCGTGAAGTGCGGCAGATCGCCGCCGATGCACGCGCCTGCGTGCTGCTGGAAGCACCGCACCGCATCGACGCGCTGGCCCGGGATCTCGCCACCCTGGGGCCACGCACCCTTACCGTGGGGCGCGAGTTGACCAAGCAGTTCGAGGAGATCGCATCGCTGCCGGCACAGGACCTGCCCGCCTGGCTGCAGGCCGGCACGCACCGCACCCGCGGGGAATTCGTGTTGATGGTGCACCCGCTGGTCCCCGGTGCGGCCGACGCCGAGGCGATGGACCCGGCCGCCCTGCGCACGCTCGACCTGCTGCTGGCCGAACTGCCCCTGAAAACCGCCGTGCGCCTGTGCGCGGACATCACAGGCCAGCCACGCAACGCCCTGTACGACGCCGCGCTGGCCCGGCGCCAGAATGGCGCCGCGGAAAACTGAGGTTCAGCGCAGCACGCGCGCCATGGTGTCGGGCCCGGAACGCGCGCCCGGTTCACGCCGCTGGGCCGGGGCGTCGGGCACCTCGGTGGCCTCCACGTCGACCACATCAGCCGATCGGTTTGCGCCGCCGGCCGCGCTTCCCGGCCATACGCCCTGGGTATAGCGCTGCGAGGTCTGGCGGAAGCGGCTGAACACCACCGCCGGGGTGGGCTTGCGCCCCGTGACCAGCGCCCAGAGCGACACGCCCAGCATCACCACGATCGCGGCCAGCAAGAGACTGAACACGAAAATGAGGCTGGCCACGACCAGCACCAGCCTGAGCACGCCACGCAGCACGCGGCCGAAGAAATCGAAGAGTCCATTCATGGATTTGAGAGCCTCCTGGCTCCAGGGGAGTTCCTGAACTGGCGCAAGCGCCAGGCGTGGCGGCCCGGAAATGGGCAAACACCAGGCATATGGGGCCCAGGCAGCCCATTGCAAGCACCCTGACTGCTATGCTCCCGCTGTCCCTCCCGCTGTCCCTCCCGCGCCAGCCGCACACGCCACGACCGACGCCCCATGAAACCGATCTACCAGTACTTCTTCCGCGGCCTGATCACCTTCCTTCCGGTGGCGCTCACGGTCTACGTGCTGTACCTCTTCATCGTCTGGCTGGAAACCCTGGCGATGTGGGCAATCCGGCCGCTGGTCGGCGACTTCTACCTGCCGGGCCTGGGTATCCTGATCGGCGCGGCCATGATCTTCGGGCTGGGGTTCCTGATTTCCCAGCCCGTGACGGCGCGCATGCTCTCGTGGGTGGAGCTGCCCTTCACCAACCTGCCGGTGGTCAAGAGCATCTATTCTTCGCTGAAAAGCTTTGCCGACTACTTCTCGCCCAGCCAGAAGGAGACACAGCAGCAGGTCGTGATGCTCAAGCTGCCGGACAACGAGATGACCATCGTCGGCCTGGTCACACGGCAGAACATGCAGGGGCTGCCGCCCGGGCTGGCGGAACTGGACCATGTGGCCGTCTACCTGCCCATGGGCTACATGATCGGCGGCTACACCGTGTTCGTGCCGCGCAGCTGGACGACGCCCATCAACATGTCCGTCGAAGAAGCCATGCGCGCCTCGCTCCTGGCCTGGATGGGCGGGAAATAGCCCCCCCGCGCTGCCTGCGGCGTCTTCCCCCAGGGGCAACGCCTGCGGCCTGGCGTAGCCAGTCCCGCGGTGTTCTGGATCAGGAACTTGCACGCCGGACGCTCTTCCAATCAGACAGATATTCCAGGAGAGTCCATGCCCGTCCTGCCCCGCCGCCGCATCCTCATCGCCAGTGCCGCCGCCGTGGCGGCCCCGGTCTGGCTCTCGCCTGCGTTGGCGCAGTCGAATAACCTGCGACCCACACCGCGCCAGACGGAAGGGCCGTTCTACCCCGTGAGCCTGCCCGCCGATTCGGACGCGGACCTGCTGAAGAACGGCCAGGCTGTGTATGGCAAAGGGCAGCCCGCCTGGGTGGATGGCACGGTGACCGATCTGGCCGGTGTGCCCGTGGCGGGTGCGGTGGTCGAGATCTGGCAGTGCGACCACGCGGGCCACTACCACCACCCGGGCGATGGCGACCGGGCCGACCCGGCCTTCCAGGGTTTCGGCAAAGTCACGGTCGGGCGCGATGGCCGCTACCGCTTCCGCACCCTGAAACCCGTGCCCTACACCGGGCGCACGCCGCACATCCACGTGAAGGTGCGGCTGGACCGCGCGGAACTGCTCACCACCCAGCTCTATGTGGCAGGCGATCCGGGCAACGAGCGCGACGGCATCTGGCGGCGCATGAGCGAGGCGGACCGCGCCGCAGTGACAGTACCGTTCGCCCCTGGCAACGACGGCCTGCGCGCCACGTTCCCCATCGTGGTGCAGGCCTGAACAAGCCCCTGTCACCCACGGTGTGAGCCGGCGCGGCTAAGCTCTCGCGCCATGGATTCATTGACCCAGATTGCCCTCGGCTCGGCCGTGGGCGTGGCGGTGATGGGCCGTCGCACGGCCGTGTGGAAGGCCGCCTTGTGGGGCGCCATCGGTGGCACGCTGCCCGATCTCGACGCCTTCATCGACCACGGTGACGCCGTCCTGAACATGACGCTGCACCGCGCGGAGAGCCACTCGCTCATCGTGCTCACGCTGTTCGCGCCCTTGCTGGCGTGGGTCGTGTCGCGCATCCACGGCGAAGCCGCGCTGTTCCGGCGCTGGTGGCTCGCCCTGTGGCTGGTGCTGATCACCCATCCGCTGCTCGACACCATGACGGTGTACGGCACGCAGTTGCTGCGACCGTTCAGCGACCACCCCTTCGGCGTGGGCAGCGTGTTCATCATCGACCCGGCCTATACGCTACCCCTGATCGTGGGTGTGGTCGCCGCGCTGCGGTTGAGGTCGGCGCGCGGCCTGGCCTGGAACGCCGCCGGCCTGGTGCTCAGCACGCTCTACCTTGCCTGGAGCGTGGGCGCACAGCACCACGCCACGCAGGTGGCTCGCGATTCGCTGAAGCAGCAAGGCATGGCGGCTGACGGCCTGCTGGTCACCCCCTCGCCGTTCAACACGTTGCTCTGGCGCTTCGTGGCCACCACCTCCACGCAATACCGCGAGGGCTACTACTCGCTGCTGGACGACACACGCGACGTGCGGTGGACGGTGCACGACCGCGGCGCGGAGTTGCTCACCCGGTACCGCGACGAGCCTTACGTCGCGCGCATGGCGGCCTTCACACACGGTTTCTTCAGCGTGTCGGAAGCCGAAGGCCGCCTGTACCTGACCGACCTGCGCATGGGCCAGGAGCCGAACTACACCTTCCATTTCGATCTTGGCACCGACGCCGACCGCGCCAACGGCGGACAACGCCCCACGCTGAACGGCTCGCGGCCCGACATCGCCACCGCGTTGCCTGCGCTGTGGCACCGCATACTCGGCCAACGCCCGCCCCCGGCGGCCAGCGCGGCGAACTGAGCGATCCCCCTGCGCCCGCGCGGCGCGGTCACAGGGATGTGTCAAATCATTGTTAATTCGCTTGTGTGCCGCGCTGCGCCTGCGTATCGTCCGCTGCCTCTCGACTAGGTGAGCAGCATGGAATACAGCAATCTCCAAAAATGGTCCGCCGAGTTCCTCGGCACGTTCTGGCTGACGTTGGGCGGCTGCGGCAGCGCGGTGCTGGCGGCGGGCTTCCCCGAACTGGGCATCGGGTTCACCGGCGTCTCGCTCGCCTTCGGGCTGACGGTGCTCACCGGTGCCTACGCCTTCGGGCCGATCTCCGGCGGCCACTTCAACCCGGCGGTGTCCGTCGGTCTGGCGCTGGGTGGACGGTTCCGTGCGGCGGAACTGCCCGGCTATGTGGTCGCCCAGGTGCTGGGCGCGGTGGCCGCCGCCGGCGTGCTCTACCTGATCGCCACAGGCAAGCCGGGCGCCGTGGTGGGCGGCTTCGCCACCAACGGCTACGGCGCACACTCGCCCGGCGGCTACGACATGGTTGCCGCGCTGCTGACCGAGGTGGTGCTGACGGCGGTGTTCCTGCTGGTGATCCTCGGTGTCACCGCGAAGCGCGCGGCGGCGGGTTTCGCCGGCCTGGCCATCGGTCTGTGCCTGACCCTCATCCACCTTGTCTCCATTCCGGTGACCAACACCTCGGTCAACCCGGCGCGCAGCACCGGCCCGGCCCTCTTCGGCCCCTCCGTCGCACTGGATCAGCTCTGGCTGTTCTGGGTCGCGCCGATCGCCGGTGCCGCGCTGGGCGCGCTGATCTGGCGCACCCTGCTGGCCCACCGCCACGACGACTGAACCCGTCTTTCCCAAACCCCCAACGAAAGAGGCGTGCCCTCCAGAGGCATCAAGGGTCCGGCTGCGCCGGCCCGAGATGCCGTCGCCCTTCGAAGCGCCGAAGGCGCGCCACGGAGGGGGAAAGCGGCGCAGGCGGGTGCTTCTTTCAGAGCAGCCACTCGATCGGCAGCACCGACAGCAGGCCGATCCAGGCGCTGCGTCCCAGCGTGCTGCCCGGTTCGCGTGTGTGGCGCAGCGCCTGCCCCTCCCTGCGCTCGATCCACACCAGGCCGCCGCTCTCATCGAGTTTCACCTCATAGGCGCTGGCCGGAATGTCCCGGTCAAACGCCTGGGTCACCGCCTGTGCCAGCACGGGGCTGTCGATGATGAAGCCGAGTTCGGTGTTGAGGTGAGCGGAACGTGGGTCGAAGTTCATCGAGCCCACGAACACGCGCCGGCCATCGATGGCAAACGTCTTCGCGTGCAGGCTGGAGCCCGAGCTGCCGGACACGCCGGCGCGGCCGCCCTGCGGCTGCGCGCCGCGCTTCATTTCGTGCAGCTCGACACCGGCGCGCAGCAGTTCCTTGCGGTAGCGCGCGTAGCCCGAGTGCACAGCCGACACGTCGGTGGCCTCCAGCGCGTTGGTCAGAATGCGCACGCGAACGCCTCGGGCCGCGAGCCGGCTGAAAGCGTCCACGCCCGCGGCGGTCGGAACGAAGTACGGTGACACCAGATCCAGCGAAGCCACGGGTGGGCGGGCCAGCACCTGCTGCAGCTGGTGCGTGATGAGGTCTTCCCTCTCCGCCAGCCCGAGGCCCTTGCGCGGATCGTCGCTCACCATCTCCACCCTGGCCCACTGCGGCAGGTGTTCACCGGCCAGCAGGTCGGCCACGAAGCGCGATTCCCGCAAGGCCTGCAGGTAGCGCGCCGCGCGCGGATCGTCCTCGGTGCGGGTCGTGGGCGCTGGCACCGCGCTGGTAGCGGGCACGATGCGGTCGATCGGGTAGGCGGACGCACTGGCCCAGTAGCGGTCGAAGTCGGCCGACAGCGCCGGCAGCACGGCGCCTGCGGCCAGCACGTCAAGGTCGGCGAACAGCACGCCGTCGGTGGCACCGAAGTACTCGTCGCCCACGTTGCGTCCGCCCACGATGGCGGCCTGGTTGTCCGCGACCAGCGCCTTGTTGTGCATGCGGCGGTTGGCGCGGCTGAAGTGCGTGAGGTAGCCCAGCGCCTTGGGCTGGCGCACCGAGAACGGGTTGAACAGCCGCACCTCGATGGCGGGATGGCGATCCAGCGCGAGCAGCCTGGCGTCCATGGCCACGCCGTTGTCGTCCAGCAGCAGGCGCACGCGCACGCCGCGCCCGGCGGCCTCCCGCAGCGCGTCCAGCAGCAGGTTGCCGGTGATGTCGTCGCGCCAGATGTAGTACTGCACGTCCAGCGTGCGTTCGGCGGCGCGCACCAGCAGCATTCGGGCTGCGAACGAGTCCAGCGCCTCGGCCAGCGGCAGGATGCCGGACTCGCCGGGATGCGCCTGCACCTGCTCATTCAGCGCACGGCCCAGGCGGGTGGCGGCCGCTTCGGCGTTCGACAGCGCCATGGACTCGCTGCGCCCGTCCAGCGGCGGCAGCGCGCAACCTTGCAGCAACGCAGCCAGGAGCGCGATCATCCAGAGGCGGTACCCACCCAGGGGCGCCAATGGGGAAGCCATGGCCGCGCGGAGGGCATTCAGCCCATGAGCAAGGTCACGCAGATGATCACGATGCCGATGCACAGGTTGACGAAGACCCAGGCCCGGATGGAGGCCATGGCGGCACCACCGGCAGGCCAGTCGCTCGCGTCCACGGCGCGCGTGAGGCGCTTGAAGAGTGCGAAGCGGATGTGGCCGAAGATCGCGATCATCAGGATGCCGAGCGTGGCCATGATGGTCCAGTCCAGCGGCATGTTGAAGGACAGGCCAGCCTGCACGGTTTCCTTGGCCACGCGGCCGATCATCCACAGCCCGGTGACCAGCACCACCAGCGAGGCCACGAGCACCGTCGACAGGAAGCGCTTCATCACGGTCTGCAGCAGGCGCAGGCGCACGGGCGCTTCGAGCGTCTGCACCGAGGGGCGCAGAAAGAAATGCGCGAAAGCCATGCCGCCCACCCACAGGATGACGGCGAGCACGTGGATGAGCTTGAGGACGGAAAAGATCATGGCGATGGCTTTCTGGTGGGTCTTCGTGGGAAGGAGGCTCAGGCCTCGGTCAGCGCGCCATCGACGCGGCGCTGCAGCCGGTAGGGAGGCAGGCCCTTGAGCATGCGCCGCCCGTAGGACTGGCGCAGCAAGCGGGCATCGTAGCAAACGACCACGGCCTCGTCGGTCTCGGTGCGCAGCGCGCGGCCGGTCCATTGCAGCAGCCGTGCACCGGTGGCGGGCACCACCAGTTCGCTGAACGGGTCGCGGCCCTGGCTCTTGAGCCAGTCGGCGCGCGCCTGACCCACGGGGTCACTGGGTGAAGCGAACGGCAGTTTGGTGATGAACACCCACTCGCACAGCTCACCGGGCAGGTCGAGCCCTTCGCCAAAAGACTGCAGGCCGAACAGCACTGACGGCTGGCCGTCGGCCACGCGCTCGGCATGGCGGCGCAGCAGCACGGTGCGCGAGGCCTCACCCTGCACCAGCACGCGGTCGCGCAGCGCCGCGTGCTCACCGCGCTCAAGCAGGCCTTGCGCCTGACGCATCTGCGCGCGCGAGGTGAACAGCACCAGCGCGCCGCGCTCCACCTGCCGCAGGTCAGCCATCAGCAGGGCGAGCATCTCGCGGGTGTAGCCTTCCACGTCCTTCGGGTCGGCCTGCGTCTGCACCACGATCAGGCGGCCCTGGCGCGCATGGTCGAACGGGCTCTGCACCTCGCGCGCGGCCACCGCGCCGTCCCAGGCCAGACCGGATTCGTGCAGGAAATGATCGAAGCTGCCGCAGGTGACGAGCGAGGCCGAGGTGACCACCGCCGCGCGCACCTGGTTCCAGAGCTGGTTGCGCAAGAGGCTGCCCGGCTGCAGCGGGCAGGCGTGCGCCGTGAGGGTGACCAGCCCGTGGCTGACACCGGCCTCCAGCCACTTGGCCAGCGGCGGCTGGCCATCGCCGGCCTGCTGCATCCAGTAGCTCGCCGTTTCCTGCGCGCTTTGCAGGCGCGGCGCCAGCACGCCCAGGCGGCTGTAGAGCCTGGCGCAGCGCTGGGCGTCGCCCGGGTTTTCGCGCGCGGTCGTCTTGAGCTGTGAGGCCAGCGCCTCGAACACCTTGAGCAGGCTGCTGGCGCTGGCGTGCAGGGTCGTGACCACATCGAGCCAGTCCGCCGGTAGCATGCCCCCTTCGAAGCGGTCCACCACCGGCGCGCCGGCGTCGTTGAAGCCGCCGCCGGGGCGCAGGGGTGCCCGCCCGGCGGCGCGGCCGGTGAGGTCCAGCCAGGCGGGCAAGGCGCCGATGCGCTGCATGGCGAGCCGGGCGAGTTCGCCCTGCGCGCTCTTGAGTTCGCGCGCGGACGCGGCGACGTCGATCGTCGGCTTGTATTCGATCGCAGCGGCCACCTCGTCCACGGCGCGCGGCAACTTGTCGAGCCACTGGCCGCGCATCAGGTCCATGGACGCGGTGAACTGCCCTTGCGCCACCGGGCCCAGGTGGTGCGCCTCGTCGAACACCAGGTAGCAGTCCTGCGGCGCGGGCAGCGCGTGCAGGCCGAGCGTGGAGAGCAGCAGGTCGTGGTTGACCACGATGACCTGGGCCTGGGCCAGCTTCGCACGCGCCTGGTAGTAGCTGCAGCTGTTGTAGCTCGGGCAATGGCGCGCGGTGCAGGTGTGGCGTTCGGCCGCCACCGGTCCCCATAGGCCACCGTCGGGCGGCTCGTCGAGCCGGTCGCGGTCGCCGTCCCAGCTGCCGCTGTCCAGCGCGTTGGCCCAGGCGGTGTACTGCACGCCACGCTCCTGCCAGCGCGCGGCCGCTGCGGCCGAAGCCGTGGCACCGGTGTCGGCACCGCCGTCGTCGCTCTCGAAGAGATCGGCGCTGGCCGCATCGCCGCCGCTGAGCTGGTCCAGTTTCAGGCGGCACACGTAGCGGCCACGCCCTTTGGCCAGCGCGAAGGCGAACGGCTGGGGCAGCGTGGTCGCGAGCGCGGGCAGGTCCTTGGCAATCAACTGCTCCTGCAGCGCCACGGTGGCGGTGCTGATGATCACGCGCTTCTGCTGCGCGAGCGCGAGCGGAATCACGGTGGACGCGTAGGCCGCCGACTTGCCCACGCCGGTGCCGGCCTGCACCACCGCGATACCCCGCGCGGGCAAGGGGGCATCGCTGGCCACCGCACCGTCGCCCAGCGAGACGCCAGAGAGCGTCTGCGCGATGTGCGCGGCCATCTCGCGCTGGCCCGGCCGCGCGCGGTAGCCCGGGGCATGGGCCACCACATGATCGAAAGCGGCCAGCGCGAGTGCCTCGCGCGCCAACGGGCCGCTGGGCAAGGCATCGGGGGTTGCGGGAGTGGCGTCGGTCGCCAGGGCGGTGGGCATGCGGTGTTCTGCGGGCAAAGCACGATTGTCCCAGACGGGCGTCAGCGTCGCGGTGTTGGTGGCGCAACGCACAGACGTCAGTGGGTATCGGTCTTAGTTTCAAACCATCCCGCTGTCACACCCACATACACAAGGAGCCTTCAATGGTCTCGTCGCGTCACGCCCTTCCCGCCAGGCAACCGTCACTTGCACTGCTCATGGCCAGTGCGTTGCTGCTGGGTGCTTGCGGTGAGTCGGCAAAACTGAAAGTGGACACCGGCTACGGGCCCGACCCCGAGCTGCCCGCGCCGGTGAAGACGATGCTGCCCACCGTGAAAGTGGCGAAGGCACAGCCCTGGCAGGAAGGCCAGATGCCCACCGCCGCGAGCGGCACCACGGTGAGCAAATTCGCCGGCGGGCTCGACCACCCGCGCTGGATCCACGTGCTGCCCAACGGCGATGTGCTGGTGGCCGAATCGAACGCGCCTGAACGGCCGCTGCGCGACGAGCTGCTGGGCATCAAGGGCAAGGTGATGGGCATGGTGATGAAGCGCGCGGGCGCCGCCACGCCCAGCGCCGACCGCATCACCCTGCTGCGCGACGCCGACGGCGACGGCACCGCCGAAGTGAGCTCCGTGTTTCTCGAGAACCTCACCTCACCTTTCGGCATGGCGCTGGTCGGCAACGAGCTCTTCATCGCCAACACCGACGCGCTGGTGAAGGTGCCCTACCAAGCGGGAGACACCAGGGCCAGTGGTCCGGTGACCAAGGTGGCCGATCTGCCCGGAGGTGCGCTGAACCATCACTGGACCAAGGGTCTCATTGCCAGCGCCGACGGCAGCCGGCTGTACGTGTCGGTGGGCTCGAACAGCAACGTGGCCGAACACGGCATGGCCCATGAGGAAGGGCGCGCGGCAATCTGGGAATTCGACCGCGCCACCGGCAAGGGCCGACTCTTCGCCACCGGCCTGCGCAACCCGGTGGGCATGGCCTGGCAGGGCGAGACGCTGTGGACCTCGGTCAACGAGCGCGACGAACTTGGCTCCGACCTCGTGCCTGACTACATGACCTCGGTGCGCGACGGCGCCTTCTACGGCTGGCCTTACAGCTACTACGGCCAGAAGGTCGACGAGCGTCCACAGCCGCCGCGCCCCGACCTGGTGGCCACCGCCGTGCGACCCGACTACGCGCTGGGCAACCACACCTCGTCCCTCGGTCTGGCCTCTGCGCGCGGCAGCACCCTGGGCGGCCCCTTTGCCGAGGGCGGCATGTTCGTCGGCCAGCATGGCTCATGGAACCGCAAGCCGCCGAGTGGCTACAAGGTGATCTACGTGCCCTTCTCTGGCGACAAGCCCAACGGGCAGCCGGTGGATGTGCTCACCGGTTTCCTCGACGCCGACGGCAAGGCGCTCGGCCGGCCGGTGGGCGTGGCCATCGACGGCAAGGGCGCGCTGCTCGTGGCCGACGACGTGGGCAATGTGATCTGGCGCGTCACCGGCCCGCCGCGCTGACACCTTTCAACCCCCAGTGCGCGTTCGCGTGCACGCATCTGGAGCATGCGCATGAACGCCAACACCGACCTCACCCCCACCCCCATCGCGCGACGGCGCGGCCTCGCCGGCTGGGCCTTTCTGACCTGGGCCGTGTTGCTCGCCATGGCCGGGCTGGTGCTGGTGGTCATGGGTGGCCGGCTCGCGATGCTCGGCGGCTCGTGGTACTACCTGCTGGCTGGCGTGGCGCTGGCCGCCGCCGCGGTCTGCCTCGCCCTGGGCCGGGGCGCGGGCATCTGGTTGCTCGGCGGCCTGCTGCTCGCCACGCTGGTGTGGGCCTGGTGGGAAGTGGGCAATGACGGCTGGGCGCTTGTGCCCCGGCTGGCCTGGCTGGCGGTGGTGGGGCTCATCACGGCCGCCTTCTGGCCCGCGGTGCGGCGCAGCCCATGGCCGATGAACCGGCGCCCGTACCTGGTGCTCACGGTCGGGCTTCCGCTGGTGATGGGCGCGGCCATCCTCGTCCCGCTGCTGTGGCCCTCCACCATCCTGCTCGCCAGCGGCGGCGATGGCCAGCGCCCGGCCGAAGCCTTCAGCCGCGGCACCGTGCCCTCGCCCGACGGCAACGTGTCCGCCAACCACGACGCCAGCAGCTGGACCGCCTAGGCGGGCTCCAACCTTGCCAACCACTACACGCCTTCGGCACAGATCACCAAGGGCAACGTGGCGCAGCTGGAGATCGCCTGGCACCACCGGCACGGCGACGTGAAGGCGCCCGATTCGAACATCACCTACGCCACCCAGAACACCCCTTTGAAAGTGGGTGAGCTGGTGTACATCTGCACGCCCACCCAGCAAGTGGTTGCGCTCGAAGCCAGCACCGGCAGGGAACGCTGGCGCTTCAATCCGGAAACCGACCCGGTCGCGCTTTCGAGGGCCGCAGCCTCTGTGTGCCGTGGTGTCTCGTATCACGAAGCACCCATTGCCGCCGAATCCCCCAGCGCCTTTTCTGGCCTCTGGCAGACGGACGTCTCGGCGCGCTGGATGCCATGACGGGGAAGCTGTGCACCGGCTTCGGCAGGCAGGGCTACGTCGATCTGAACGAGCACACGGGCAACACGCTGGCGGGTTTCGTCGGCCCCACGTCACCACCGGTGGTCATGCGGGGCGTGGTCGTCCAGCCCACGGGCCAGGTGCGTGACGGACAGGAACGCGCCGCGCCCTCGGGCGTGGTGCGAGGCTATGACGCCATCGATGGCAGCCTGCGCTGGGCCTGGGACCTGGGCCGGCCCGAGACCACGCGGCTGCCTCCGGAAGGCGAGGTCTATACGCGCGGCACGCCCAACGTCTGGACACCCATGGCGGCCGACGACGAACTGGGCCTGGTCTACCTGCCCACCGGCAACGCATCGGGCGATTTCTACGGCAAAGAGCGCACGCCCGAGGAAGAGGAATTCACCTCGTCGATCGTCGCGGTGGACGCCAGCACCGGCCGCGTGCGCTGGCACTTCCGCACCGTGAACCACGACCTCTGGGACTTCGATCTCGGCCCGCCGCCCAATCTGGTCGACTGGCCCATGCCAGACGGCAGCCGCCGCGCGGCCATGGTGCAGGCCACCAAGGCGGGCCCGGTGTTCGTGCTGGATCGCGCCACCGGCGAACCCCTTCTGCCGGTGGAGCAGGTGGCCGTGCCGCAAGGCACCGACCACGGCGACTGGACCGCCCCCACGCAACCGCTGTCGCCCGGCATGCCCAACACCATCGGCCAGCCCGACAAGGACATTGAAACGCTGCGCGAGAGCGACACCTGGGGCATCAGCGCGTTTGACCAGCTGATCTGCCGCATCCAGTTCAAACAGATGCGCTACGAAGGCATCTACACACCACCCACGCTGCAGGGCACCATCGCCCACCCCGGCAACCACGGCGGCATCAACTGGGGCGGTGTGGCCATCGACCTGCAGCGCGGCATTCTCGTGATGAACAGCAACCGCCTGCCCTACACCGAGCACGTCTACACGCGCGAGACCATGGACGAAATGGGCATCGTCTCCATCTTCCGGGGCAAGAGCGCCGTGCCCGACTACATGGCGCAGGCCGGCCTGCCCTTCGGCGCCAAGAAAGAACCCTGGATGTCGCCGCTGGAGACGCCCTGCATCGCGCCGCCCTGGGGCTATATCACGGGCGTGGACCTGCGCACCCAGGAGGTGGTCTGGCGCCGCCCGCTGGGCACCGGCTACGACCACGGACCGATGGGCATTCCCTCGCGCATGAAGTTCACCATGGGCACGCCCAACAACGCGGGCTCGCTGGTCACGGCCGGCGGGCTGGTCTTCATCGGCGCGGCGCTGGACAACTTCCTGCGCGCGTTCGACACCGAGACCGGCGAGCTGATCTGGGAGACGCGCCTGCCCGCCGGCCTGCAGGCCGCGCCGATGAGCTACGAGGTGGACGGCCGCCAGTACATCGTGGCCGCCGTGGGCGGCCACGAGCGCATGGACACGAAGCTGGGCGACAGCGTCATTGCCTGGGCGCTGCCGACGCGCTGACCACGGGCATCTGCGACCCCGCCGCAGCGGCGCGGCTCAGACGCAGGGCGGCAGCAGCACCGCCGGCAAGGCCACCAACGCGGTGGACAGCGCGGCAATGGCATAGAGCCACGCGGACGAGCGCGCGATGAAGCGCCGCCGCACGGCGGCCGCGTGCGCGCGTTCCTGCCGCGCGGCGCGCGCGCATGCCCAAGCGGCCCCACCGAAGCCCGCCGTGCACACCGCCGCCACCAGCAAGGCCACGGCATTGAGCCAGGTCAGCGGCCCGGCCCCGGGCGGCGGTGGCGCCACCGAACAGGCCGCGGCAAGGCCGCCGTAGGTGGCGCAGAACCAGGCAAACCACAGTGCGAGGCCCAGCACCAGGTGCCAGGCGTGGTCCTTGCGCGGTGCGGTACCGGCTTCTCGCGTCATGGCGCCGCGAATGCCAACGGCAACAGGGCCATGAGCGCCCAGGCGAGGGCCTGGGCCAGCACGCAGAACCGCCACAGCATGGCCACCACGCCCGGCTCATAGGGTGCCTGCAGGCTCACGCGACCGTGGTGCACCCGCAGTGCCTGCAGCGCCGACAGCACCGCGGCCAGTGCGCCGTGCAGCAGCAGGAAGACCAGCGTGAAGCACAGCACCGCGTCGCGCGCGCGCAGCGTGGGTTGCAGACCAGCCGTGGCCAGCAGCCAGCCCATCACCCCACAGCCCGCCACACCGAAGGCTGCAGACCCCCACAGGTGGGTGCGCAGGCCCGCGTCGCCGCCGGCGCGCAGGCGCCGCACCACGCGCTGCAGGCACCACAGGCCCGCGGCGAACAGCGCCGTCACCACCGCCAGCGGCCAGGTGCCCAGCGGGGATGACTGCGCGGGCTGGGTGTCGGGAACCACCGTCCACAGGTAGAGCCAGCCGAACAGCAGCGAGGCGTAGATCGCGGTGTCGGCCAGCATGGTCAGGCCCATGCCCCAGAGACCGGGGCCGTCGAAGGTGCGCGTGTGCAGCCTGAGGCCTCGCGGCAGGTCGTCGGTCTCATTGGCCATCGCGTTGGCGGGCGTGCCGCTCTGAGGTCCGTTCTCCCACGACCAGCGCAGCAGCACCACCACGGCCACCAGCGCCACGCCGCAGGCCACCGCGTATTGCTTCGAGAGCAGCGTCAGGCACAGCACGGCCAGCACGGTGCCGGCCACCAGTGGCAGCCAGGAATTGCCCGGCAGGTGGAACACCTCGCGCACATGGCCACTGACCGGGTCCACACCCAGGGTCTCGCGCCGCCCGTGTGCCGCATGCGCCAGCGCGTGCTGGCCGGTGGCGATGGTCTCGGGCAGGTCGGGCGCATCCCACAGAGGGTGGCGCGTGGCGATGCGCGGCAGGCTGGCGAAGTTGTACGAGCGCGGCGGCGTGCCGCTCGCCCATTCCAGGGTGTCGGCATTCCACGGATTCAGCGAGGCCTTGCGGCCATGGCGCCAGTGCAGCACGAGATCGAGCAACAGCGCCGCGATGCCGAAGGCCATGATGAAGCTGAACACCGAGGAGATGAGGTTGGGCAGGTCCCAGCCCAGCCCGGCCTCGTAGGTGTACACACGCCGTGGCATGCCGAGCAGGCCGGTCCAGTGCATCACCAGGAACGTCCCGTTGAAACCGATGAAGGTGAGCCAGAAGCCGGCCTTCGACAGCCGGTCGGACGGCAGGCGACCGCTGAAATGCGGCAGCCAGTGGTAGATGCCCGCGATCAGCGGGAACAGCATGCCGCCGATGAGCACGTAGTGGAAATGCGCCACCACGAAGTGCGTGTCGTGCACCTGCCAGTTGAAGGGGACGAAGGCCAGCATCACACCGGTGAGGCCACCCACCACGAAGATCATCAGGAAGCCCGCGATCCACAGCATGGGCACGCTCCACACCGGACGCCCGCTCCAGAGCGTGGCGATCCACGCGAACAGCTGCACACCCGTGGGCACGGCCACCAGCATGCTGGCCACGGCGAAGAACGCCTGTGACAGGGCAGGAATGCCGATGGCGAACATGTGGTGCACCCACAGCCCGAAGCTGATGAAGCCGGTGCCGATCATGGAGACCACCACCCAGCGGTAACCCACCAGCGGACGTCGTGCGTACACCGGCACCAGCATCGACACCACGCCCGCCGCCGGCAGGAAGATGATGTAGACCTCCGGGTGACCGAACAACCAGAACAGGTGCTGCCACAGCACCGGGTCGCCGCCGCGTGTCGGATCGAAGAAGGACCAGCCGGCCGCGCGCTCGAGTTCCAGCAGGATGCTCCCGAGAATCAGCGGCGGAAAGCCCACGATCACCATCAGCGACGTGATCAGCATCGACCACGCGAAGATCGGCAACTGGTGCAAGCCCATGCCGGCCGCCCGCGCGCGCAGGATGGACACCACGATGTCGATCGCGGCGGCCATGGTGGCGATCTCGATGAAGGTGATAGCCAGCAGCCAGAAGTCAGGGCCCTTGCCAGGCGAGTAGGTGTTGCTGGAGAGCGGCGTGTACATGAACCAGCCTGAGTCAGGGGCGAGGCCCAGCAGCAGGCTGCTGGTGAAAATGAGGCCACCGAACAGGTAGCACCAGTAGCCGAACGCGCCCAGGCGCGGGAACACGAGGTCGCGCGAGCCCAGCATCTTGGGCAGCAGGTAGGCAGCCAGCCCCTGCTGCACCGGCACGGCGAAGAGGAACATCATCATCGTGCCGTGCATGGTGAAGGCCTGGTTGTAGGCCTCCGCACCCATGAAGTCCTGCCCCGGCTGCGCGAGCTGCGCGCGCAACAGCATGCCCAGCAGGCCCGCGACGAAAAAGAACACCGCGCCGGTCACCATGAAGCGGCGCGCCACGCTGGTGTGGTTGACCGCACTCAGCACCCGCCAGCCTGGCGGATTGCCCCAGACCGCCTCGAACTCGGCATGCAGTTCGGCGGCATCGTGCGGCGGCGTGGATCGGATGGGCTCGTTCATCGGGCGCCTTCTCGCGGTTGCGCGGCCAGCCAGGCGTCGAACTCATCCGCCGGCATGGCGATCACCGCCATCACCATGTGCGCGTGGTTCAGGCCACAGAACTCGGCGCACTGCCCCCGGAAAGTGCCGGGCACGTCGGCCTGCAGTCGCACGACGTTGATGCGACCGGGAATGGCGTCGATCTTGCCGCCCAGGCGTGGCACCCAGAAGGAATGGATCACATCGTCGCTGCCCACGTGGATGTCGACCGGGCGACCCACCGGCATGCGCAGTTCGTTCTGCAGCCGCACGCCACTGTCGGGGTACTGCAGTGCCCACGCCCACTGCCGCGCCGTCACGTCGACGCGCAAGGGCGCCACGCCCTGCGCACCACCGCCCGACCAGGACGCGGGCAAGGGCAGCTGGTGCAAGCCGGCCGGCGTGCCGAAGAGCAGCAAGGCCGCGATCGCCAGCGAGGGCAGCACGATGCCACCACCCACGATCCAGCGCTGGCCGTGGCGCGCGGCATGCGCCTCCGTGGCCACGCCTTCCGGGCCGCTTCCCCGGCGCATCGCGAGCAGCCAGGCCAGCACCACGCCCAACGTGACCAGCACCGCCACGCCGAGCATCCACCACCACACCAGCGCGATGGCCCGCGCAGATGGCCCCGCCGGATCAAGCATCGACTGCGCGCCCGCGCAACCCGACAGCATCGGCACGCCCAAGACCGCAGATGCACACGCGAACCTCGATGGCTCCACAATGCACCGATGAGCACGAGCCCCAGCACCAAGCCGATCCTGAGCCGCGCCGCCATCGCCGGACACCCCATCCACCCGATGCTGATCCACTTTCCCGTGGCGGCGCTCATCGCGCTGGTGGGCACCGACGCGGCCTACCTCTACGGCGGTGATCCGTTCTGGGCACGCGCGGGACTGTGGCTGGCAGGCGTGGGCGCGCTGGGCGGTTGGGCCGCGAGCGCGGCCGGGCTGGTGGACATCCTCAGCGTGAGGGAGATCCGGCGACTGGTGACGGCCTGGGGCCATGCGCTCATGGCCGTGATGATGCTGTCGGTGGCCACCCTGAACTGGCGGCTGCGCCTGGGCGACGACCCCGGAGAGCACGTGATGCCCTGGGGCATGGGCCTGAGCCTGCTCACCGCCGCCTTCATCTCGCTGGCCTCGTACCTCGGGGGCCGTCTCGTCTACGAGAACGCGGTGGGCGTGCACACAGACAGCTGAAACCGCCCGCTGGGCGATGCGGGCGTGCTTCATGCCGGCTTGCGCAGCACCAGCCACGCGATACCGAGAAGACACAACAGCAACTGAAACATCACCACGCGACTGACCCAGCGCACGCCGCCCGGCTCGCCACGCTCGATGCGCAGCACCAACAGCCCGCAAGCGCCATGACCGAGCACCAGCAGGCCCACACCCGCCAGTTTGAACATGAGCCAGGGCGCCACCGGGCCGTGCAGGGCGAAGATCAGGGTGCCCGAGCCGATGGCCAGCAGCGCTGCCGGCGTGGCCAGGCCAATGAACACCTGACGGGGCCAGTGCTTCTGCAGTGCAGCGGCCGGCGGCCGCGACGCGGCAGCGGCGGATGAAAGCATCAGCGGAAGGTACAACAGGGCGCCACACCAAACGATGACCGCGCTGATGTGCAAAAGCTTGAGCCAGGGCATGGAGGTTCAGCCAGAAAGGGAACGGCGCTTCATGCGGACATGAGTAGGCAGGAAGCGCGGTCCGCACGTCTGTGCAGTAGCGAACACTTGAGCAGCGCCGCGGCGCATGTTGCAATGCACCACATGACATCTTCCAAGCCATCACGTCGCCACAAAGCCACATCCACGAAACAGGCCATCGACCTCGCCCTGCAGGGCGGAGGCTCGCACGGCGCCTTCACCTGGGGCGTGCTCGACCGCTTGCTGGAAGACGAAACCCTGGAAATCGCCGCGATCAGCGGCACCAGCGCCGGTGCCATGAACGCCGTGGCGCTGGCATCCGGCCTCATGGACGGCGGCCGCGAAGGCGCGCAGCGCGTGCTGCGCCAGTTCTGGACGCGGGTGGCGGAACTCTCGCCGTTCTACAGCCTGCAGACCAGCCCGCTCGGTACGCTGATGGGGCCGGCGCAGGCCTGGATCGAACCCTGGTTCAAGCCCTGGACCGACCCCCTTCAACAGGCGGCAGACGCCCTCGGCCACACGCTGTCGCCCTACCAGCTCAACCCGCTCAACCTCAACCCGCTGCGCGACATCCTCGTCGACACGGTGGACTTCGACCGCGCGCGCCGCTGCCACAAGACGCAACTGTTCATTGCCGCGACGCAGGTGCGCACCGGCGCGTTGCGCATCTTCGGCCAGCACGAGCTCACCGCCGACATGGTGCTTGCCTCCGCCTGCCTGCCCCTCTTGTTCCAGGCGGTGGAGATCGATGGCGAAGCCTACTGGGACGGTGGCTACGCAGGCAACCCCTCGCTGCTGCCCCTGTTGACCGAGACGCGCGCCGACGACCTGCTGCTGGTGCAGATCAATCCCACGCTCCGCGACACCGTGCCCACCACGGCGCGGGACATCCTCGACCGCATCAACGAAGTGACTTTCAATGCCAGCCTGATCAAGGAGCTGCGCACGCTGGCGATGATGAAAGAACTGGTGGGCGACAAGCCACCGGCCGGTGGTACCGACCTGCTCGAACGCGTGCGGCAACTGCGCGTGCACCTCATCGAAGGAGGGACGGCGCTCTCCGCGCTGGGCGCGGGGAGCAAGACCAACACGCAGTGGAGCTTTCTCGCGAACCTGCACGCCATGGGCCGGGAGGCGGCGGACAGGTGGCTGCACGACCACCGGGGGGACCTGGGGCATCGCAGCACGCTGGACATCGGGCGTGCGCTGCACGGCCCTTGATCGGGGGCGTGACAAAGCCCACCCCGGGCATGCGCTTTTGCACAGGGTGGTAGGCTGCACCTTTGCGATCTTTTCCGGGACAACCGCCATGGAATACGCCATTGAACACGAGGAACAAGGCACGCGGGGTGTCTTCCATGTCCTGCGCAGCGGCCAACGCGTGGGCGAGATGACCTACAGCCGGACCCAGCCATCCCTCGCCGTCGTTGACCACACCTATGTCGACCCGGGTCTGCGCGGCCAGGGTGTGGCGCAGCATCTTCAGGACGCCATGGTGGCCTGGGCTCGCAAGACCGGCACGAAGGTGGT
The DNA here is from genome assembly GCF_031457235.1 of Hydrogenophaga laconesensis. Lineage (NCBI taxonomy): Bacteria > Pseudomonadati > Pseudomonadota > Betaproteobacteria > Burkholderiales > Comamonadaceae > Hydrogenophaga > Hydrogenophaga laconesensis. Next base: position 334,321 of record NZ_JAVDWE010000002.1, read on the forward strand.
CCCGGCCTGCTCCTACGTGAAACTCCAGTTTGCTCGTGACGCCTCGATCCGCGACGTCATGGCCTGAGCCTCGCATCCATCCACCTCTCCTCACCGCCATGACCCAGCACACCATCCAGCACCAGGAACAGGATTCCAAAGGCGCTTTCTTCATCCAGCAGGGCAGCCAGCGCCTGGCCGAGATGACCTACAGCCGCACCGGTCCGGCGCTGATCATCATCGACCACACCGAGGTCAGCGAGAACCTGAAGGGGCAAGGCGCGGGCCGCCAGCTGCTCGACGCACTCGTGGCCTGGGTGCGCTCGACGGACACCAAGGTGATCGCACTCTGCCCCTTCGCCAAGGCGCAGTTCGACAAGGATCCGTCGATCCGCGACGTGCTGCGCTGATGGCGCCACGCCTGCCGCTGCTGTACAGCTACAGGCGCTGCCCGTACGCGATGCGGGCGCGCATGGCACTGCTGGTGGCAGGCGTGGCGTTCGACGCACACGAGATCGTGCTGCGCGACAAGCCGGCAGCGATGCTGGAACGCTCGCCCAAAGGCACCGTGCCCGTGCTCGTGCTGCCAGAGGGCAATGTGCTCGAGCAAAGCCTGGACATCATGCGCTGGGCCTGGTCGGCGCAGGATCCGGACGGCTGGTGGTCGCGCGCGCAGGGCGCCGACAACCTGGCACTGCTGTCGCTGTGCGACGGACCTTTCAAGCACCACCTGGACCGCACCAAGTACCCCGAGCGCCACGAAGGGAGCGACCCTGTCCTGCACCGCGTGCAGGCGATGGACACCCTGCTGCGTCCTCTCGAAGGCCGCCTGGCGCGGGCCGCGCAGCTTGGCGGGGACACGCCCTGTGCGACGGACCTGGCGATCTTCCCGTTCGTGCGCCAGTTCGCGGCGGTGGACCCGCCCTGGTTCTCCGCGCAGCCCTTGCCGGCCCTGAAGAACTGGTTGTCGAACTGGCTGGAACACCCGCTCTTCACCGTGGCGATGGCCCGCCTGCCCACGGGGAACGTGGTGCGCTTTCCTTCCATCGCATGATCAGGCGGCGGCGGGCAACGCCTCCAGCAGCCCGCGCAGCAACTCGCTCACCCCATCCCAGACGATCTGCACGCCCAGGCAGAGCAGGATGAAGGCCGAGAGCCGCAGGAAGATCAGGGTGCCGGCTTCACCGAGGGGCCGCAGGAGGCGTTGCGCGTAGCGAAAGGCGAAGTAGAGCAACACACCGATGGCGAACAACGCCAGGATGGCCCCACCCATGCGGGCGAGCGAGATGGCGAAGTGCGGGTCGTGCAGGGCCACACCCACGGTGATCGCGGCCGCGATGGAACCGGGGCCGCAACTGATGGGAAAGGTCAACGGGTAGAAGGCCTGGCGGCGCGCTTGTTCCGGGGTGAAGGCGTCGGCCAGTTCGGCGCGGCTGTCCTGTGTGGCATGCCCCGCGTTCAGCAGGCGCCACGCAGAGGCGGCCACGATCAATCCACCGCCGACACGCACGATGGGCAGCGAGATGCCGAAGAAATCGAGCACGTAAGAACCGACGAGCATGGAACCCAGCATCAGCGCAAACATGTTGCGTGCAATGCGCCGCGCCAGCAGGGCGCGCGTGGATGGCGATGCGCCTTCGGTCAGCCCGAGAAAGATGGGCGCGGTGGCCGCCGGGTTCAGAATGGGGAGGATGGCCGCGAAGGCAAAGAGGAAACTCTTGCCCAGGGCCGCGAGCAGTTCAAAGGTCATGCGGTGGATTGTCTCAAGGTCGCCGCGACGGGCCGCACCCGACAGACCTTGTCAATCCCCGCCGTCCCGGGCCAGCGGCGTCCCCGGCCGTTCGGCCACCATGCGGCTGGCCTGGGTCTGCAGCGCGTCCACCGCCGCGTCGAGGTCCTGACGCTGTGCGGCGTCGAGGCTGGAGACCAGTTCGCGGTTGATCGCTGCCACGCGGGGATAGATCTCGCCATACAGCCGGCGTCCTTCCGCGCTCAGGAACACATGCACCTCGCGCCGGTCCGACGGGCGCGGCTGGCGCACCACCAGCTTTTTGGCCGCCAGCGTGCTCAGCGTGCGCGAGGTCCGGGCGCGGTCGAGCATGGCGTGCTCCGCGAGCTGTGACGACAGTGCGCCCTCGCGTTCGGCCAGAAAGGACAGGATGCGCCATTCGCGCCGGGTGATGCCGAATTCGCTTTCGCACATGTGCACCACCAGCCGGCCGGCGGTGGTGTGGATGCGGTAGAGCCGGTACAGCAGCAGATCCGCCTGCCGCTGGGGATCGATGAGTCGGTCGGGGAACGCCATGGCTAGGGAAAACACCCGCAATGATTGATTTCTGCAATTGATTGTCCCTCCATAGCATGAAGGACTGCACCGGGAACACCCGGGCCCCTCCTGGAGACAAGACATGACCACGCGACGCCAGTTGCTTTCCCTCACCGCCGCGCTCGCCGCATCCTCCGCCCTGCCCGCCCGCGCCCAACCCCTCGAAGGACCGCTGCGCGTGGTGGTGCCGTATGCACCGGGAGGCTCGTCGGACCGCGTTGCGCGCCTCGTGGCGGACAAGCTCGGCCCCAGGCTCGGGTTGACCGTGGTCGTGGAAAATCGCACCGGCGGTGGCGGGCGCATCGCGGCCCAGCAGCTCAAGACGACGCCCGCCAACCAGAACATGCTGCTGCTGGCCAACCCGGCGTTGATGCTGGTTGCGCCGCTGGTGTTCAAGGACGCGGGCTACGATCCCGAGAAGGACTACCAGCCGGTGTCGCAGGCGAGCAGCTACGAGTTCGCCGTGGCGGTGGGTGCGGGTGTGCCGGTGCGCGAGCTCAACCACCTGCTGGCCTGGCTGCGCGCCAACCCGGAACAGGCCAACTTCGGCGTCCCGGCCACCGGCAGCCTGCCGCATTTTTTCGGCCTGATGGTGGGCGACAAGGCCGGCGTGAAAGCGCAGGTGGTGGGCTACCGAGGCTCCGGCCCGCTGCTCACCGACCTCATGGGCGGACAGATTCCGGTGGCTTTCGACACCTTTGACACCCTGCTGCCGCAACACGAGGCGGGCAAGGTGCGCATCCTCGCGGTCTCCAGCGCGAAGCGTTCGCCCTTCGCGCCCGCCATTCCCACCTTCAGGGAAGCTGGGCTGGACCTCAGCGCTGATGGCTGGAACACCTTCTTCGCCCCGGCCAGCATGCCTGCCGCCCGCGTGGCGCAACTGGGCCAGGCGATCCGCGAGGTGATGCAGGCCCCGGAGACCGTTCGCCGCTTCAACGACGCGCGCCTGGGCCCGGTGGCCAGCACCCCCGAACAGACCAGCCGCATGCTGGCCGCCTACCGCGCGCAGTGGGCGCCGGTGGTTCAGAAATCGGGGTACCAGCCATGAACACCTCCCTGCGCCGCTGCGCGGCCTCTCCCCTCCGTGGCGCGCCTTCGGCGCGTCGAGGAAGGACGGCAGCACGGGCCGGCAGAGCCGGACCCTTGCGGCCTCTGGAGGCCATTGCTTTTTTCGGTGCGGATTGCACTCCGACGTGATCAAGCCTCGTTTCTTTTCCTCTTCTTTCCATCCATCCGCTCCCATGAAGATCCCTGCCCTCCGCCTCGCCTTCGCCCTGCTTGCGGCCGCCGCCCTGCCATTCGCCGCCGCGCAGGACACCTACCCGAACAAGCCGGTGCGCTTCGTCAACAACTTTCCGGCCGGAGGCCCCTCCGACCTGCTTGCGCGCTCGGTGGCCGCGGTGCTGCAGGAGACGCTCAAGCAGCCGTTCGTGGTGGAGAACAAGGCGGGCGTGGCCGGCAACATCGGTGCCGCCGAAGTGGCGCGCGCGCCGGCCGATGGCTACACGGTGCTGTTCGGCATCGACACCACCTTCACGGTCAACCCGCACCTGTACTCGAACATGCCGTTCAGGCGCGCCGATCTCAAGCCGCTGGTGGTGATGGCGTCGTCGGGACTGCTGGTGGGTGTGAACCCGTCCACCGGCTTCAAGACACTGGCCGACATGATCGAAGGCGGCAAGACCAGGGGCGTGAACTTCAGCTCGGCGGGCAGCGGCAGTCCCGGCCACCTGGCCGTGGAGGTCATCAAGGAGTCCACGCACGCCAGAATCACCCACATCCCCTACCGTGGCAATACGCCGGCCGTCACCGCCGTGCTCTCGGGCGAGGTGGACGGTGGTGTCCTCGCCACACCGGGCATGCTGCCGCACGTCCAGACCGGCAAGATCACCGCGCTGGCCGTCACCAGCCGTCAGCGCTCTCGCCTGGCGCCCGAGCTGCCCACCGTGGCGGAAGCCGGCCTCAAGAGCCTGGAACAGGAAGTGCTCTACATCGTGATGGTGCCCGCCGCGACGCCCGAGCCCATCGCGCAGAGCCTGCAGAGAGGCATCATCGACGCGCTCAAGCGCCCCGACGTGCAGGCCCGCATGGCCAACCTCGACCTTTTCTTCGAAGGCCTCACCGGCGCCCAGGCCAGCCAGCGCATCGACGCGTTGTACAACCGCTACGGCCCGATCGTGAAAGCCACCGGCATGAAGGTGGAGTGAGCGGCTCATGGCACAGGCACAACGCCCCAACCTCATCTACATCGTCTGCGACGACCTGGGCTATGCCGACCTCGGCTGCTATGGCGGCCGCGAGGCGGACTTCGGCGCCGTTTCACCGAACATCGACCGGCTGGCCGCTGGCGGCATGAGGTTCACGCAGGGTTATTCGAACTCGCCCGTGTGCTCCCCCACGCGCTTCGCGATCATGACCATGCGCTACCAGTACCGCCTGCGCGGCGCGATGGAAGAGCCCATCAACAGCCGCAGCAAGGGCAGCACCACGCTGGGCCTGCCGCCCGAGGTGCCCACGCTGCCATCGCTGCTGAAGAAGGCCGGGTACCACACGGCCCTCATCGGCAAATGGCACCTGGGCTACCCACCCGCATTCGGCCCTCGCCGCTCGGGCTATGACGAGTTCTTCGGCATCATGGCCGGTGGGGTGGACTACTTCACCCATTGCTCGTCCAGCGGTGAACATGATCTCTACGTCGACGAGGAAGAGCACCACGAGGTGGGCTACCTCACCGACGTGCTCTCACAACGCGCCGTGGACCACGTGCACCAGCGCGCCGCCGACGCGAAGGCCGGCAAGCCGTTCATGCTCAGCCTGCACTACACGGCGCCGCACTGGCCCTGGGAAACACGCGACGACGCCCATGTGGCGAGCGACGTTGCAAAGAACCTGTTCCACCTGCACGGTGGCGATGTGCAGACCTACCGCCGCATGATCCACCACATGGACGAGGGCATCGGCAGGCTGATGGCCGCGCTGCGCGAACACGGCCTGGAAGAAAACACGCTGGTCGTCTTCACCAGCGACAACGGCGGCGAGCGTTTCTCGGACAACTGGCCACTGGTCGGCGGCAAGATGGACCTGACCGAGGGCGGCATCCGCGTGCCCTGGATCGCGCACTGGCCGGCGGCCATCCCGGCCGGCTCGGTGAGCACGCAGCATTGCATGAGCATGGACTGGTCGGCGACAGTGCTGGAGGCCGGTGGCGGTCAGGCCGACCCCGACTGGCCACTGGATGGCGTCAGCCTCCTGCGGGTGCTGCGCGACCCGGCTCAGCGCTTCGAGCGACCCCTCTACTGGAGGATGAACCACCGCGGCCAGCGTGCCCTGCGCGACGGCGACTGGAAATACCTGCGGGTGGACGGCAACGAGTACCTCTTCAACATTTCCATGGATGAACGCGAACGCGCCAACCTGATGGCACGTGAGCCCGAGCGGCTGGTCCGCATGCGCGAACAATGGCTGGCCTGGGATGCGAGCGTTCCGCCCATACCCGCGGATGCCACGGTGAGCCTGGGCTACTCGGTCAGGGACATGCCTCAGCGTTGAGCGGTCGCTCGCCGGAAGGCGGCGGCGTGCCCGCCTTCGGTGGGCGGAACAGCGCCAGCTGCCAGTTCGCTTCATTGAACAGCCTGGACAGTGAATCGCGAATGCAAGGGTAATCGTCCGGTGGCAGCAGCTCCATCACCGCCGCAATGCGTTGCCGGCAGGCTTGCAACTGCTCGCGATCCATCGGGCCGATGCTCGTGGTGGCCAGTTGCAGCACATCCATGCGCCGCGACGCGATGGCGATCCGGTCGTTGCTCATCTTGTTGAATTCCACATGGAAACCATGCGACAACCAGGACTGCTTGCGGGCGTTCTGCTTCAGGTAGGCCAGCAGCGCCTGCAACTTGGCGACTGTCTTGGACGCTGGTTCCATCGCACCCGCGCGGGGCGTGCGCAGCAGATCGCGCACCGTGCCCCATGACTCGACCGCACCCGGCCATTGCGCGTTCAGATGCAGCACGGAACGGGGTGTCTGTCCCCTCACCCCCATGAGGAAATGGGCAATCTCCGCCCACTCCTCTGCCGGGATGCGCTTCTCTTCATGCAGCCTGAACACGGCCTTGAGGAAACCCCGGAGGTCGTCATTGGCCACGATCGCCTCGGCTTGCGACGCCGGCATGGACGCCAGCCGCTGCCGCACGCCCGCAGTGGGATCCTTGTCGGTGTGCACAAAGGCGCTCTGAAATATGCTGAAGATGCTCGAAACCACGGCGCAGCCCCCAAGGCGGAAGAACGGAAACTGCGCAAGGGTGACCGGTTCCTCCTGCGCGGTGGCGTCTGGTCATCGATCTGCGCAGGAATGAGCACCAAGCGAAAGAGTGGATGCACGAACCGCGTGCCCGCATGCGAGCGCCCTGCAATTCAGTACGATCAACGGTATGTCTGCACGTCTTGAACGCCTGCTTCCCTTTCTGCGTTGGCCGCGTCCGGACGCGCCTCTGCTGCGCGGCGAGGCCATGGCGGGCCTCACGGTCGGCCTGATGGTGATCCCGCAGGGCGTGGCCTACGCCGCGCTGGCCGGCATGCCGCTGGTCACGGGCATCTATGCCTCGCTGCTCCCCGCGCTGGTCGCCGTGCTGTTCAGCGCATCGCCCCGTCTCTCGGTCGGCCCCACGGCACTCACCGCCGTGCTGGTGGGCGCCTCGCTGGCGGGCCTGGCCGAACCCGGCTCGGCGCGCTGGGTGGCGCTGGCCGTGTGGCTCGCCCTGCTGTCAGGCCTGCTCCAGATCGTGCTGGGCTTCGCGCGCTTTGGCTGGCTGCTCAACCTGGTGAACTCGCCGGTGCTGATGGCCTTCACCCAGGCGGCGGCGGTGCTCATCATCGCGTCGCAGCTGCCCGCCCTGCTCGGTTTCTCCAACTGGGACACGCTGCTCACACAACCGTTCGTGCACTGGCCGTCGCTGGCGTTCGGGGTCGGCAGTGCCGCGATCCTGCTGCTGGCCCGGCGCTGGCGCCCGGGCTTTCCCACGGTGCTGACGGTGGTGGTCGCCAGTGCGGCGATCAGCTACGCGATTGGCTTCCAGGGCATGGGCGGCGCGGTCATCGGCGCCCTGCCCCAGGGCTTGCCCGCGCCCTACTGGCCGGGCTGGCCGGGCTGGGCCACGCTGGGGCAGCTCGTTGTGCCCACGCTGGTGATCACCCTGGTGAGCTTTCTGGAGACCGCGTCCAGCGCCAAGGTCGACAACGGGCAACGCGGCCAGCGCTGGGACCAGGACCAGGACCTGATCGGCCAGGGCCTGGGCAAGCTGGCGGCAGGTCTGAGCGGTGCATTTCCCACCAGCTCGTCGTTCTCGCGTTCCGCGCTGAACCTGTACGCAGGCGCGAAGACGGGCTGGGCGACGATCTTCTCGGTGGCCGTGGTGCTGATCACGCTGCTGCTGTTCCTTCCCCTGCTGCACCACGTACCCCTGGCGGTGCTCGCGGCCATCGTCGTGGTGGCGGTGCTGGGCCTGATCAAGCCGCGCGCTTTCGCCCAGCTCTGGAAGCTCTCGCGGGTGGAAGCTGTGATCGCCTGCATCACCTTCGCCGTGACGGTGCTGGCGGCGCCACGCCTGTACTGGGGCGTGCTCGCGGGCGTGCTCATGGCGCTGTCGCACTTCCTCTACCTGCGACTGCATCCGCGCATCATCGAAGTGGGGCTGCACCCGGACGGCAGTCTGCGTGACCGCCACCTCTGGAAACTGCCGCCGCTGGCGCCGCAGCTGTATGCCCTGCGCATGGACGCCGCGCTGGACTTCGCCACCGCCAGCGGCTTCGAACGCGCGGTGGCCGAGCACATCGCCGCCCACCCGGACACACGGCACGTGATGCTGATCGCCCACCCCATCAACTGGATCGACGCGACCGGCGCGGAAGCTTTCGGGCGCCTGCGCCAGCAGCTGGACAGCCAGCGCATCGACCTGCACCTTGTGGGCATCAAGCTCCCGGTGGAAAACGTGCTGCGGCTGGCCGGCCACCTCGATGACGGACCACGCCTGCACCTCTACCGCACCGAAGCCGACGGGCTGCGCGCCGCCGATGCGCTGGTTCCGCGAGACGGAGACCCCGACGCCCGCTGACACCCGCGGCGCAACACACGGCCGCTGGCGTTACTGCAGCTCCACCGTCTGCTTCACCAGTTCCTCGCGCGTCAGGCGCGGGAACATTTCGGCGTACATGTAGCTGTAGCCCTCGTTCTGCCACTTCGCGAGGTCGATGACGGCCGCCGGCACCACGGTAATGACGTCGTAGAACTCATCGGGCTTGTAGCCCCGCGAACGCGCGGCATTGCTGCACACGCGGATCGTCACGCCCGCCTCCTTGAGCGCCTTGAGCTCGTCGTACATGTCCGGATAGGCCGCGCGGTTCAGCCGCGAAAACGCGTGAAGTTCGTTGCCGTGCGCCACGATCACGATGTGCGATTTGGCCGGGTCACCGTACTCCTTGATCGCGCGCAGGTGGTTCTTGATGTAGCCAAAGGCCGCCTTGCCCTCCAACGGCCTGGCGAAGTTGAAGTCGTACAGCGCCTTCTGAGGCGCATAACGGGTGCCATCAAATGGCGAGGGGTCCTGTGGGCCGGCCCAGGCGGCGGCGCTCATCACACAGGCAACGGTCAGGGAAAGCAGTCGGGTGTTGATGATGTTCTCCTGAAGGGGTGGTCAAAGGGTGGCGGGTTCCCAAGGGGGCCACAGAATAGCCCGAATATCCAAATATTTGCAATCAATTTATTCTGCTTGTCAGAATCCATGCCATCCCACGATCCACCTCCCTCATCTGGAACACCGCATGGAACTCCCTCGCCACCAGCTCAGCATGACGGTGCTGATGACACCCGACACCGCGAACTTCTCGGGCAAGGTGCACGGCGGCACCGTGCTCAAGCTGCTCGATCAGGTGGCCTTTGCCTGTGCCAGCCGCTACGCGTCGTCCTACGTGGTCACGCTCAGCGTGGACCAGGTGATGTTCCGGCAGCCCATCCAGGTGGGCGAGCTCCTCACCTTCCTGGCGGCCGTGAACCACACGGGCACGTCGTCCATGGAGATCGGCATCAAGGTGATCGCGGAGAACATCCGCACGCAGGTGCAGCGGCATGTGAACAGTTGCTTCTTCACCATGATCGCGGTGGACGACCATGGCAAGCCCACGCCTGTGCCGCCGCTGGAGCCCGGCACGCCCGATGAGCACCGCCGCCATGCCGCCGCCCAGCTGCGCAGGACGATGCGGCAGGAAATGGAACAGCGCTACGCGGCCATCCGCTGAGGGATCAGGTTCGGACCTTGCCGTCGCCGGTGAGCATCGACAGCTCCGCAAAGCGCGAAGCCACATGGTTGCCCGAACTGAGAGCAATCTGGAAACCGCCCAGCGACGTTTCGCCAATGGCCTCCATCCCGCTGATAAAGCTCTCGCGCGTGACGCGGGAACCTGCACGGCGCAAGCCTTCGGCGAACAGCTTCGCCGCGAGGAAGCCTTCCATGCTGGAGAAGTTGGGCTGCACCTTGTTGCCGCCCTTGCCAATGGTGTCGATGAACTCGCGCGTGATCGGGCGCGAGGCACTGTAGGGCGTGGGCACGACCTGCGAGATCACCACGCCGGCACCGTCCTTGCCCAGCTCATCGGCCAGGGCCTGGGTGCCGACGAAGGACACGTTGTAGAACGTGCCACCGTAACCCGCGGCGCGCGCGGCGCGGATGTAGGCCGCGCACGACTTGTAGGCGCTGATCTGCACCACCGCGTCGGGCTTGGCGGCGTTGATGGTGGCCACGGCCTGTGCCACGTCCACGGAATTGCGCTCCACCGTGGCGGTGGCCACCGGCTTGAGGTTGCGCGCCGTGAGCGCGAGCAGGGTGCCGTCCAGGCCGGCCTTGCCGTAGCTGTCGTTCTGGTGGAACACCGCGATCTTGTTCAGGCCGAGGTTCGTGAGCTGGCGCACGATCAGCGCGGTCTCGTCGTTGTACGAAGCGCGCAGGTGAAACACCAGTTTGTTGAACGGCGCGCGCAGGCCCATGGCACCGGTGAAAGGCGCGAAGAACGGGGTCTGGGCCTTGATCGCCAGCGGCAGTGCGGCCAGGCTGGTGGGCGTGCCGATGTAGCCGAACAGCGCGAACACGTCGCTGGTGATCAGCTTGGTGGTGTTCTCCGCGCAGCGGTCGGGCTCGTAGCCGTCGTCAAGCTGCACGATGTCGATGCGCTGTCCGTTCACGCCCCCTTGCGCATTGATCTGATCGAAGAAGAGTTTGGCGCCCGCGTGGAACTGGATGCCCAGTTGCGCCGCCGCGCCCGTGAACGCCGCCGACTGCCCGAGCACGATGCGGTTGCCCGACTGCGCGCGCAGGCTGGGTGCGCCGAGCAGGGCGGTACCAGCCACGAGGCCGTTGAAATGGCGGCGCGAAATGCCGGGCAAAGGGGTCGACAAGGGCATGTGGGGGCTCCGGTTGTAGCGATCGTGGGCGCGAGCTTCACACCAGGGTGGGTCGCTTTTCGATGCTATCGGTCCTCTCCCACGGAGGTGCCATCGCTGAGCACGCGGATTCAACCGCTCATCGACTTCACCGCGCCGCACCCACCCGCACGCGCGGGCAGGTACGGGTTCTCCCTCACGGAGGGCAGGTATTGGCCGGGTTCATCGCGATGCCCGCACGCAGGGCCGGCACCGGTGCCCCGTCGTCCACCCCCAGCGTGTTGTCGGTGAAGGTGCAACCGTAGCTGGACGCCCCGACCGTGGCCGGTGTCACCACGTCGTCTCCCGCCGGCTTCGGACCGCCCTGCTCCCAGGCCACCATGTCCGAGAAGGCTTTCACCTGTTCGGCCACCGTGAAATCGCAATGGCTGGCACCGCGTATGGCGCGTTGCACCAGCCAGTTGCTGTTGCCCTTGGCCGCCGCGCGCTGCTGATAGACCTGCTGCATGCTGAAGGGCACGAACAGATCGCCCAGCGTGTGGATCGAGACCACCGGAATCGTGAACTCGCCATGGATGACCGGGATCCAGCGCAGACCGTCGCGGCGCAGGCGGTTGGCATCGGGCGCGGCGGTGAGCTTGATTGCCGCGGCGTTCAACGCGGTGGTGCCCGCCGGATCGCCATCGATCAGGTAGGACAGCGCGTTGGTGTCGAGGACGTTGCGGTTCAGGATGCCGGTGACCGAGCCGTCGCTGCCGAAGGTGCCGTACGCGGACGGGAAGCTGCCGCCGAACGCGATGCCCTCATTGAACATGGGACGCTCCCCACCGGTGAGGTGTTTCACCACCGAGAGGTACTTGACGCCCTGCGCGGTGGGTGCCGTCGGAAAGGTGGTGAACAGCGTGCTGGTCACCAGTCCCTGGATCTCCGACCACTTGTCCGTCGGGTAGCTGGGCACCCCGGCGAGCGCCTGCGCAGTGACCTGCATGCCCGCGAAACGGTTGAAGAGTTCGACATCGCCCATCACGCCGCACATGGGCACGGCGCCGTGGTAACGCACCTTGTTCCTGGCGGTCGCGTAGGCCTCGTCCTCGATGGCCGCACCGGTGATGTGGCCGCCCATGGAATGACCGGTGATGTACAGGCGCGTGGGCGCGGGCAGCACCTGCCCGTTGGCGGCGGCGATGGCATTGAAGGCGAGCGCGAGTGCATTGGTGTCTTCCACGCCCGCACGCACGTCGTAGTAGTTCGTCGAGTAGCTCGACGCGGCCCAGGCATAGCCGTTCTCGATCAGGTAGCGGCGGATGGACGGGTTGGAGACGGTGAGCGTCGAGCCCTCGCCGCGGAAACCGTGCGCGTACATCACGAGCCGACCGTTCCAGCCCGTCGCGGGCACCTCGATGCGATAGGCCGCGCCATTGAGCACACCCGCCCAGCGGTGCGTGCCCTGCGTCACGCCGGCCATGGCGGCGAAGGTCGTGGCGGTCGGGTCCGCGGGAGTGAAGGTTCGGCTGTCCTGCGCGCGGGTTTCTTCCGGTACCGGTGGGGGCGGCGCCGGCACTTCTCCGCCGCCTCCACCGCCACCACACGCCGCGAGCATTGCCGTGCCCGCCCAAACCGCCATGCGAAGTCTGTAAGGTGTCTTCAAGCTTGTCTCCTGTCGTTGTAGGGAATCGTGGCCTGCCCGCGCGAACCGTGAACAGGGACACGGTTATGCGACCCGCGACCCGCAACATGCACCGGGATTACCCGGAAAAAGTCGCGCAGGCGACGCCAGCACCGTGGCCGCCAACGGTCAACCCCGACGGAGACAAAGGCCCACCCGGCGTGCGGCAGGCCCGATGTTTCAGGAACGCGGCCGCGATCAGCGGCAGCGGGCCACGCGGGCCCAGACGGCGGCGGCGTCCGCCGCATCGGTACCGCGCCAGGCGATCAACTGATCGGGCCGCACCAGCAACAGGCCGTCGTCCAGCAGACCATCGGCCTCGTCCGCGGCCAGCGTCACCACGGTCACATCCAGCCCTGCCGCATGGCCCGCCTCGGCCATGCGACCGGCCTCGGCAACCGCGTGGAGCGGAGCCAGCACCGTCCATTCGAAGCCCAGCCGGTCGTACAGCGAAAGCCCGCCCGCCAGCCAGCGGTGGGGCAGGCGTCCACCCGGCTGGGTCGAAGGCAGGTAGGCGTTGGCCTGATCCTCGGGTGCCAGGGCCGGGTCACCGAACACGATGGGGGAAGCATCGACGCGCTCGCCGAACGTCACCCCTGGGATGTTGAATTCGCGCCGCACGTGCGCGCCCAGCACCTCGCTCGCCTGCACGCGCAGCTGCGCGCCGATGGCGTCGTCGGCTTCCAGCGCGGGCGTCACCTCGAACAGGCCCACGGAGTCGGCGAACTCGCGCGCATAGGCGGTGTTGCGCAGGCCGATGGGCCGTCGCTCCTGCTCGTAGGTGTCGAGCAATGCGGGGGTGGCCTGGCCCTTCAGCACGGCGGCCAGCTTCCAGCCCAGGTTCACCGCGTCGCCCACCGCCGTGTTGTAGCCCAGGCCACCGGTGGGCGTGAACAGGTGCGCCGCATCGCCCGCGATGAACACGCGTCCGTGCTGATAGCGTTCGGCCACCAGCGAGTGGCCGGCGATCCACACACCGGTGGACAGAATCTCGATGTCGATGTCCATGCCGCTGGCTTCCGCGAAGATGCGGCGCGCGTCCTCGTGCGTCCAGTCCTCCGGTGTTTCGTGCGGGTGCACCGCCGCATGAAAGGCGAACTCGCCCTGGCCGTCGACCGAAGCCATGAACACGCGCCGCTCGTGGTTCACCGAGACGTACATCCAGGCGATGTCGTGCGGGAAACGTTCGTAGAACGCGGGGGCGCGCAGGTAGATCGCGAACATCTTGCCGCCCATGAACTGGCGCTGCAGCCCGGTGGCGCCACCCATGTCGATCCCCAGCGCGTTGCGCACGCCACTGCGCGCACCGTCGGCACCCACGAGGTACCGCGCACGCACCGTGACCGCGTTGCCGCCGACCACGGGCACCACCTGCGCCACCACCTCATCCCCCGTGTCCTCGAACGATTGCAGCCGCCAGCCAAAGCGGATGCGCTGGCCGGTGCGCAGCTCCGCGTGTTCGCGCAACACCGCCTCCACGAACTTCTGCGACACGCGGTGCGGCAGTTCGGCCGCGCTCCACGAACCGGTCATGGTCTTGATCTGCTCCGTCGCCTGGGCCGCCGTCGGCAGGCGCAGGCGCGCCAGCTCGTGCCGGGCGAAGCGGGTGAAGTAGGCGATGTCGGTCGGATGGTCTCCTGGCAGACCGAGGGCCCGCACCTGCCTTGCGATCCCGATGCGGCGGAAATGCTCCATGGTGCGCGCCTGCGTCGCGTTGGCCTGCGGGTTGAAGGCGGTGGTGGCTTTCGGGTCCACCAGCAGGCACGGTACATTGCGCAGGCCGAGTTCGTTGGCCAGCATCAGCCCGCAGGGGCCCGCGCCCGCCACCAGCACGTCCACCTGCAGTTCACGGCCCTCGGCCTGTGCCTGCTCCAGGGTCAGGGAATCCGCCACACCTGTCTCCATGTTTCGTTTGATTAGGCTACCTAAGCAAATTCATTGTACGCATGAAAACCGATGTCACCAAACCCCGGCGTGCCGCGCCCGATGCCTGGCGGCTGGGCAACGCGGGCCGCGTGCTGGGCAACGCCGTCACGCGCTTCGAGTCGCGCGTGCTCGAACTCATGGCCGACGCCGGTCATGCGGACACGCGCCTCTCGCACGTGAACCTGACGCGCCATCTCGATCTGGAGGGCACCCGCATCACCGAACTGGCACGCCGCGCCCGCATGACCAACGCGGCCATGACCGAGCTGATCGACCAGTGCGAAACGCTGGGCCTGGTGGTGCGCGAGGCCGATCCGAGCGACAAGCGGGCCCGCACGGTGCGTTTCACGGACGCAGGGCGCGCGTGGCTCAAGGCCTTTGGCCAGGCCGTGAAGAAGGCCGAGCGCGAGATGATCCGGGAGATCGGCCCCGAGGCAGCCGACGTGCTGCTGCAGGGCCTGGCGCGCTATGGCGGCACGGTGGAGTCGATCCTCGTGGCGCACCCGGGTGCGAAGGCGTAAACGCTCACTCCAGCACCACGTTTGCCTCTTTCACGAGCTTGCCGAACTTCTCCGTTTCTGCCTTGATGGTCTGGGCCATATGTTCCTGGCTGTCGCCAATCGGGTCAGCCCCGATGTCGGCCATGCGCTGGCGGAATTCGGGCGACTTGATGATCTTCACCATCTCGGTGTTGAGTCGCGCCACGATGTCCCTGGGTGTCGCGGCGGGCGCCAGCACACCGAACCAGGTGCCGATGTTGAAACCCTTGAGGCCGGCTTCGTCCAGCGTGGGCACATCGGGCAATGCGGGCGAACGCGTGGCGGTGGTCACCGCCAGCGGGCGCAGCTTGCCGGCCTTGATGTGGGGCAGCACCGGCGTGATGGTGTCGAACGACATCAGGATCTGACCACCCAGCAGATCGGTCGCCAGCGGGCCGCTGCCCTTGTAGGCGATGTGCATCAGCGGCGCACCGGTGTTGTTCTGGAACTGCGTGCCGATGAGGTGCTGCGCCGTGCCGTTGCCGTTGGAGCCGTAGTTCGCGCGGGCCGGCTCCGCCTTGAGCAGGGCCACCAGCTCGCCCACGTTCTTCGCCGGGGTGCTGGCGTTGACCACCAGCACGTTAGGCACCATCGCGATGGTGGTGATCGGCGCCAGGTCTTTCTGGAAGTCGTACGGCAGCTTCTTGTAGACGCTGGAGGCGATGGTGTGGTGCACCGCACCCACCAGCAAGGTGTAACCATCGGGCCGGGACTTCGCCACGAAGTCCGCGCCGATGGTGGCACCCGCGCCCGGCTTGCTCTCGATCACGACCGGCTGCCCCAGGCTCTGCTGCAGGCGCTCGCCCAGTGCGCGGGCCAACACGTCGGTGGTGCCACCGGCCGGGAACGGCACGATCAGCGTGATCGGACGGCTGGGCCAGGTCTGGGCCATGGCACCGGTCACGGTCATGGCGGCGGCCAGGGCCGCGCCCTGCAGGATGCGGCGGCGCGAGAAAGGGCGAAGGGATGTCATGTCTGTCTCCTGTGGGCACGATGTGCCTGTGTGTCGCCGGGCGAACTGCCCGGTCGTTGCGCGGGATGCGCGAAATCAACAGGGGTCAAGCCGCCTTGCGCTGCAGGCTCGCGGTGAGCAGGTCGCACACGGCCTGCGTCACCTGCGCGGTGGTGGCCTTGCCACCGAGGTCCCCGGTGTGCAGCGCAGGGTCGGCGGTGACCTGCTCGATGGCGTCCATCAGGCGCCTGGCCGCCTCGGCTTCGCCCAGGTGCTCAAGCAGCATCACGCAGCTCCAGAAGGTGCCGACCGGGTTGGCCAGGCCCTTGCCCATGATGTCGAAGGCCGACCCGTGGATGGGCTCGAACATCGAGGGGTAGCGGTGTTCGGGATCGATGTTGCCGGTGGGCGCGATGCCCAGGCTGCCCGCGAGCGCGGCGGCCAGGTCGCTCAGGATGTCGGCGTGCAGGTTGGTCGCAACGATGGTGTCCAGTGTGGCCGGCCGGTTCACCATGCGGGCCGTGGCAGCGTCCACCAGCTCCTTGTCCCAGCGCACGTCCGGAAACTCCTTCGCGATCTGCACCGCGATCTCGTCCCACATCACCATGGCGTGGCGTTGCGCGTTGCTCTTGGTGATCACGGTCAGTTGCCGGCGGGGCCGCGACTGCGCCAGCCTGAACGCGAAACGCATGATGCGCTCCACACCCACACGGGTCATCATGGTCACGTCGGTGGCGGCCTCGATCGGGTGGCCCTGGTGCACACGGCCACCCACGCCGGCGTACTCGCCCTCGGAGTTCTCGCGCACGATCACCCAGTTCAGGTCTTCGGCCCTGCAGCGCTTGAGCGGCGCGTCGATGCCCGGCAGGATGCGCGTGGGGCGCACGTTGGCGTACTGGTCAAAGCCCTGACAGATCTTCAGGCGCAGGCCCCAGAGGGTGATGTGGTCGGCAATGTCCGGGTCGCCCGCGGAGCCGAACAGGATGGCGTCCTTGCCACGCAGCGCATCGAGGCCATCGGCCGGCATCATCACGCCATGCTGGCGGTAGTGGTCCCCGCCCCAGTCGAAGTCCTGGAACTCGAACCGGAATGCGGAGCTGGTGGCTGCCAGCGCCTCCAGCACCTGCCGGCCGGCAGGCACGACTTCCTTGCCGATGCCGTCTCCGGGAATGGTTGCGATGGCGTACGTCTTCATGGTGTCTCTCTGTAGAAGTGGGAACGATGGACAGACTGTAGGGATTCGACAGGTCACCGAAACACCGATAAAGTGAATCCACCGTTAACCTGAATTCAACAGTGAGATCGCCATGAGTGCCGCCATCCAACCCGCCGACCTGGGCTTCTTCTCCGTGCTGGCCAGCGCCGGCAGCCTCAGCGCCGCCGCGCGCGAACTCGGCATCACCACGCCAGCGGTGAGCAAGCACCTGGCGCTGATGGAATCGCGCGTGGGTGTCTCGCTCGTCAACCGCACCACGCGCCGCATGGGCCTCACACCCGAGGGCGAGGTGTACCTGGAACACGCGCGCCGCATACTGGGCGAGATCGACGACATGGAAGGTTTGCTGGGGGTGTCACGCTCCACGCCCACCGGCCTGCTGCGCGTGAACGCCACGCTGGGTTTCGGGCGCAGCCATGTGGCGCCGCTCATCTCGCGCTTCGTCCGCAAACACCCGCAGGTGGAAGTGCAGCTGCAGCTCTCGGTGAACCCGCCGCCGCTCACCGACGACGCGTTCGATGTCTGCATCCGCTTCGGTGCGCCGCCGGACTCGCGCATGATCGCGCGCCAGATCGCCCCCAACCGGCGCCTGCTCTGCGCCTCACCCGCCTACCTGGCGAAGCACGGCATGCCCAAGGTGCCGAACGACCTCACGCGGCACAACTGCATCGGCATCCGGCAGGGGGAGGAAGCGTATGGCGTGTGGCGACTCACGCAGGGGCGCGGCAAATCGGCCCGGACCGAGGCGGTGAAGACGCGCGGCAACCTCACCACCAACGACGGCGAGATCGCGGTGAACTGGGCACTGGACGGCCACGGCATCCTCATGCGCGCCGAATGGGACATCGAACGCTATCTGCGCAACGGCCGGCTGGTGCAGGTGCTGCCGCAGTACGCCACGCCCGACGCATCCATCCATGCGGTGTACCCGCAGCGGCACCAGCTGGCGGCACGGGTGAGGGCTTTCGTGGATTTCGTGGCGCTGGCGTTCACGCAGCAGGCGGCCACGAGCAGGTGATCGCCAACGGCCCCTGCCCGATTGTGTCGCTGTGGTTAACGGCGCCTTAACTTCGGTGCCGATTCCGAACCCGATTCGTCTCTACATTTCGCACGGTGTGGCCATGTCGTCACAGAGCGAACAGAAATGAAAGAGACAACACAGGTGGCTTCAGACACCGGCGATGCGGGCACGCGCTTCGTGCCCGACATTCCTCCGCCCATCGCGGCAACACGAACGCCGGAGTTCGTGTTTCCCGGCGAGGCCGCCGCCCACTGAAAAAACAGGGTATCCAGCGGGCGGCATTGCCTTTATTCTTCGTCAGGGCCCTCAAGCCCGACACCTGCCGTCCACCGTCAACGAAGCTGGAGATCCACATGATCGACAAAGCACAGGCCGACATGGCCAAAACGCTCTGGGACCAATCCAAGGCCGCCGCCCAACAGGCGCATGAAGCGTGGTGGATGGTGTTGAAGTCCCAGAAGGCGCTGCTGGATTCCATGCGCGGTGCTGGCGTGCCGTTCGAGGTGGCCGCCGACCAGTTCGAGAAGCTGATGCAGTTCCACGCCGAGCAGCACAAGGCCGCCCTGGACTACATGGACAAGATGTCCGTCGACTACGGTCGGGCGGTCGCCAAGCCGAAGAAGTGAGGCGGCACGCCCCGCGGCTGCCCTTCCTGCTTTTCGCCGCGCTCACGCTGCTTGTCTGCCGGCCGCTGCCCGCCGCGGTGGCGAAGGAGCATCCCATCGACCTGCGCACCTTCCTCGAAAGGCGCGAGGAATGCGACCACTGGCGCGGCGAGGCCAGCCCGGACAAGGCGCGGCAGCGCGACATCGACCGCGCCGTCTGCCGGGCCTGCGCCGGCACGGACGCGCAGCTCGCGCGGCTCAAGAAGAAGTACAAGGCCAATGACGCCGTGATGGACCTGCTCGATGAACTGGAGGACCGGATCGAGCTGCCCGACAAGGCGGCGGCGCAGCGCTTCTGCCGCCGCTTCGAGCAAGCCGGGGTGCCGTGACGCGGCTGGGCGTTCAGGCCGCCCCGCTCTCCGGCAGCTTCGCGATCACCTTGATCTCGAACTGGAAACCGTAGAGCCAGGTCACGCCGATGCCGGTGAGCGTCGGGTGGGGCGCTGCGCCCCAGTACTCGGGCACGATGCGCCAGATGGTCTCGAAATTCGCCTCGGGATTCACCACGAAGACCGTCACATCCACCACGTCGTCGAAGCTGCATCCCGCGGCTTTCAGGATCGCGTTCAGGTTGTCGAATGCACGGCGCACCTGCGCACCGAGTTCGGGCTCGGGCGAGCCGTCCTCGCGGCTGCCGACCTGGCCCGAAACGAACAGGAAACCGTTGGAGCGGATCGCGGGCGAATAGCGGTTCTTTTCATAGAGCGCCTGGCGCCCGGGGGGAAATACAACGTCGCGTGTGACCATGACAGATGCCTTGTGTTTGCGTGCCCTCTCGGGCGTGATGGTGATGAGGGACTTTAGGCAGACCGGCCACGCGGATAAAGCCGCACATCCCACAATCACTGTTTGCGGAATCCAAACAATCTGAGGACGGCGGGAGGCCCCATGGACCGTTTTGATGCGATGCAGGCGTTTGCGCGTGTGGTGGAGACGGGCAGCTTCACCCGGGCCGCCGACACGCTGCGCATGAGCAAGACCAGCGTGACGCAGCTCGTGCAGCAACTGGAGGCGCGGCTGCGCGTCAGGCTGCTCAACCGCACCACCCGCAAGGTCAACGTGACGGCCGACGGCGCCGCCTACTACGAGCGCGTGCTGCGCCTGCTGGCGGACATGGACGACGCGGAGACCAGCCTCTCCGGCGCCTCCAGGCAGCCCCGGGGCCGGCTGCGGGTGGACGTGCCCAGCCCGTTGGCGCGGTCGATTCTGGTGCCCGCCCTGCCAGGCTTTTTCGCGCGGTACCCCGACATCCAGCTCGACATGGGCGTGAGCGATCGCGTGGTGAACCTGATCGGCGAGAACGTGGACTGCGTGGTACGGGGTGGCGAACTCCGGGACCAGTCGCTCATGGCGCGCCGCGTGGGCGATCTGCCGCTCGGCGTGTACGCGGCGCCCGCCTACCTCGCGCTCGCGGGCACGCCATCCCACCCGAAGGAGCTGGAGGGCACGCACCACCGCATCGTCGGTTTCATCTGGGCCCGCACGGGCAGGCCCATGCCCTATGCCATGCAGCGCGACGGCGAGCGGGTCGACGTGCAGGGACGCCACGTGCTGTCGGTGGACGATGGCAACGCCTACCTGGCCGCGGGGCTGGCCGGGCTCGGCATCCTGTGGTTGCCGGCCTACATGGCCCAGGAGCCTCTGGCACTCGGCCAGCTGGTGCCCCTGTTCGCCGACTGGCAACTGGACAGCATGCCCCTGTACGTGGCCTACCCGCCGAACCGCCACGTGAGTGCCAAGCTGCGCGTGTTCATCGACTGGGTCGCGGAAGTGATCGCCGGGCACGCCCCCGTGGCAGGGCGACGCGCGTCCTGACCGGTTGTCGATTCCCGACCCTCTGGTTCGTCGTCAGATGAGGTGAGGCGCGTCCGCGCCAGCCGTTGTTCACCCTTCAAAGGAGACAGGCATGAAATACATCGACGGATTCGTGGCCGCCGTGCCCACTGACAAGCAGAAGGAATACCTCAGGCACGCCAGGGACGCGGCCGTGATCTTCAAGGAGTTTGGCGCGCTGGACGTGGTGGAGACCTGGGGCGACGACGTGCCGGACGGCAAGCTCACCTCGTTTCCCATGGCCGTGCAGCGCAAGCCCGACGAGACGGTGGTGTTCTCCTGGGTCACCTGGCCCTCGCGCGCCGCGCGCGACGAGGGCATGAAGAAGTTCATGGAAGACCCGCGCCTGCAGAACATGCAGATGCCGTTCGACGGCAAGCGCATGATCTACGGCGGCTTCCAGGTGATCCTCGAAGCCTGAGGCCGGCTCAGGGCATCGGGCGGTGCTGCCGGTCGTGCTTCTGCAGCGCGATGCGGCGGCTGGCCTTGTCCTGCGCGCGTTCCAGGCGAACGGCTTCCCGGCCGGTGACCTTGCCGTCGGCCTCGGCGCGGTGTTCCATGCGCGTGATGCGCGCCTCCCGCGCATCGAGCCGTGCGGTTTCGCGGCGTGTGAGTTCGCCCGACGCCACGCCCTGCTCGATGCGGGCCTCCTGACGGTCCTGGCGGTTGTCCACGCGCTCGGCCTGCAGCGCGCCGGCGGTGAGGCCCTGCGCGAGGGCGGCCGTGGCGCCCAGGGCCATGAGGCCGACAGCGACAACGGAGCGAAGGAAATGGGTGCGATTCAACATGGGGTTCCTCGGTGATGGACGGGCTGCCGGACACAGGTCCGGTGACGCTTGAACCGCCCAAGCCGGTCCGTGCTTACGGCCAGCCCCGAATGCCCCTGCTCACCACTCGGGTTTGAAGGCGACAGCGTAAGAACTGCCCGCCCGGCGGGTTCAACCGGCACACTCACCCCCAAGACCACCGCCCCTTCACCCACCATGGCACCCGACGCCGCCCTCGCCCCGGCCATCGCCTCACACCGTTTTGGGCTGAGCCAGAGCAGCCTGTCCAGCGTGGGCACCGAACCCCGTGCCTGGGTGACATCGCAACTGCGGCGCCCCGCGCTGCTGGACACGAGCGGGTTGCCCGACAGCGCGGCGGTGGCGGAGACCACGCGCCTGCTCCGCCAGATGGCGGTGCCGATGAGCGAGCCGCGCCGGCAGCTGCGCGAAGGCAACCAGCAGGCGCTGCGGCGGCGCTGGCAGCACCAGATCGAAACCCCCACGCCGGTGTACGAACGCTGGGTGATGTTCTGGGCCAACCACTTCACCGTGTCGGCCACCAAGGGCGCCACGCTGGGCATGGTGTGGCCGTTCGAGAACGAGGCAATCCGGCCGAACGCGACAGGGCGTTTCGTCACCCTGCTGCGCGCGGCCACGGTGCACCCGGGCATGCTGCTGTACCTGGACAACGCCCAGTCCATCGGGCCGGATTCGCGCCAGGGCCAGCGGCGCGGACGCGGGCTCAACGAAAACCTCGCGCGCGAACTGCTCGAGCTGCACACTGTGGGCGTTCGCGGTGGCTACACCCAGACCGACGTGCGCGAACTCGCGCGCCTGCTCACCGGCTGGACAGTGGGCAACGCCCAGCGGCCCGAGCCCGGCTTTGTTCCCGCGCTGCACGACCCCGGCAGCAAGCAGGTGATGGGGCGCACCTACCGCGAAGGTCCCCAGGCGCTCGACGAGGTGCTGGCCGACCTCGCCCGCCACCCGGCAACCGCCGAGCACCTGGCCGACAAGCTGGCGCGCCACTTTGTCACCGACGACCCGCCGCCCGCCCTGGTGCAGGCGGTGGCGCGCCGTTACCGCGACACCGACGGTGATCTGCTCGCCGTGGCCGACGCACTGTTCGACCACGACCTGGCCTGGGCCCCGCACCGGCCCGGCAAGGTGCGCCGGCCGGAAGAGCTGATGTTGGCGGCCCACCGCCTGCTGCAGCTGCCCGTGGGCATGCCCGAACGCACGCAGGCCGCGCTCACCACCATGGGCCAGCCCGTGGGCCGCGCGCCTTCGCCGCAGGGCTGGCCCGATCGGCACGACGACTGGCTCGGCCCCGATGCGCTGCTCAAGCGGGTCGAATGGGCGATGGCTGTGGGCCGCGCCAACGGCAACCTGGCCGACGCACGGCAACTCGCCGACCTGGCCTGGGGCCCCGCCCTCTCCGGCGAAAGCCGGCAGCAGATCGCGCGCGCCGAAAGCGGCGCGCAGGCGCTCACGCTGCTGCTTGCCAGCCCCGAATTCCAGCGCCGTTGAACCCCCTGGAGCGCCCATGACACACGCACCGTCTACCCTCCTGCCGCCCGACTCCGGCTGGCGCCGCCGCCAGTGGCTGCAGGCCGCTGGCGCGGGCCTGCTGCTGGGCGGCCATGGCATGCGGGCGGCCTTCGCGACCACGCCGCAGGCGCGCGGCCAGCTGGTGGTGGTGATGCTGCGCGGCGCGCTGGACGGCCTGGCCGCCGTGCCCGCCATCGGTGACCCGCAGTGGAACAGCCTGCGGCCGCCACCCGACACCCCCACCGCCAACCCGGTAGCACCTCTGCCGCTGGACGCGACGTTCGCGCTGCACCCGGCCCTGCCCACGCTGCACGGCTGGTACACCCAGGGCCAGTTGCTGGTGGCGCACGCCGTGGCCAGCCCGTACCGTGAGCGATCGCACTTCGACGCCCAGCAACTACTGGAGAGCGGGGGGCAGCGGCCCTTCGAACTCGCCACGGGCTGGCTGGGCCGCGCGCTGGAAACCGGTGGCCAGCGTGGCGTGGCCCTGAGCCCCGCCATGCCGGTCGCGTTGCGCGGCGCGCGCGGCGCCAGCACCTGGACGCCCACGCGCGGGGCCGCGCCCGATGCGGACCTGATGGCGCGCATCGCGCAGACGTACGCGAACGATCCGGCGCTGGCCGGACTGCTCGAACAGGCACTGGCGCAGCGCGAGACGCTGGGCGCGGGCACACGCGGGCCTGGCATGGGCGGCGGTGCCGGCAGCGCGGCGGCGTTCGCGGTCCTTGCCCGCCAGGCCGGGCATTTCCTCGCCGAACCCGGCGGGCCGGACGTGGCCTGGCTGGACTTCGACGGCTGGGACACCCACACGCAACAGGTCGGGCGGCTGCAACGGCAACTGGGTGCGCTCGACGGCGGGCTGGCCGCACTGCGCGAGGCGCTCGGTGAGCGCTGGGCCGACACCAGCGTGCTGGTGATGACGGAATTCGGCCGCTCGGTCGCACTCAACGGCAGCGGCGGCACCGACCATGGCACCGGGGGGGTGGCGTTCCTCGCCGGTGGTGCGGTGGCCGGCGGCCGTGTGCTCACCGACTGGCCCGGCCTGGGCCGCCAGGCGCTGCTGGACGGCCGCGACCTGCGCCCCACGCGCGACGTGCGCAGCCTGCTCGCCCCACTGGTGCAGCGCCACCTCGGTGTGGGCCAGGCGGCCATGGCACGTGTGCTGCCCGGCGCGCCGATGGCCACGCAGGACCTGTGGAGGGCATGATGCGCAACGCCCTGCTGCGCACCTGCCTGAGCCTTGCCGTGCTGTGGACCGGTGCGGTCCACGCCGCACCCGAAGTCCCCGATCCCCAGGCCTGGGCTCGCCTCACCCCGCAACAGCAGAGCGAACGGCGCGCTGCCATCCAGCGCGAACTGGCGGCCGCCACACCCGCCGAGCGCCAGGCCTACCGCGCCCGGGTGCGCGAGCGGCTGGAGCAGCTCACGCCCGCCGAGCGCCAGGCCCTCGCGGGCCAGACGCGCGAACGCTGGCAGTCGCTGTCGACCGAGGAGCGGCAGGACCTGGCGGAGCAGCGGCGGGAACGCATCCAGGCCATGACGCCGCAGGAGCGCCGCCAGTTGTTGCAGCAGCGCCGGGAGATGCTGTCCCGCCTGAGCCCGGAAGAGCGCGCCGCCTTGCGCGAGAAACTGCCCCCCCGTTGAGAACGGCCATCATGCACACCCTCATCCTGTCGCCCACACCGGACCCGCTGCGTCCCCGACTCCTGCTCGCGGTCGGCCTGCTCGACACCACGCGCCAGGCAGCGCGGCGCTGGCTCGGCACCGCCCGCGAGGACGGCTGGGCCTTGTGGCAACGCGCCTGCGACGGCGACCCAGACAGCGCCCGCTCACTCGTCCAGCTGCTGACCCCGTCCGCCCTGGCCATGGCGCGGCAGATGCTGGGTCGCCAGGAAGACGCGGAGGACGCGGTGCAGGAGTCGTTCCTGCGGCTGTGGAGCGCGCGCCCGGATGACACGCGCGGCGCGCAACTCTCCACCTACTTCAACACCATCGTGCTCAACCGCTGCCGCACGCAGCTGGTGCGGCGCCGCGAGCTGGGCATGGAACCCGCCGACCTGGTCGCGCTGCAGGACCAGCAGCAGGCACTGGCCGGCGGCGATGCCGATGCCGTGGCTTCGGTGTCGCTGCAACACCTGCAGGACACGCTGGCCCGCCTGCCCGCGCGCCAGCGCCTGGCGATCGCCATGTGGGCGTATGCCGACGCGAGCGCGGCCGACATCGGCCAGGCGCTGGGGATCGACGCCAACAGCGCGCACCAGCTGCTGCACCGCGCCAAGACAGGCCTGCGCCGGGCCCTGAAAGGCGGTGCCGCATGACGCCACATCCGACCCATGAGGACCACGACCTGCGCGCGCGGCTGCGCAGCGGGCTGGACACCGCCGCGGTGGGCGACAGCGACGCGCTGGAAGCGCGCGTGCTCGCGCAGTGGCGGCAGCGCCACGCGGCCACAGAGCCCGTGGCCGCGTGGGCTTCGGGGGCCACGCTGCGCGCACCCGGCACCGCACGCCGAACGCTGTGGCTGGGGAGCGGCGCGCTGCTGGCCGCTGCGCTGCTGATCGCGCTGGCGACCTGGCAACGCCCCGATCCCGTCGTGGAAGAGCTGATGCAACTCGACGTGCTGTCGGAAATGGCGCTCGGCGAAATGTGATCGCCCAGGGGGGGACGATCAGGTGCCGCAATGGCGCGGCAGGAAGTCCAGCAGCCACTTCATCTGCAGGGCGTCGTGTTCGCCCACGCCCTCGAGCACCACCACACCCACCGTGTCGTCCGAGGGCAACACACGCACCGTGTGGCTGCCGGTGGTGACATCCTTCTCCACCACCGTGGCCGAACGCCGCAGCGCCACCTCCACCGGCTCCCGGTTGCGCAGAAACCGTTTGGCCTGCGCCTCCAGCACGCAGCCGGGCAGCAGTTCGTAGTGCCAGTGGTAATGGAGATGCCGCTGGTGGCCCAGGTGGTGCATCGCACCTATCGCCTTCTCCAGCTTCATGTCGTGGCTGAGGATGAGCGCGCCATCCTCACTGGGGTAGCCGTCCGCGCAGGCGGCCAGTGCGGCGGCCAGCGCCAGCACCAGCGCGGTCTTGCAGGCGCCGCGCATCACGAAGCCACCGAGATCAGTCCGGCCACGCCCGCTTCGGGCGGCACCTCGCGCGTGGCCAGCACCTTGTCGATGGTGCGGCCGTCCATGTCCACGATCTCCAGGCGCCAGCCTTCCCAGGTCACGGTGTCGGCCTCGCGCGGCAGGCGACCTGTGAGCAGCATCATCATGCCGCTGAGGGTGTGGTAGCGGCCCCGCTCCTCATCGGGCACGGTGTCCAGGTTGAGGCGGTCCTTGAGTTCGGGCACGGGAATGTGGCCATCGAGCAGCCAGCTGCCGTCCTCACGCAGCATGGCCCACGAGGTCTCGGGGTCGCGCGGACTGAACTCGCCGGTGATCGCCTCGATGAGGTCCTGCAGCGTGACGATGCCCTGCACCTCGCCGTACTCGTCGATGACGAAGGCCATGTGCACGTCGGACTGGCGGAAGTTGTCGAGCAGCTCCATGCCGGTGATGGTCTCGGGCACGTACAGCGGCGCCTGCAAGGGTTGCTCGCCGAGCTCGCGCTTCGCGCCGCGCAAGGCCTGCGAGAGCCACTGCCGCGCGTTGACCACGCCCACCACATTGCCCAGGTTGCCGCGCACGACCGGAAAGCGCGCATGGTCGGAAGCGTCGACGCGCGCCATGTTGACCTCGAAAGTCTGATCGAGATCGAGCACGGCGACATCGCTGCGCGGCACCATGAGCGAGCCGATCTGCCGGTCGTCCAGGCGGAACACATTGCGCACCATGGTGTGCTCGTGCGATTCGATCACGCCGGCCGTCGTGCCTTCGGCGAGCATGGCGTGGATCTCCTCCTCGGTCACTGCGCTGGCGCCGTTTTCCTTGATGCCCAGCAGCTTCATGAGCGCGCGTGTGGACACCGAGAGCAACAGCACGAACGGCTTGGTGGCCACCGCCAGCCAGTCGATCGGCCGCGCCACCAACCGCGCCAGCGCCTCGGGATGCGACTGGCCCAGCCGCTTGGGCACCAGCTCGCCCACCACGATGGAGAAGTAGGTGATGAGCACGACCACCAGACCGGTGGCACCGTAGGTGCTGTACGGCGCGGGCAGGCCGAGCTCGGTGAGCCATTGCGACAGCGGCGCGGCCAGCGCGGCCTCGCCGACGATGCCGTTGAGCACGCCGATGGACGTGATGCCGATCTGGATGGTGGAGAGGAATCGGGTGGGGTCTTCACCGAGCTTGACGGCCGCTGCGGCGGCGCCATCGCCTTCGTCGATGAGTTTCTGCAGACGCGCCTTGCGGGCGGTGACCAGCGCGATCTCTGACATGGCGAAGACGCCATTGAGCAGGATCAGCGCGAACAGTAAGGCAATTTCCATGAGGGGATGGGCGCTCGGTGTTGGCCGAGCTTCCGTGATGAATGGG
This sequence comes from Hydrogenophaga laconesensis, assembly GCF_031457235.1. Taxonomy (NCBI): domain Bacteria; kingdom Pseudomonadati; phylum Pseudomonadota; class Betaproteobacteria; order Burkholderiales; family Comamonadaceae; genus Hydrogenophaga; species Hydrogenophaga laconesensis. The sequence goes on from NZ_JAVDWE010000002.1 coordinate 361,658, forward strand.
GAAAAGCGGGCGCGGCGAAGCCCCGGCGCGCGCGGGCCGGAGGCTTCATGCAGGGGGTTCTCACTCCTCGCGGCCGCCCGCCAGGCCCAGCAGGGCCAGCAGGCTCTGGAAGATGTTGAACAGACTGAGGTACACACCGAGGGTGGCGGTGATGTAGTTGGTTTCCTCGCCGTCGCGCACGCGCTTGAGGTCGTACAGGATGAAGGCAGAGAAGATGCCGATGGCCAGCACGGAGAGCGTGATCATGAGCGCGCCGGACTGGATGAACACGTTGGCAATGCCCGCGACGATCAGCATGATCACGCCGACGAACAGGAACTTGCCCATGTTGCCCAGGTCGCGCTTGATGACGGTGGACAGCGTGGCCATGCCGAGGAAGATCGCGCCCGTGCCGGCGAAGGCCGTCATGATCAGCCCGGCGCCATTGGCCAGACCCAGCACCGAGCCCACCAGGCGCGAGAGCATCAGGCCCATGAAGAAGGTGAAGGCCAGCAGCACGGGCACGCCGGCGGCGGAGTTCTTGGTCTTCTCGATGGCGAACATGAAGGCAAACGCCCCGCCCAGGAAGACCGCGATGCCCAGGAAGCCGGTGAGCGGCGCGGTGATGCCGGTGGCCACACCCAGCCAGGCACCCAGCACGGTGGGCACCATGGACAGCGCGAGCAGCCAGTAGGTGTTGCGCAGCACACGGTTGCGCTCGACGGCGACGGCCTGGCCGGCGACGGCAGGGGAGGAAAGGTCAAGATGCGGATTCATGGTGGTCCTTGAGGAAAAACAGTTGGAGAGGGTTGAAAGGCCTGTTCAGCGCTGACGGCCTTGCAGGCCGGCAGGTGGCGTCAAGCTGGGGCGCCACAGGGCGCGCCTGACCAGACCCGCACAGCAGGCGGCGCCGTCAGGACGGTCGCGCGCCGGGAAGGGTCAGGCGAGGACGAACGTGCCGCGTGGCGGCCGTTGGGGCCCGTCGAGCACGGGCGGCGTCAGGTCCTGCACCAGGGGTGGTGAAGGCGTGCGCAGCGGCTCGCCCCGGCTGGACGCGGCGATGAGCACGTCCAGGCATTCGGGCAAGTCGGGTTGGGTATCGGTGAGGCCGTGGTCTTGCGGGTGCGAGGCCTTCAGCGTGCCGTCGGAGGCTGGCTGGCCTGGCGTCGCCGCTTCCGCCATCAGATGCTCCTGCACCTGCGACGGTGCGTCAGCGGGCAACTGGCCGAATGCGAATGCACCCACACTCAGGAGGAAGTGCAGGGCAAAGACGGCAACGAGCCAGCGGCGCATGGTCCGGCCAGTATACCGGTACCCCTGCGCGCAAGGCGCATTCAGCCCGCGCGCCGGGCGCTGGCCATGCTGCGCTGCAGCAACACCATGGCGACAGCCGCGCCCACCGACAGCAGGAGCATGAGCCAGCCCAGGTTGACCGCGCCGTCGTGCGGCACCAGGCCCACCACGAAGCCCCCCACCGCACCCATGATCTGCTGCATGAGGCCGGCCACGGCTGCGGCCGAGCCGGCCAGCGCCGGCAGCAGGCCGACCGTGCCGATGAGCGTGGGCGGCACCAGCAGGCCATGCCCCATGCCCAGCAGCAACAGGGGCAACGACAGCGCCAGCGGCGTGTCGACCCCGACCAGCGCAAGCACGAGCATCAGCCCGATGCCTGCCAGCGCACTGCCCTGTCCCAGCCGCATCACCAGGCGTTCACCGACGCGGTGCACCAGGTGGGTGGTGAGGTAGTTGCCGACGATGTAGGCCAGCGGCACGATCATGATGTAGTAGCCGATGCCCGCAGGCCCCACGCCGTAGCTGCCCAGCACGATGGGCGCGCCCGCGAGGAAGGCATAGAAGGTGGCGGTGGTCATGGAGAGCACCGCCACGTACAGCAGGAAGCCGGGCGCGCGGGCCAGCTGCGCATAGGACGTGACCATGTCGCGCAACCAGTGCGTCTGCAACGGGGCGGCGGGCGGCGTGTGGCCTGGCAGGCCGCGCCAGGCCGCGATGAACAGCACCACGCCCAGCACGGTCAGCAGCACGAAGTTGGCCTGCCAGCCCAGGCGCACGTGCAATTGCCCGCCGATGATGGTGGCCAGCGGTGGCACCAGGCCCATGGCCATGCCGATGTAGGCCATGACGCGCGTGCGCTCAGGCCCCTCGAACAAGTCCTGGACCATGGCCCGGCCCACCACCATGCCGGCGGCACAGCCTGCGCCCTGCAGCACGCGCGCGGCGGTGAGCATGAACAGGTCGACCGACAGCGCGGCCAGCAGCGAGCCCAGGCTGCCCAGCGACAGGCCGAGCAGCAGGATCTTCTTGCGCCCGAGCCGGTCCGACAGCGGGCCGTAGAGCAGCTGCAGGCCGCCATAGGCCACCACGTACCCGCTGAAGGTCAGCTGCACCGCCGCCTGGCTCGAACCGAAGATCGTTCCCCACTCCTGCATGGACGGAATGCAGATGGTCATGGCGAGCAGGCCGAAGGCGAGCTGGGCGACGAGGTTGGCGATCAGGGGGCCGTGGCGGCGAGAGGTCATGGAACGCGAGGGGCAGGCACGAAGGCAACCGGGCATCGTGCCACAGATCGAGAGGTGTTTTCAGGCGCCAGGGAACCCCTCGGGGGCGGCGGAACTCATGCCACTAAACTCGAAGGCCCATGCACTTCTCCCTGATCTTCCTCGTCGCCCTCCCTTTCCTGGGCAGCCTGCTCGCTGCGCTGCTGCCCGCGAACGCGCGCAACACCGAATCCACGCTGGCCGGCGCGATCGCGCTGTTCTGCGCGGTGCAGACCGCGATGTACTTCCCCGAAGTGGCGGCCGGCGGCGTCATACGGCAGGAGTTCGTGTGGCTGCCCTCGCTCGGCCTGAACTTCGTGCTGCGCATGGACGGCTTCGCCTGGATGTTCTCCATGCTCGTGCTGGGCATCGGTTCGCTGGTGGTGCTGTACGCGCGCTACTACATGTCGCCCGACGACCCGGTGCCGCGCTTCTTCTCCTTCCTGCTGGCCTTCATGGGCGCCATGAGCGGGGTGGTGCTCTCGGGCAACCTGGTGCAGCTGGTGCTGTTCTGGGAGCTCACCAGCCTGTTCTCCTTTCTGCTGATCGGCTACTGGCACCACCGCCGCGACGCGCGGCGCGGCGCGCGCATGGCGCTCACCGTGACGGGCGCGGGCGGCCTGTGCCTGCTCGCCGGCGTGCTGGTGCTCGGCCACATCGTCGGCAGCTACGACCTCGACGTGGTGCTGCTCGCTGGCGACGTGGTGCGCCAGCACCCGCTGTACAGCACGGCGCTGATCCTGATCCTGCTGGGCGCGCTGACCAAGAGCGCGCAGTTCCCGTTCCAGTTCTGGCTGCCGCACGCGATGGCCGCGCCCACCCCGGTCTCGGCCTATCTGCACTCCGCCACCATGGTGAAAGCCGGCGTGTTCCTATTGGCACGCCTGTGGCCGGTGCTCGCCGGCACCGACGAATGGTTCTGGATCGTCACCTGCTCGGGCCTGATCACGCTGCTCATTGGCGGCTTCGCGGCGATCTTCCAGAACGACCTCAAGGGCCTGCTGGCGTACTCGACCATCTCGCACCTGGGCCTGATCACCACGCTGCTCGGCATGAACAGCCCGCTGGCTGCCGTGGCGGCGGTGTTCCACATCATCAACCACGCGACATTCAAGGCCTCGCTGTTCATGGCCGTGGGCATCATCGACCACGAGGCCGGCACACGCGACATCCGGCGGCTCTCGGGCCTGGCGCGCTACATGCCGGTGACGGCCACCCTGACCATGGTGGCAGGGGCGGCCATGGCGGGCGTGCCGCTGCTCAATGGCTTCATCTCGAAGGAGATGTTCTTCACCGAAGCGGTGTTCGTGAGCGCGGCGCCCTGGTTCCAGAAGCTGCTGCCCACGGCTGCGGTGGTGGCGGGCATGTTCAGCGTGGCGTACTCCCTGCGCTTCACCGCGCGCGTGTTCTTCGGCCCCGACACCTGCGCCGGCCTGCCGCGCGTGCCGCACGAACCGCCGCACTGGATGCGCGTGCCGATCGAAATCCTCGTGCTCGCCTGTCTGGTGGTGGGCATCCTGCCGCAATGGTCCATCCAGCACATCCTGGGCACGGCCGCCCTGCCGGTGGTGGGTGGAGACCTGCCCGAGTTCGACCTGGCGGTGTGGCACGGCTTCAACCTGCCGCTGTGGATGAGCTTCCTCGCACTCGCCGGCGGCATCGTGCTGTACCTGCTGCTGCGCAAGCCGCTGTATGGGGGCCACATCGAGCGCGCGCCGGTGGTGGGCCGCTACAGCGGCAAACGCGCGTTTCACCACGTCATGGCGCGGCTCACGGCGGGCAGCCGCAGCCTGCTGCGCCTGCTGGGCACGCGCCGGCTGCAGCCTCAGCTGTTCCTGCTGGTGCTGGTCACGGTGGTGGGATCGGTGGCCGCGTTCCGGCTGGCTACACCCGGCGCGGCGCTGACACCCGGCGACCGCGAGCTGCTGCCGTTCTCGCCCATGTTCGCGTTGCTGTGGGTGGTGGGTGTGGGCGCAGCCGTGGGCGCGGTCTGGCAGGCCAAGTACCACCGCCTTACCGCACTCGCGCTCATGAGCGTGTCGGGGCTCACCACCGTGATCACCTTCGCCTGGTTCTCTGCGCCCGACCTTGCACTCACGCAGCTGTCGGTGGAGGCGGTGACCACGGTGCTCATCCTGCTCGGCCTGCGCTGGTTACCCAAGCGGCTGGAGGTGCAGGACCAGGCCGAGCCACTGTGGCAGCGCGTCAAGGCCAAAGGGCGGCGTTCGCGCGACCTCGTGCTGGCACTGGCGGCCGGTGCCGGCATGACCGGCCTGTCGTATGCGGTGATGACGCGCGAGTTCCCGCAGAGCATCTCGCCGTTCTTCCTGGAGCGGTCGCTGCCCGAGGGTGGCGGCACGAATGTGGTCAACGTGATGCTGGTGGACTTCCGGGGCTTCGACACGCTGGGCGAGATCACCGTGCTGGGTATCGTCGCGCTCACGGTGTACGCGCTGCTGCGCCGCTTCCGTCCCGCACCGGAGAGCGCCGAGCTCACGGCCCAGCAGCGCGCGCTGCCGGCCGACCTGGACACCGACCTCATCAATCCACAACTGGCGGACGACACGGCGCAGGGTTACCTGATGGTGCCGGCGGTGCTGGTGCGCCTGCTGCTGCCGATTGCCGCCGTGATCGCGGTCTACCTCTTCATGCGCGGTCACAACGAGCCCGGCGGCGGCTTCGTGGCCGGGCTGGTGCTGTCCACCGCGTTCATCCTGCAGTACATCGTCTCCGGCACGCAGTGGGTGGAGGCGAACATGCAGCTGATGCCGCAGCGCTGGATCGCGGCGGGCCTGCTCACCGCCACCGCGACGGGCCTGGGCGCGTTCTGGTTCGGTTATCCGTTCCTCACCACGCACACGGCCCACCTGCACCTGCCGCTGCTGGGCGACATCCACGTCGCCAGCGCGCTGTTCTATGACATCGGCGTCTTCACCCTGGTGGTGGGCGCCACCCTGCTGATCCTGACCGCGCTGGGCCACCAGTCCGTGCGCGGCCATCGCCAGGCCAAGGTGGCCGAGCAGGAGAATCCGGCACAACAAGAAGGAGCCGCCTGATGGAACTCGTCATGGCCATCGCGATTGGCGCCCTCACCGCCTGCGGTGTGTGGCTGATGCTGCGCCCGCGCACGTACCAGGTCATCATGGGCCTGTGCCTGCTGAGCTACGGCGTGAACCTGTTCATCTTCAGCATGGGGCGCCTGTCGGTGGACAGCGAGCCCGTTCTCACACCCGGGCTGGAAGCGACACTGCTGCAGTACGACGACCCGATGCCTCAGGCACTGGTGCTCACCGCCATCGTCATCGGTTTTGCCATGACCGCGCTGTTCCTGGTCGTGCTGCTGGCGCAGCGTGGCTTCTTCGGCAATGACCACGTGGACGGACAGGGAGACGCGGAGTGACGGGAGGACCGATCCAGTCGATCGTCGTGGCGCTGATGCCGCACCTGATGATCGCGCCCATCCTGCTGCCGCTGGTGACGGCGTGCGTGCTGCTGTTCCTGCGCGACCGGCAGCACCGCACCAAGGCCGCCATCAGCCTGTTCGCCGCCGTGCTCAACCTGGCGGTGGCCCTGGCGCTGCTGTGGTGGAGCAAGCAGGGCGACGGACCGAGTGCGTTCGGCGTCTACCTGCCGGGCAACTGGGACGTGCCCTTCGGCATCGTGCTGGTGCTCGACCGCCTCTCCGGCCTCATGCTGCTGCTGGCGGCGATGGTCGCGCTGATGGCGCTGTTCTTCGCGCTGGCCCGCTGGCACAAGGCGGGCGCGCACTTCCACCCGCTGATCCAGATCCAGATCATGGGCCTGAACGGCGCCTTCCTCACCGGGGACCTGTTCAACCTGTTCGTGTTCTTCGAGGTCATGCTGGCCGCGTCCTACGGCCTGTTGCTGCACGGCTCGGGGCCGTCGCGCGTGAAGTCGGGCCTGCACTACATCTCGATCAACCTGGTCGCGTCCTCGTTGTTCCTGATCGGCGCGTCCATGATCTACGGTGTCACCGGCACGCTCAACATGGCCGACATCGCCGCGCGCATTCCACAGGTGGCCGCGGCCGACCGGGCGCTGCTGCACGCTGCCTGCGCCGTCCTCGCCGTGGCCTTCCTGGCCAAGGCCGCCATGTGGCCGCTCAACTTCTGGCTGGTGCCCGCGTACTCCAGTGCCAGCGCGCCGTCGGCGGCGGTGTTCGCGCTGCTCACCAAGGTGGGCGTCTACGTGCTGCTGCGGCTGTCCACCCTGTTCTTCTCGCCCGAAGCCGGCGCGTCGGCGGGCTTCGGCAGCCAGTGGCTGGCCTGGGGCGGCATGGCCACGCTGGCCTTCGGCGCGCTGGGCATGCTGGCCTCGCAGCGGCCGGCACGGCTGGCCGGATACGCGGTCATCGTGTCCTCGGGCACGCTGATGGCCGTGATCGGCTTCGCCCGGCCGGAACTCACCGCCAGCGCGCTGTACTATCTGCCCAGTTCCACCATGGCCGTGGCGGCCTTCTTCCTGCTCGCCGAGCTGATGGACCGCCAGCGCACCGATCCGGCACGCCAGCGCGCGCCCGAGGATGAGGAAGACCACCTGCCCTTCGCGCTGGCCGATCTGGAAATCGCCAGGACCGCCAACCTCGATGAAGACGAGGAAGTGCTGATCGGCCGGGCCATCCCGGCTTCGACCGCCCTGCTGGGTCTGGCCTTCATCTGCTGCACGGTGCTGGTGGCGGGCCTGCCACCGCTCTCGGGCTTCATCGGCAAGTTCGCCATGCTCTCGGCGTTGCTGCCGCTGCAGAACGAGGCACCTGCCGTGAGCTCGGCCAGCTGGGCGCTGGTGGTGCTGATCATCGTCTCCGGTCTGTTCGCGATGGTCGCGCTCTCCCGAACCGGCATCCGTTTCTTCTGGGCCCCCATGGAGCGAGGCGCGCATCTGCTGCGCGTGGCCGAGTTCGTGCCCATCGCCGTGCTGATCGCCCTGTGCGTGCTCTTCACGGTGCGCGGTGAGGCCGTGATGCGCTACACCTCGGCCACGGCGAGTTCGCTGTACCACCCGGCGGGCTACATCGATGCGGTGTTCTCCGCCCGCCCCCTGCCCACTGCCACCAACGCCGAACGCCTGGGCGTTCCGGCTCCGGAGACGCGGCCATGATGCGACGCCTGTTTCCCGCACCCCTGCTGTCGCTGGCGCTGGTCGCGCTGTGGCTCGTGCTCAACAACCCCTACAGCCTGGGCCAGTGGATCATGGCCATCGTGCTCGGCTTCGCGGTGCCGTTGCTCACGCAGTCGCTGCGCCCGACGCCGGTCACTTTCAAGCGGCCCTGGGTGGCGTTCAAGCTGTTCATGCAGGTCGGCAAGGACGTGATTGGCTCCAACTTCCGCGTGCTCATCGGTACGCTGTCGCGCGGCGAGCGCATGGCGCAGGGCGGGTTCGTCGTGGTGCCGCTGGACCTGCGCGACCCCAATGGCCTGGCGGTGCTGGCCGCCATCATGTGCGTGATCCCGGGCACCGTCTGGTCCGAGCTGGCGCTCGACCGCAGCGCGCTGCTGGTCCACATCTTCGACATGCAGGACCCGGAGCTGGACATCCAACTGATCAAGACGCGCTACGAGCGCCCTCTGATGGAGATCTTCGAATGAGCCCCTTCCTGTTCGGCGCCATCGTCTTCGCGCTGGCGTGCTACGTGCTCGCGATGTCGCTGGCGCTGCTGCGCCTGTACCGGGGCCCCTCGGCGCAGGACCGCGTGCTGGCGATGGACCTGATCTACACCATCGGCATGCTGGTGCTGATGGTGCTGGCCATCCGCTACCGCAGCGCCATGTACTTCGAGGCCGCCCTGCTGATCGCCGTGTTCGGCTTCGTCAGTTCGGCCGCCATGGCCAAGTTCCTGCTGCGCGGCGAGGTGATCGAATGATGATGCCGGCCGGTGTATCGCTCTGGGCCGAGATCCCGGTGGCACTGCTGTTGATCCTCAGCGGCATCTTCACGCTCTCTGCCGCCATTGGCGTGGTGCGCTTCAAGAGCTTTTTCCAGCGCATGCACCCGCCTGCGCTCGCCTTCAGTTTCTCTGCCTGGTGCGTCACGCTGGCAACCATCATCTACTTCTCGGCGCAGGACGAACGGCTCTCGCTGCACGCCTGGCTGATCATCATCTTCCTCTCGCTCACGGTGCCGGTGACCACCATCCTGCTGGCGCGCACCGAGCTGTTCCGCCGCCGCATCGGCAATCCGGGCGAGGGCGAGATCCCGCCCTCGGTCAGCCACGGGGCGCCACGGCCCCTCAGGGACGACGGGAGCTCCCCGGGCGCCTGAGCTTTCAACCCGTCAGGTGTTCGCCCAACAACCTCGCGAAAGCCGCAGGTTGCTCCACCGGCGGAAAGTGCCCGCAGTCCAGCGTGACGCACCGTGCGTGGGGCAGCGCACTGACCAGTGCCTCCTGCTTCGCCGGCGGGCACAGCGGGTCCTGCAATCCGGCGACCACGAGGGTGGGTGATGTGACATGCGCCAGTCGAGAACCCAGGTCCGCATCGCGCAGGATGGAGACGGCGCCTGCGTAGCCGACGGGGCTCATGCCTTCGAAGACGCTCCTCAGTGTGCCGATGATCGGATCGCCCGTGGCGCGGAATGCCGGGCTGAACATGCGCTCGACCATCGGTCCGGCCAGCGGCGCCATGCCGTCTTTCAACGCGGCCTCGCGGCGGCCGTTCCAGCCGTTGGGCGGCGGTGCCACGGCGGCCGCCGTCGAACTCACAACCACACGGTTCGCCCGGGCACCGGCGCGCGCCGCTACGGCCAGCGCCACCATGCCGCCGAGCGACACACCGCACACATCGAAACGCTCCAGGCCCTGGGCATCGGCCAGGCGCAGCAGGTCGTCCGCGAACGCGTCGATGTGGCCCTCGCCTGGCACGACGGCACTGCCGCCGTGCCCACGCAGGTCGCAGCGCACCACCGGGCCGTGACCGGCGAGGTGGGGCAGCAGCGCGTCCCAGAAGCGCAGCGAGGCACCAATCGGATGGATGAGCACAAGCGGCAGGCCGGGGCCCTCGCCGGTGCGTTCGCTGTGAAGCGGGGGCGCGGGCAGCGCGGCATGGTCGGTCACGGAGGTCTCCTCAGGTTTCCAGTTGGGGGTATTCGCGAAGCTGGGCGGCAAAGGCCGAGAGAAAGGCGCGGGCCGCGTCGGTGGTCTCGGCGCCCTTGCGTGTGATGGCAAAGAAATCGAGCGGCACCTCGGGTCCGGTCATCACCGACACGTTCACCGCGTAGCGGCTGCAGGCACCCTGCACGAAGGCCGGCATCACCGCCGCGCCGTAACCGGCCTCGACCATCGCCACCACGCTGTGCAGGTTGTTGAAGGTGATGCGGTCCTCGTTGGCGCGGCCGATCTCGCGCAGCCGCTGGTCGATCACCTGCTGGATCGGATTGCCCACGGGCAGGCCGATGAGCGGCACATCGGCCAGGTCGGCCCAGCTCACGTGGCTGTGCTGCAGCCGACGCGGCTTGCCGCTGCCGGCAGGCCACTCGCGCGGGCTCACGCACACCAGGGGCAGCGAGAGCAGGCGCTGCCGCCGGATGCCCGAGGCCGCCTTGAACAGGATGCCGAGCGCCATGTCGACCTGGCCGGAGAGCACCAGCGCTTCGATGTGGCTGCGCTCCACATCGCGCACCACCACGGTGGTGTGGGGGTGGCTGCTCTGCAGCGTGCGCAGCACCACCGGCATCACGCTGGAACAGACCAGCGGCGTGGCCGCCACGGTGAGGGTGTGCGCCACATCGACCGAGAGCTTGTCGATGCGCCCGGAGACATCGGCCCATTCGCGCAGCATGCGCTCGGCCGCGGGCAGCAGCTGGCGGCCACCGTCGGTGAGCGTCACGGATCGCGTGGTGCGGTCGAACAGGCGCACACCCAGCTGCGATTCCATTTCGCGCAACAGCAGGCTCAGACCAGCCTGCGAGAGGTGGATCTGCTCGGCCGCGCGCGTGATGCTCTGCAGGCGCGCCACCGCGAGAAAGGCCTGCAGCTGACGGGTGCTGACATTCATAAGCAGGTGAAATCAATCCATTTCATAAACAAACTTCACACATGGTTCGCATGGTGCTGCAATTCAGTTGACGTTGCAACCTTATCAGGAAAGACCCGACACCCATGTACCGAAAGACCCGCATCGCCGTCTCCGGCGCCGGCATTGGTGGACTCACCGCGGCGCTCGCCCTGCTGCAGCGCGGCTTCCAGGTGGACATCTTCGAACAGGCGAGCGCCTTCGGCGAAGTGGGCGCGGGCATTCAGCTCAGCGCCAATGGAACGCGCTGCCTGTTCGCGCTCGGGCTTCAGCAGGACATGCTGCGCTGCGCCAGCCAGCCCGCCGCGAAGGAAATCCGCCATTGGCACAGCGGCGACACCTGGCGCCTGTTCGACCTGGGCGCCGAGTCGGTGGAGCGCTACGGGTCGCCCTACCTCATGATGCACCGTGCCGACCTGCACGGCGTGCTGGTGCGGGCCATCCAGGCCCTGCGGCCGCAGGCGCTGCACCTGAACGCGCGACTGATCGCGGTGGCACAGGACGAAGAAGGGGTGGAGCTGCGCTTCGAGGATGGCACCGTGCACCGCGCCGGCGCGCTGATCGGTGCGGACGGGGTGCATTCCCGGGTGCGGCAGGTGCTGCACGGGGACGACGACCCCTGCTACACCGGTTGCATGGCCTGGCGCGGCGTGATACCCGCCGCCGACCTGCCCGAGCATCTGCGGCGTCCGGTCGGCACCAACTGGGTGGGACCCGGAGCGCACGTCATCACCTACCCGCTGCGCAATGGCGAGTTGATGAACTTTGTCGGTATCGTCGAGCGCGCGGCCTGGCAGAAGGAGTCCTGGACGGAACAGGGCTCGGTGGACGAGTGCCGGGCCGACTTTCCCGGCTGGCACGCCGACGTACTGGCCATGGTGGAACGGCTGGGCAAGCCCTTCAAATGGGCCCTGATGGGACGCAACCCACTGCCTCGGTGGGGCCTGGGACGCGTGACCTTGCTCGGCGATGCCTGCCATCCCACGCTGCCTTTCCTCGCACAGGGCGCCATGATGGCCATCGAGGACGGCGTGGTGCTCGCGCGTTGTCTGGATGGTTGCCCGGATGATCCGGCCACCGCATTGCTGCGCTACGAGAGGTTGCGCCATGCGCGCACCTCCGCCATCGTGCGGAAGTCGGCCGAGAACGCGAAGCGCTTCCACAACCCGGCGCTGGCATCGCCCGAGGGCGCGCACGCCTACATCGACACCGAGTGGGCCGCCGACAAGGTGCGGGCGCGCTACGACTGGCTTTTCGAATACGACGCGCTGTCGGTCGACGCGGGGGCGCAGGCCGCCGCCGAAATGGCATGACAAATAGCACCTGGCGATTCAACCGTCAAGCGGGGTTCCGCCAAGTTGCAACATCAACTCAATACTGGCATCGTCCGTTTTGAGTTGCTATTGCAACCAAAACCACCGACATTCACCGCCATGAAGTGAATGCGGTGCGACCGGTTCAGATGACACCGTTCCACCCACAACAGGAGACAGACATGATTCAACGCCGCACCCTGCTCAAGACGGGCACAGCTCTCGCCCTGGGCGCCCCTGCCCTGCTGTCGCATGCACAGCAGGTGGTCACCCTCAAGTTCCACACCTTCATGGCGCCCACCTCCAACGTCTGGACGCTGATGCTCAAGCCCTGGATGGAGAAGGTGGAGAAAGAGTCGGGCGGCCGCATCAAGTTCGAAGGCTATGCGGCCATGCAGATGGGCGGCACCCCACCCCAGCTGTACGACCAGGCCCGCGATGGCGTGGCCGACATCATCTGGACACTGCCCGGTTACTCGGCTGGCCGTTTCCCGCGCGGCGAAGTGTTCGAGATGCCATTCATGATGACCGAGGCCCGCGCCACTTCGCGCGCCTACTGGGAGTTCATCCAGACCGAGGCACCGGACGAATTCAAGGACACCAAGGTGCTGGCACTGCACGTGCACGGCCGTGGCGTGTTCCACAGCGTCGACAAACAGATCAAGTCGCCCGCCGATCTCAAGGGCATGAAGGTGCGCGGACCCACCCGCCCGGTGACCAGCATGCTGGCCTCGCTCGGCGCCACGCCGGTGCCGCTGCCTCTGCCAGCCACGCCGGACGCGCTGTCCAAAGGCGTGATCAACGGGCTGGCCATGCCCTGGGACGTGGTCCCCTCGGTGAAGGTGCATGAGCTGACCAAGTTCCACAGCGAGTTCCCCGCGAACAGTCCGGCGCTGTACACCGGCACCTTCGTGATGGCCATGAACCGCGCGAAGTACGACAGCCTGCCACCCGATCTCAAGCGCGTCATCGACGCCAACTCGGGCATCGAGACCTCGGCCCACTTTGGCGGCGTCACGCAGGACAGCGATGCGATCGGCGTGAAGGCGGCCCGCGATCGTGGCAACACCATCATCACCATCGGTGAGGCGGAGACGCGGGAATTCATCAGGCTGTCCTCGCATGTCGAGGAGGCCTGGGTGGCCGACATGAACAAACGCGGCTACGACGGCCAGAAGATGCTGACCTCGGCCAAGGCCCTCATCGCCAAACATTCCAAGCGCGGCGCCTGACGCCTCCCGCATTTCCACGAAAGACAGGAGAAAACCATGTTCGTCCTCAACACCTGGTACATCGCCGCCTGGGCGGAAGATGTGACCGACAAGCCCTTTCCGCGCCGCATCTGCAACGAGGCCATCGTTTTCTTCCGTGACAAGCAGACCGGCAAGATCGCCGCGCTCGCCGACATGTGCTGCCACCGGGGTGCGCCGCTGTCGCTGGGCACGGTGGTCGAGGAAGGCATCGAATGCGGCTACCACGGAGTGGTGCACGACTGCTCGGGCAAGTGCGTGCACATTCCGGGGCAGGACCGCATCCCCGAGAAGGCGAAGGTGCGGGCCTACCCGGTGGTCGAGAAGAACGAGTTCATCTGGATCTGGATGGGCGATCCCGCACTGGCCGATGAGAGCCTGATCGTCGACTACCCCTACAACGACGACCACAAGAACTGGCCACACAAGCACGGCTTCTATCACATCAAGTCTGGCTACATGCTGATGGTGGACAACCTGATGGACCTGACCCACCTGGGCTACGTGCACAAGACCACCATCGGCGGCAACCCGATGACGCACGTGAAGGCCGAGATGGACGTGACGCGCGACGAGAAGAGCCTCAAGTACGTTCGCTGGATGATCAACTCCGTGCCGCCGCCCACGTACACCAAGGCGGTCGATTTCGGGGGCAGCAACGTCGATCGCTGGCAGGAGTTCGCCTTCTCCGCGCCGAGCAACATCCTGCAGTGGAGTGGCGCGGTGAAGACCGGCACCGGCGCGCGCGAGCACGGCAACCGCGATGGCGGCTTCTCGCTGCGCATCTTCCACGGCCTCACGCCCGAGACGGAAAACACCTGCTTCTACTTCTTCACGCCCGCCAACGGCTACAAGCAGGACGACCCGCAGGCCACCGAACTTCTGTTCGACCACATCGCCGAGGCGTTCATGGAAGACAAGATCTTCTGCGAAGGCCAGCAGGCCCGCATCGACGAGCGGGGCGAGTCGCACCTGGTGGACATCGTGTCCGACGCCACGCGCGTCCAGCTGCGCCGCATCATCAAGCGCATGTTCGACGAGGAGCAGAAGCAGCCGGTGCCCGTCAGCGCGTCCACGCGACACGAGATTCCGATCACGGTGGCCAAATGAACCAGCGGGCCTGCGGGCCCGTTTTTCTTCCATGACCCTTCTCGACCTGCAGATCACCCGGAAGCGCCTGGTGGCCCAGGGCATCGTGAGCCTGGAATTGCGCGACCCCCAGCGCCGCCCACTGCCCGCCTTCACGGCCGGTGCGCACATCGACGTGCACATCGGACCCCAGCTCACCCGGCAGTACTCGTTGTGCAACGCACCCGGCGACACCGACCGCTACCTGCTGGGCGTGCTGCTCGAGCCCCACTCCCGTGGCGGCTCGGCCGCGATGCACCAGCGCTTTGCCGAGGGTGACACGATCACCGTGGGTGCGCCGCGCAACAACTTTCCGCTCGCACCCGCGCGGCGTTCGCTGCTGTTCGCCGGCGGTATCGGCATCACGCCCATGCTCAGCATGGCGGAAGCGCTGTGGCACACACACGATGACTTCGAGCTCATCTACTGCGCACGCTCCGCCGCACACGCGGCCTTCCTCGACCGCCTGGCCACCGCGCCCTACGCACCGCTCACCCGCGTGCACCTGGACGACGGCCCGGCTGCGCAACGCCTGCAGATGGACCGGCTTGCGCAGGAAGACCCGGCCACCACACACCTCTATGTGTGCGGCCCCAAGGGCTTCATCGATTACGTGTGCCAAGCGGCGCGCGCGCAAGGCTGGCCGGAACCCCACATCCACGTCGAGCACTTCACACCCGTGGCGCCCGCGGGTGGCGATGCGCTGACCGTGCGCATCGCGTCCACCGGGCAGTCCATCGAGATCCCGCCGGACCAGTCCATCACCACGGCGCTGGAGCGCCACGGCGTGAGCATTCCGGTGTCGTGCGAGCAAGGCATCTGCGGCACCTGTGTGACGCGCGTGATCTCGGGCGAGATCGAACACCGCGACGGCGGCTACTTCACCGAGGCCGAACGTGCCCGCGGCGACCAGATGACCCCCTGCTGTTCGCGCGGGCGCGGCACGCTGGTGCTGGACCTCTGAGGACCGAACGATGAAAGAGAACTGGTTCGACATCGCCACGCCCGACGGCACGATGAACACCTTCGCCGCTTGCCCCGACGAGGGTGGCCCCTTTCCGGCCGTGCTGTTCTACATGGATGCCTTCGGCCTGCGCGAGGAGATCTACGCCATGGTGCGCCGCCTGGCCTCCGCGGGCTACTTCGTGGTGGCACCCAACCTCTACTACCGCCGCACGCCCGAATTCTCGACCGACCAGACACCCGCGGGCATGGCACGCCTGTTCGAGATGATGAGCCACCTGACGAACACGGGCGTCACGGCGGACACCGGAGCGCTGCTCGCCTGGCTGCCTTCGCAGGCCGAGGTGCGGCACGCGCGCGTGGGCGCGGTGGGCTACTGCATGAGCGGGCCCTTCGTGATCGCCGCCGCGGCGGCCTTTCCCGATCAGGTTGCGTGCGTGGCCTCGATCCACGGAGCCCATCTCGTCACCGACCGGCCCGATTCGCCTCACCTGCTCGCGCGCAGGCTGCGCAGCGAGGTGTACCTGGGCTGCGCGACGAACGACAAGTGGGCCGAGCCCCGCGTCATCGCGCAACTGGAGGCCGCCTTGCAGCAGAGCGGCACGGCCCATCGGGTGGAGTGGTATGGCGGCGCGCAACACGGTTTCGTGTTTCCACAACGCACCGGGGTCTACGACCGGCCCGCCGCCGAGCGGCACTGGAGTCGCCTGCATGCGCTCTTCGACCGGCACCTGCTCCGCGCCTAGCAGGGCCGGAGGCCGGCGCGTGTCAGGCCTTCTTCTTGCGACCAGCCGACGGCTTGCTGTCCGCCGGTGGCTCGTACTCGTTCACGTGGGGAATGTTGGCGGTGGTGCGCACCAGCAGATCGAGCAGCGTGTCGACCTCGTCGGCCGAAAGGCCTTTGAGCAGGCGGCGTTCGCGCTCCAGCGCGGTGCGGATGATCTCGTCGTGGATGGCGTAGCCCAGGGGCGTGAGCTCCAGCGTGCGCCGGCGCGTGCTTTCCGGATCCTCGTCCACCGTGAGGTAGCCCTTGGCCTCCAGCTTGCGCATCTCACGACTGACCGCGCCCTTGTCCAGGCCGATGATCTGGCAGATGCGCACCGGCGAGATGCGAGGCTCCACCGCCAGCATGGCCATCACACGCCATTCGATAATGCCGATGTCGTAGCGCTTGAGGTACAGCCGCGAGGCGCCGCTGGAAAGCTTGTTGGCCAGCACCGTGAAATAGAAGGTGACGTAACCCGAGAGGTTGAGCACCTTGCGGCCTTGCCGCACCGCCGTGTTGCCGCGACGAGTCGCCATCGTGAATCCACTTTCAGGGAGATTGAACCAGGGCCGTACTGTACCTTCCCCCGCAGCACGGCCCGCCGCACGCGCGGGCTAGAGGCCTTGCGCGAAAGCGGTCAGATCGGCGTTCAGCAGGTCGGGGGCCTCGTAACCCGGGAAGTGCCCGCCGTGCGCGTACCCGGTCCAGCGCTCGACACGGTAGACGCGTTCCACCAGCGAACGCGGTGGCGCGGGGAATGCCGGATCGCGCATCGCGGCGATGGCCACCGGCACGTTCACGCGCCCCCCGTTCGGGAAACCGGGCGCCCCCTCCACGGCGAGGCCCCGATAGATCAGGGTCGACGAGGCCGCCGTGCCACTCACCAGTTGCAGCAAAGTGTTGAGCACCAGGCGATCCTTCCACGCACGCGTGGCGATCTTCTCGCTCGCGCTGCCCTGCTCCGGATCGGACCAGGCCATGAACTTCTCGGCCTGCCACGACAGCAGGCCGACCGGGCTGTCCCCCAGCAGGAAGGCCAGCGTGTGCGGCCGCGAAGTCTGCTGGCGGAAGTACGCACCATCGTCCTCGAAGCGCTCGCGAAAGCCGGCCAGCCATTGCTGCTCTTCCGGCCCCTGCACTGCACCGGCCACGAATCGCGGGCTGATCATGCTCATGTGGATGCCGGCGACCTGCTCGGGGAAATCGTTGCCGAGCCAGCTGGCGAGGATCGATCCCCAGTCGGACCCGTGCGCGACATAGCGCTTGTACCCCAGCACCTGCGTCATGAGCGCGTGCACCGCATGGGCCATGGCGCGCGGTCCCATCAATGTGGCCGATTTGTCGGAGAAGCCGGTATTGGGCAGCGACACCACCACCACATCGCGATCCGCGGCCAGCGCCTGCGCCACGTCAAGGTACTCCAGGTAGCTGCTGGGCCAGCCGTGCATCAGCATCACCGGCAGGCCCTGTGTGCCGGTCCTGCGATGGTGCACGTAATGCAGCCCGATGCCACCGGCCTGTGCGCGGAACTGGGGCTGGTCGTTCAGCCGCTGCAGCTGGGCTGCGGTGTCAAAACCATTCAGCCAGTGATCGACCAGCGCGCGCAAACCGGCCTCGTCCGTCCCCATCTTCCAGGGCTCGCCCTGGGGCAGCTGTGGCCACTCGTAGTCCTTGAGGCGCTGGGCGATCCGGCCCAGCGTGGCCTGGGGCACCTCGATCCGGAATGTCTGCGGTTGCGTCATGGAGTCTCCTCTTTCGTGTGCAAGAAAGACTCCATTGTTGATACAGCAACCATGAATGGCAAGTCAGTCGAAATACTGTTGACATTGCAACTCAACGTCATTAGGCTTTGAGTTGATACTGCAACTCAAAGACATCAACCACCCTACCACAAACCTGCTGGAGACGATCATGACCACGACAACCCCCACTCCTCATCGCGTGATGCACACCATGGTGCGTGTGCGCGACATGGAAAAATCGCTGGCGTTCTACACCGACCTGCTCGGCATGAAGCTGCTGCGCCGCAAGGACTACCCCGAAGGTCGCTTTTCGCTGGCCTTCGTGGGCTACGGCCCCGAGATCGATCACGCCGTGATCGAGCTCACTCACAACTGGGACCAGCCCACCGACTACGAGATCGGCAACGGCTACGGCCACATCGCCATCGCGGTGGAGAACATCTACGCCGTCTGTGACGAACTCAAGGCCAAGGGCGCGAAGATCATCCGCGATGCCGGCCCGATGAAGAACGACACGCTGCACCTGGCCTTCCTGCAGGACCCGGACGGCTACAAGATCGAACTGATCGATTCCAAGACCGTCGCCGCCTGAGGAACGCCGGAATGATCGACTTCTACACCTACCCGGGCCCCAACAGCCGCAAGGCGCAGATCATGCTGGAGGAGGCGGGCGCAGAGTACACCGTGCGCAACGTGGACATCACCAGGGGCGAACAGTTCGCGCCCGGGTTCCTGAAGATCTCGCCCAACAACAAGATCCCCGCCATCGTCGACCACACACCCGCCGGGCCGGTGGCTGTGTTCGAGACGGCAGCGATCCTGCTCTACCTGGCCGAGTCGTCGGGCCGCCTGCTGCCCACCGAGCCCACCGCCCGCGCCAACACCATGGCCTGGCTGATCTGGGGCACCAGTAGCCTGGGCGGTGCGCTGCCGCAGTTGCACCATTTCGTGGACTCGCCCGAGAAGCTGCCGTCGGCCATCGAACGCTTCACCAGCGATTGCGTGCGCATGTTCAAGGTGCAGGAAAAGCGCCTGTCCGAGGTCGAATTCCTCGCCGGCGACTACTCCGTGGCCGACATCCCGTCGTTCTGCTCCACGGCCGGCTGGCTCCAGCGCGTGAAAGACCTGTCGAACGGTGCACTGGGCGACACGCCCTCCACGGAACGCTGGCTCAAGGCCGTGGGCAAGCGCGCAGCGGTCCGCAAGGTGATGGCGGGCTGAAGCTCCGCGAGGCCCGGGTCGGAACTTCGGGGCGCGTTCGCGCGTCCCACCGCTTTGTCCCAACGCGAGGGCGGCATGAAGAATCCGGCGATACCAGGGCCCCGAACGAACCGCCGCCAGTGGCTGGGCGGTGCACTTGGTGCGCCGCTGGCGCTGGCATGGCCCGCCTGGGCCGCCACGCCCGCCGGCAACCCGATCACACGCCGCATCCCATCCAGCGGCGAGGCCGTGCCGGTGGTGGGCCTGGGCACCTGGATCACATTCAACGTCGGCAATGACCCCAAGGCGCGCGACGCCTGTGCCGAGGTCGTCCGCGCCTTTTTCGATGCCGGCGGGCGGCTGATCGACAGCTCGCCCATGTACGGCTCGTCGCAGCCCACCATCGGCCATGCTCTGGCCAGGCTGGGGCATCCGGCATCGCTGTTCTCGGCGGAGAAAGTCTGGGTTGGCGACGCCGGGCGCGGTGACACGCAGATGGAGGCCTCGCGCGCCTTCTGGGGCGTGCCCCGCTTCGACCTGATGCAGGTGCACAACCTGCTCGGCTGGGAAGGCCACCTGCCGCGCCTCTTCGAGATGAAGGCCCGGGGCCGGCTGCGCTACGTGGGCATCAGCACATCGGAAGGGCGGCGCCACGCCGAACTCGAACGCATCATGCGCACCCAGCCGATCGACTTCGTGCAGCTCAGCCACAACCTGCTGGACCGCGAGGCCGAGCAACGCCTGTTGCCGCTGGCGCAGGAGCGCGGCATCGCCGTGCTGGCGAACCGCCCCTTCCGCGAGGGGGCCCTGCTCGACCAGTTGCGCCGCCATCCGCTGCCTGGCTGGGCGGCGGAGATCGGCTGTGACAGCTGGGCGCAGGTGGCCCTGAAGTTCGTGGTGTCGCACCCGGCGGTTACCTGTGCGATTCCCGCCACCAGCCAGGTCGCCCACCTGCGGCAGAACATGGGCGCGGCGCGTGGCCCCCTGCCCGACGCAGCCCTGCGCACCCGCATGGCACGCGACGTGGCCGCACTGTAGGTCACGCCATGAGCGAGTGGTGGACCTACCGGCCTTCCGACTTCCTGATGTTCGCGCCGCGCACGTACTGGCGGCTGTTCGAACTGCAGAACGAAGCGTTGTGGCCGCTCCAGCCGTTTCTGCTGCTGGCGGCGCTGGCGCTGCTGGCCGGCGTGTGGTGCCGGCACCTGCCCAGCCTGCGCACGGGTGCGCTTGGTTTCGCGCTGGCCTGGGCCTGGGTGGCGTGGGACTTTCTCGCGCAACGCTACGCCCCCATCAACTGGGCGGCCACCCACATCGCCTGGGGTTTTGCGCTGATGGCCATCGCCCTGTTCATGCTGGCACTGCGGCGTCCGGAAGCCACCCGCTCGCCCGTGCGGCACCGCACCGGCCTCGGTCTCATGCTGTGGGCCGTGCTCGTGCATCCGCTATTGCCCACCGCAGCGGGCCGGCCGTGGATGCAGGCAGAGGTGATCGGCCTGGCGCCCGATCCAACCGCCATCGCAACGCTCGGCTTGCTGCTGTGCATCGATGCCAGACCGCGCCTGCTTGCTGGGGCGCTGCGCGCCAGTGCGATGGCCTGGCTGCTGGCAAGTGCCGCCACGCTGGCCACCATGGGAGCGGCGCAGGCGGTGGCGCCGCTGGCCGCCGTGTTCATCGCCGGGCTGGCGCTGTGCGTCAGCGCGCGTGCGGCCCGGACGACATATCCTGCGTGAGCAGCCGCAGCAGGTCTTGCGCAAGCGGCGCCATCGAAAGGCCCTGCCGCGAAAGCACACCGATCCGGCGTTGCCAGCAGAAGTCCGGCACGTCGGGGCCTTCATGCGTTCATTGCCGAGCAGGTTCAACGCATGGCTGGTGCACGGTGTCAGCAGACCGCACGCGGCGATCAGACCCCCATCGAATGGCCGGCGCGTCAGTGCCCGCCGAGGTAGGCCTTGGCCAGGGCCTCATCGGCGGCCATCTCGGCCGAGCTGCCCTGGGCAACGATGCGCCCACTCTCCATCACGTAGGCACGGTCGGCCAGTGCGAGGGCGAGGCCGGCCATCTGGTCCACCAGCAGCAGCGTCATGCCTTCGGCGCGCAGGCGATCCAGCGAGGCGAACAGTTCCGCGATCACCCTGGGTGCGAGGCCCAGCGAGGGTTCGTCCAGCAACAGGGTGCGCGGCTTCGACATCAGCGCGCGCGCAATCGCCAGCATCTGCTGCTCGCCGCCCGACAACAGCCCGGCGCGCTGGTGCAGGCGTTCGCGCAGGCGGGGAAAGCGCTGCAGCATCTCTTCCACACGGGACTCGCGATCCGCGGGCTGCAGGAAGGCACCCAGGCGGATGTTGTCCAGCACGCTGAGTTCCGGAAACACCTGACGCCCCTCGGGCACCAGCACCATGCCGCGCGCGACGATGGCCTCGGGGCCTTGCTGGGTGAGGTCTTCGCCATCGAGGTGGATGCCACCGCCCGCCAACGGCCGGTGCAGGCCGCTGAGCGAACGCATCAGCGTGGACTTGCCCGCGCCGTTCGCACCCAGCAGCGCCACCGCCTCACCGCGCCGCACCTGCAGCGAGATGCCATGCAGCACGGGCTCGGCACCGTATCCGGCCACCAGTTCGCCCACGCCCAGCATCTCCGCACCGGGTACGGCACGCGCCGCACCCGACGCCGATGCTTCGAGCGACTCGCCGAGGTACGCCTGCTGCACCGCCGGGTTGGCCTGCACCTCGGCCGGGCTGCCCGCGGCCAGCCACTGGCCGGCATCCAGGACCACCACGTGGTCCGAGATGCCCATCACCAGCGCCATGTCGTGTTCCACCAGCAGCACGCCCAGTCCCGCGTCGGCGATGCGGCGCAGCAGCAGGGCCAGTGAAGCCTTGTCCTCGCGCGAGAGGCCGGCGGCCGGTTCGTCGAGCAGCAGCACTTCAGGGTCGAGCGCCAGCGCGCGCGCGATCTCCACCAAGCGGCGATCCACGTGCGGCAGGTCGGCCGCGCGCGCCTCGGGAACACCCGTGTAACCGCACCAGGCCAGCAGGGCGCGCGCATGCGCACGCGCCTGCGCCGAATGCAGGCGCGCACCGCCCAGCAGCGGTCCGAGCCGGCCCCGGTTGAGCGCGAGCGCCACGTTGTCCTCCACGCTCAGGCTGCCGAAGAGCTGCGAGGTCTGGTAGCTGCGCGCGATGCCCCGCCGCGCGAGGCGCAGCGCCGCACGGCCCGTGAGCACCTGGCCGCCCAGCGAAAAGCCGCCCGCCGTGGGCTTGTAGTAGCCGCTGAGCACGTTGAGCGCGGTGGACTTGCCCGCGCCATTGGGGCCGATGAGGCTGGTGACGGCACCGCTGCGCGCCTGCAGGCTGAGGTCGCCCACAGCGCGCACACCGCCAAACTGCATGGTCAGCCCCTCGGCCGTGAGCGCCTGCCGCTCGCGCACCGGCAGCGAGAAGCCTTCCACCAGCGCAGCGGCCGGCCGGGAAGGCGCTGGCGCGCCGCGCACGCGCTGCAGCAGCCGCCGCGACAGGCCGGCCACGCCGTCCGGTGCGGCCCACAGCACCAGCAGCAGCAGGCCACCGAAGAAGAGCAGGCGGTACTCCTCCAGGCTGGACAGCAACTCGGGCAGCAGGCCGACGATGAGCGCACCCACCAGTGGCCCGGCCACGGAACCGGCGCCGCCCAGCATGACGACGAGCACGAACAGGATGGACTGGATGAAGCCGAAGGTGTGTGGCGTGACGAAGCCCGAGAGCGGCGCGAACAGGCCGCCGGCCAGCCCGGCGCAGGCCGCCGACAGGGCGAACGCGACCACCTTGATCGCCAGCGGATTCAATCCGATCGACTCGGCCGCCGTCTCGCTGTCGCGCACCGCGCGCAACGCCGCACCCCAGGTGCCGCGCGAGAGCCAGGCGTAGCCGGCCAGCACCACCAGTGCGCTGAGCAGCGCAAGCAGCGCCACCGCCGGTTCGCCCGACACGTCGCCCAGCGTGGGCGAGCCGATGCCCATGATGCCGTTCTGCCCACCCGTGAGGTCGCGCATCTCGACAATGGCGTGCTCGACGATGAAGCCGAAGGCGATGGTGATCATCGCAAGGTAGGGACCTTTCACGCGCAGCGCCGGCAGGGCCAGCAGCGCGCCCATCGCACCGGCCAGCGCAGCGGCGATCGGCCACGCCAGCCAGAAGCTGAAGCCGGCCTTGCTCGTGAGGATTGCCACGGTGTAGGCGCCGATGGCATAGAAGCCCACGTGGCCGAACGACACCTGACCACTCAGGCCCATGAGCAGGTTCAGGCCGATGCCCACCACCGCGAGCAGTGCCACGTTGGCCAGCACGAAGGCGTAATACGGGTTGACGGTGAGCGCGAGCACCGCACCCGTGCCGAACAGCAGGCCGATGGCGGCGAGCTGGCCCGGTGTGCCCAGACCCAGCCAGAGACGGGGAGTTGCGTGGTTCATACCTTTTTCACCTCCGCACGGCCGAACAGCCCATTGGGCCGCGCCGCCAGCGCGACGATGACCAGGCCGAAGGTGATGATCTGTGTGTAGCCCGAGCCCAGCGTGCTCGTCACCAGCGCCTCGATCACGCCGAACAGCAGGCCGGCGATCATCACGCCCCAGGCGCTGGTGATGCCGCCCAGAATCGCGACCGCGAAGGCCTTCAGGCCGAACAGCGTGCCCATGTCGGACTGCACGTTGAACAGCGGCGCGATCAGCACACCGGCGATGCCCGCGAACAGCGCGGAGAGCGCGAAGGCCAGCGCGATCGCGCGGCGGATCGGGATGCCCATGAGGCGCGCGGCGGCCGGGTTCTGCACCACCGCCAGCATGCCGGTGCCCCAGCGCGTGCGGCGTGAGAGCAGGTGCAGCACACCGGCCAGGCCGAGCCCGACCACCGGGATCAGCAGTTGCAGCGGATACAGGCCGAGGCCGAGCTCACCGAGGTTCAGCGGCGTCTGCGCCAGCGGCGAAGGCAGGCTGCGCGGCTCCTTGCCGAAGGTGAACAGCACGAGGTTGTCGAGCACGATGCCCAGCGCCACCGTGGCCATGAGCCAGGCGTCCGAACCCCGGCGCGCGAAAGGCCGCACCGCCACGAACTCGACCACCAGGCCATACAGCGCGCACAGCGCCAGCGCGAGACAGATGGACAGCCACAGCGGCCAGCCCAGCGTCTGCGCGAACGCGAAGGTCAGCACCGCACCCAGCATCATGGAACTGCCCTGGGCGAAATTGACCGTGCCCGAGACGGCATAAGTCACGTAGAAGCCCAGGGCCATGAGCCCGTACATGCTCCCCAGGCCAAACCCGCTGATCAAAGCAGACAACAACATTCAGGAATCCTCGAGATCGCGCGCGCGCGCAAAGGTCTCAACCAGGGACACCCAGGGTCCGGCTCCGCCGGCCCGAGGTGTCGCCCCCCTTGAGGGGGGAGCGCCGAAGGCGCGCAGGGGGTGTCAGTTCTTCACCGGCAGGATGCGGTTGTCGATGAACTGCGCCCAGACGTAGTCGGTCGAGTTCACCGCGTCGTGCACACCGGGTTTGAAAGGCTGCTCGTAGGTCTTGATCAGGCCTTCGTACTTGCCGATCTTGTAGAAACCCTGGCGCACGGCATCGCCTTCGGTGGAGCCGGCGGCGCTGATGGCCAGCGCGGCCAGCATCATGCCGTCGTACGCGTTGGCCACCCCCACGGCGGGCGTGATGTCGTCCGGGCCCTTGATGGCAGGGTACTTGGCCTTGAGCGCCGCGATCACCTTCTGGCCCACCGGGCCCTGCTCGCCGAAGAAGCTGTACGTCTGAACAAAGTGCACGTTCTTGCCGTTCGGTCCCGCGAGTTCGGTGAAGCGGCCACCCGCCGGACCCCAGTGCGACACGATCGGCACCTGCCAGCCCATGCGGTCGAGCGACTTGACCACCTGCGCCGACGGGCCGACGTTGCCGACCATGAACAGCGTGTCGGCACCGGCCGCCTTCAGGCGCGTGAGCTGCGGCACGACGTCGACGTCGTTGCCCTCGAACTTCTCCACACCGACCGCCTTCATGCCCTTGGCGGCCAGTGCGGCGTGCAGGCCCTTCTCGTTCGACTCGCCCCAGGGGTTGTTCACCAGGATCATGGCGGGCCTGGTCGACTTGAAGTTCTTCTGCGCGTAGTCCAGCATGCCGACGTTGACGATCTCGTCCACCGCCGAGACGCGGAAGGCGAAGTTCGGGTTGGCGCCGTTCTTGGTGATCGGCGTACCGGCGGCCCAGGGGCCCATGAAAGGCACTTTCTCCTGGTTGATCAGCGGCACGATGGCCATGGACACCGGCGTGTCCAGGCCGCCGAAGATGATGGCGACCTTCTCGCGGTGGATGAGTTCGCGCGCGGCCAGCACGCCCTTGGCCGGGTTGGCCTCGTCGTCGCGGCGCACCAGTTCCAGCTTGCGGCCACCCAGCAGACCGCCCTTGGCATTGATCTCGTCGATGGCGACGGTGAGACCACGCGTGATCGCCTCGCCAGCCAGTGCCGACTGACCCGAGAGCGCGGTGATCAGGCCGATCTTGATCGGATCGGCGGCGAACGCGGGCAAGGCCCACAGCGAACAGGTGACGGCGGCGGTGGCGGCCAGCAGGTGGCGGCGGGTCGGACGGGCGGCGTGGGTCATCGCGAATCTCCAGAGGGGGTTGAACATGACCGCCGCAGGATGCAAGGGCCGTGCCAGCGTCAACAAACACTATCAAATATTGTCAACAATCCTGTATTTGCTTTGTTTACCATATGGCATAAGGCTTGCTCACACAGAAGCCATGCACCTGCCGGGTCAGGCCCATGCCCCGAAGCGGTGCTCCAAGGAGAAACCACCATGAGCGAATCGCCAAAACAGTGCACCAGCGCGGGGCTCGACCCGGCCGGTGTGGTCGACGAATACCTGCGCATCCTGATGATCCCGGACCCCGTCAATGCCATGCGCTTCGTCGCACCGGGCCTGCGCATCCGCTTCACCGGCGGGCGCGCCATGAACGAACCGGCCGAGTGCGCGGCCTTCAACGCCAGCCGCTACGCGTGGGTGAAGAAGCGCATCGACCGCACCGAGCTGGTGGCTGGCGGCTCACCCGAGGAAACCGTGGTCTACAGCCTGGGCACGCTGTACGGCGCCTGGCCCGACGGCACGCCGTTCGAAGGCAACCGCTACGTGGACCGCTACGTGGTGCAGCACGGCCTGATCACGCAGATGGACGTGTGGAACGACAGCGCGGAATGGCTGCTGGTGCGCGCCGGCCTGGCCACCCTGTGATGAGCCACCTCGTCTACGACGGCGCACTGCCGCACCACGAGCGCTTCGACTACCTGCCGATCACGCGCCGGCCCGACCACGTGTGGCCCAACGGCGCGCGGCTGGCGGTCTACATCGGCTTCAACCTCGAGCACTTCGCGTTCGGCGAGGGCATGGGCGCAGGCATCGGTCCGGTCTCGCCCCACCCCGACGTGCTCAACGCCAGCTGGCGCGAGTACGGCAACCGCGTGGGCGCATGGCGCTGCATGGCGCTTTTCGACCAGCTCGCCCTGCCCTGCGCCACCCTGCTCAACACCGCACTGTACGACCACTGTCCCGAGCTGATTGCCGCCTGCGTGGCGCGCGGCGATGAGCTCGTGGGGCACGGACACACCAACGCCGAGCGGCAGGGCACGCTGCACGAGGCCGAGGAACGTCGGCTGCTCGCGCTGTGCCGCGAACGCATTGAACGGCACAGCGGCGTGGCGCCCACGGGCTGGCTCTCGCCCTGGATTTCCGAGAGCCGCCTCACACCCGACCTGCTGGCCGAGACGGGTTACCGCTACACGCTCAACTGGTGCCACGACGACCAGCCCGTGGCCATGCGCACACGCGGCGGCGAGCGGCTGTGGAGCGTGCCATACCCGCAGGAGCTCAACGACATCCCGATGATCGTGGCGCGCCAGATGGATGCGAAGGACTTCGCGCAGATGGTGATCGACAATTTCGACGAGATGCGCGAACAGGCGGCGCGGCAGCCACTCGTGATGGGCCTGGCGCTGCACCCGTACATCGTCGGCCAGCCCTATCGCCTGCGGCACCTGCGCCGCGCACTTGAACACCTGGCCCGCGCACGCGACGCGGGCGATATCTGGTTCACCACCCCGGGCGCGATCTGCGACGCCGCCGAACAACAGGCCCTGGCCGCCATCCCATGACAACGCTGACCGATCTTCCGCTCTCCCTGACCGACACCGTGGGCGCCTGGGTGCCGCACGGCCGCTTTCTGCGCCCCGGCCAGGCCAGCGGCCCACTGTCGGGCCTGCGTTTCGCCGCCAAGGATGTGTTCGATGTGGCCGGCCACCCCACCGGCGCGGGCAACCCCGCGTGGCTGGCCAGCCACGCGGTGCCCACGGCCAGCAGCCCGCTGATCGACACCTTGCTGGAAGCCGGCGCCACACTGGCCGGCAAGGTGCTCACCGACGAACTGGCCTACAGCATCCATGGCGACAACATCCACTACGGCACGCCGATCAACAGCGCCGCCCCCGACCGCGTGACCGGTGGTTCGTCCAGCGGCTCGGCCGCCGCCGTGGCGGCCCGCCTGGTGGACTTCGCGCTCGGCACCGACACCGGTGGCTCCACCCGCGTGCCCGCCAGCTACTGCGGCCTGTGGGGCCTGCGCACCACCCACGGCCTGCTCTGTCGCGAAGGCCTGGTGCCCCTGAACCCGCTGTTCGACACGCCCACCTGGCTGGCCCACGACGCGGGCACGTTCGAGCGCGTGGCGCGCGTGCTGCTGCCCGCATCGGCCTTTGCACCCACACGGGTGATCGTGCCCACCGATGCATGGGCCGAAGCCGAAGCGGTGTTCCAGCCCGCGCTGCACCTGGCCCGCGACACGCTCACCGCTCTGCTCGGAGCGCCCGCCTCCACGATCCAGGCATCGCCGGAGGGGCTCGAAGCCTGGCGCCAGGACTACGTGACCGCTTCCGCCTTCAACGGCTGGGAAACGCATGGCGCCTGGATCAGCAGCCACACCCCCGCGTTCGCCCCCCCGATCGCCTCGCGCTGGGCCTTCGCCAGCACGGTGCAGGCAGACGACGCGGCCGCCGCGCGCGAACGCATCGCGCGCGTTCGCGACCACGTGCGTGGCTGGCTCGGTCAGGACGGCGTGGCCGTGCTGCCGTCCGCCGCCAGCCTCGCGCCGCTGCGCGAAGCCGACCCCGCCGCCGTGGATGCGGTACGCATGCGCACGCTGCGCATCACCAGCATCGCCGGCCTGGCCGGCCTGCCGCAGGTGAGCCTGCCGTTGCGCAGCCCGGAAGGTCTGCCCATCGGCATCTCCCTGCTCGGCCCCGCCGGCAGCGACCGCGCACTGATCGCCCTGGCGGTGCGGCTGTGGCAAGCTATGCCGCACTGATCTCCAGGCTCAGCCCATGCCGCGAACCCCGAAAAAGCCCGCCGCCCCTGTGAACCGCGCCCCGTCCCGGGGCAAAGCCGCCGCGAGTGCCGAAGCGCCGCTGCCGAGCGGTGCACTGACGCCAGGCGCGTCCGGCGACACACCCGAGGACCGCATCTACCTGGCGGTGTTCGAGAGCGTGATGGGCCAGCGCCTCGCGCCTGGCACCAAGCTGCCCGAAGCCGCGCTGTGCGAACTGTTCGATGCCAGCCGATCCACCGTGCGCCAGGCCTTGCAGCGGCTGGCGCACGACCACATCGTGCAGCTGCGCCCCAACCGGGGCGCCATCGTGGCCATGCCCACGCCCGAGGAAACGCGGCAGATCTTCGAGGCGCGGCGCGGGCTGGAAGCCGCACTGGTGCGCCTGGCCGTGGCCCACGCCACCGCCGCCGACCTCAAGGCCTTGCGCGCGCAATTGCGTGCCGAGCACGAGGCCATGCACCGCTTCGACCAGCCCGCGTGGGCGCGGCTGGCCAGCAGCTTCCACCTCAAGATCGGCGAGCTCGGGCGCAACCCCATCCTGCACCGCTATCTGGTGGAGATGGTCTCGCGCTGTTCGCTCATCGTCGCGCTGTACGAACCGCCGGGCAACGCCTGCTGCGAGCACGACGAACACGAGGCCATCGTGAAGTGCATCGAGCGCGGCGATGCCGATGGCGCGGCGCGCCTGATGGAGGAGCATCTGCAGGTGCTGGAGCGCAACGTGAGGTTGCAGACCGAGGCCCGCGCGCCCGGTCTGAGGGAGCTTCTCGGGCTGTAACAGGCGTGGGCCAGCGCACGGTACCACCTTCGTTTACACCGCTACAATTTTGGACTGTCCACAGCCGAACACCACGGTGCACATCCGCACCGACGGTGTTGAGTCCATATGAACACTGACCAACCGGGACCCGAGCGCCACACCTGTGACGTTCTCGTGATCGGAGGGGGCCCCGCCGGCTCCACCGTGTCGCCATTGCTGGCTCGCCACGGGCACCGCGTCGTGCTGCTGGAAAAAGACCACCACCCGCGCTTCCACATCGGCGAATCCCTTTTGCCGGCCAACCTGCCCCTGCTGGAGCGACTGGGCGTGGCGGAACAGGTGAAGGCCATTGGCATGCACAAGCCAGGCGCCGAATTCGTCTCGCCCCAGCACGAGCAGTCTCAGTCGTTCTGGTTCGCCGAGGCTTGGGACAAGTCCATGCCCTATGCCTACCAGGTCAAGCGCGCAGACTTCGACGAGATCCTCATCCGCAACGCCACGCGCGAGGGGGTCGACGTGCACGAGGGCTGCAAGGCCACGGCGGTCGAGTTCCTGGCCGACCGCTCCGTGCGCGTGCACGCGCAGCACGACGACGGCCGCGAATCGGTGTGGGACGCGAAATTCCTGGTCGACGCCTCGGGCCGCGACACGTTTCTTGCATCCCGTTTCAAGATCAAGGACCGCAACCCGGCGCACAACAGCGCCTCGGTGTACGGCCACTTCACCAACGCGCTGCGCAACGAGGGCGAGGCCGCGGGCAACATCACCATTTTCTGGTTCGACCACGGCTGGTTCTGGTTCATCCCCCTGTCCGACGGCGCCACCAGCGTTGGCATGGTGACCTGGCCGTACCACATGAAGACGCGCCAGCAGCGCAGCCTGCAGCAGTTCCTGCTGGACAACATCGCCACCTGCAAGGCACTGGCCGCACGACTGGGCGACGCCACGCTGGTGACCGAGGTCGAGGCCACCGGCAACTTCTCGTATTCGGCCCAGCGCAACCACGGCGAGAACTACCTGATGCTGGGCGATGCCTTTACCTTCATCGACCCGGTGTTCTCCTCGGGCGTGTGGCTGGCCATGAACGGCGGCGAAATGGGCGCACAGACCATTCACACCTGCCTGACCGAACCCGCACGCGCCAGGGCCGCGCTCCGGCGCTTCGACCGCCAGATGCGCCACGGACCGAAGGAGTTCTCTTGGTTCATCTACCGCGTGACCAACCCCGTCATGCGCGACTTCTTCATGGGCCCGAGCAACGTCTTCCGCGTCAAGGAGGCCCTGCTGTCCATGCTGGCCGGCGACATCTTCGGCCGCACGCCGATCTGGCGTTCGCTGCTGCTGTTCAAGGCGCTCTATTACGGCTTCAACCTGGCGCAGCCACGCCGCGCGCTGGCCGCTTGGCGCCGGCGGCGCGCCAACATCCGCCCGGGTGACGAATCGGCGCTGGTGCGTCCATCGTGAGTCTGCAGCACACCCTCGCCGTGCAGACGGGCGTGCCGCCCAAGGCGCGTGGCAACGAACTCGGTGGTGTGGCCCTGGGCGACACCAAAGATCTGGCGGCCGCGGCCTGGCCCCGACAGCACCTGCGCACACGCCTGCTGGACACGGCCGGCCCGCTGCTGCAGGAATGCTGGCTCGCCGAAGGCCCGCTGGCGCAGGGCCACAGCGAAGGCATTCACTGGAGGCGCGGCGATGGCATGCTGTACGGCGTGATCGAACTGCACGAGACCGACACACCGACCACGCGCGACGACTCGCCGCTGCGCGCCACCAGCCGCCTGGCCTACGAGCGGCTGTTCCGCCTGCTGCGCGAGCAGGGCACGCCGCACCTGTGGCGCGTGTGGAACTACATGGGCCGCATCAATGACGCGTCGCACGGGCTGGAGCGCTACCGGCAGTTCAACCTCGGCCGGTACGATGCCTTCGTGCAGGCGCAGCGCGACACGGGCGGTCAGGTGCCGGCGGCCTGCGCCCTCGGCCTGCAAGAGGGTCCACTGTCGATCGCCTTCCTGGCGGGCACCACGCCCCTGGTGCCGCTGGAGAACCCGCGCCAGGTGAGCGCATGGCGCTACCCGTCGCAATATGGCCCGCAGGCACCCACCTTCTCTCGCGCCGCACTGGCGCATCCGCGCGGGCAGGAAGCCCTGTTCATCTCGGGCACCGCCAGCATCGTGGGGCATGAAACCGTGCACCCTGGCGACGTGGCCGCGCAATGCCGCGAGACGGTGCGCAACCTGGAGTGCCTGGTGCAGGAAGCCAACCGCGTGGCGCGCTCGCGGCCGTTCTCGCTGGCGGGGCTGAGCCACCGCGCCTATGTGCGGCATGCGGACGACGCGGTCACCGTGCGGCACACGCTGGAGCCCCTGCTGGGTGGCGCGCCGCTGGTGTGTGTGCAGGCCGACGTGTGCCGCAGCGATCTGCTGGTGGAGATCGAATGCCACGCCATCCATTCCACGGAGCCGGCATGAGCACCGCACCCGGTCGTTCCCAGACCCGCCAACAGGGCGAAGAGGCTCCGGTGAGCGCGATGGCCAGCCAGCCGGCCTCGCTGTTGTGGAGCGTGTACGAGCACATCGCGATGGTGCTCGGGCTGAGTTCGCTGGCCGTGATCTGCCTCACCTGGACACCGCTGGCGCTCGCGCTGTACCCGGTGCTGCCCACGCCACTGGGCCGCTGGCTGGGCCGCCAGGCCATCATGCGCGGCTTCCGCCTCTATGTGACCATCCTGCGCACGCTGTGCGCCTGCCGGTTCGACCTCTCCGAGATTGACACCCTGCGCGACCAGGGGCCCATGGTCATCGCCGCCAACCATCCGTCACTGCTCGACGCGGTGCTGATCACCTCGCGCCTGCCCGACGCCGTCTGCTTCATGAAAGCCGAGCTGATGGACAACCCCCTGTTCGGTGCGGGCGCGCGCATGGCGCGCTATGTGCGCAACGACCACCTGCTCAGCGCCGTGCAGATCTGCCGGCGTGAACTGGAACAGGGCGCGCAACTCGTGATCTTTCCGGAAGGCACGCGCACCGTCGGTTACCCGGAGAACCCGCTCAACCCGCTGTCGCGTTCCACCGCCCTGATCGCCTCGCGCGCCGGCGTGCCGGTGCAGACGCTGATCATCGAGTTCTCCAGCCCGTACCTGGGCAAGGGCTGGCCGCTGTGGCGCCGGCCCAGCCTGCCGCTGACCTGCCGCGTGCGGCTGGGCAAGCGCTTCGACGTGCCGCGCGACGCGCGCGCGTTCACCGCCGAACTGGACGCCCACTTCCGCTCCGAACTCGACACCCCCTCCACCGCCCACGCCACGTCCGCCGCGGCCTGACCCATGCCCCTTCCCAGCAGCACGCACCTGGTCCTCATTCCCAGCTACAACCCGGGCCGCAAGGTGCTGGCCACCGTGCGCGCCGCGCGCGCGCAGTGGACCCCGGTGTGGGTGGTGATCGATGGCAGCACCGACGGTTCGGCCGGGTGGCTGGCCGAAGAGGCCGAGCGCGATCCGGGCCTGCGCGTGATCACCATGCCGCGGAACCAGGGCAAGGGTGCGGCCGTGCTGCACGGCATCACCCTGGCGGCACAGGCCGGCTTCACGCATGCGCTCACCATGGATTCCGATGGCCAGCACCCCGAGGGCCTGATCCCGTCGTTCATGGCCACCTCGCAGGCCCACCCGGACGCGATGGTGCTGGGCAAACCCGTGTTCGGACCCGAAGCGCCCGCGCTGCGCGTGAACGGGCGCAAGGTGTCCAACGCCTGGGCAAACCTTGAAACCCTGGGCATGGGCATCGGCGATTCGCTGTACGGTTTTCGCGTCTACCCCATCCCGCCACTGATGCGCGTGATGCAGGGCACGCGCTTCATGCGGCGTTTCGACTTCGACCCCGAGGCGGTGGTGCGACTGTGCTGGGCGGGCGTGCGCCCCATCAACATCGACGCGCCGGTCCGCTACTTCACACCCGAAGAAGGCGGCGTCTCGCACTTCAAGTACCTGCGCGACAACGCGCTGCTCAGCTGGATGCACACCCGCCTGTTCACCGGCTTCGTGCTGCGCCTGCCCCTGCTGCTGTGGCGCCGCCTGGGCAGCCGCTGAACACGCATGAACACCACCGAAGTTTTCCTGATCGCCATGGCGATCATCTTCACCGTGCCCTGGCTGATCTGGCGCCTGGGACGCACCGACTACTGGGCCCCGCTGGTGGTGGTGCAGATCATCACCGGCATCCTGCTTGGCCCGGGCGTGCTGGGCAAGGCCTTTCCGGAATTCCACCAGTTCGTGTTCAACCCCGCGGTGATCCAGTCGCTCAACGGCGTGGCCTGGTGGGCCGTCATGCTGTTCGTGATGGTCGCCGGCATCGAGCTCGACCTGGGCCAGGCCTGGAAGCACCGGCGTGAAAGCGGCATCACCGCCGGCCTCGCCCTGGGCATGCCCCTGCTGCTGGGCAGCCTGGCAGCGCTGGTGTTGCTGGGCCGCCCGGGCTGGGTCGGCAGCGCCGCACTGCCCTGGCAGTTCGTGGCCGGCGTGGGCATGGCCTGTGCGGTCACTGCACTGCCGATCCTGATCCTGCTGATGGAGAAGATGCACGTGCTGCGCCAGCCGCTGGGCCAGCGCATCCTGCGCTACGCCAGCCTGGACGACATCGCCATCTGGGGCGTGCTGGCGCTGATCCTCATGGACTGGCAGCGCGTGGGCAAGCAGGTCTTCTTCCTGTTCGCCTTCGCCCTGTTGGCCTGGGGTTTCCGGCACCTGATGCACCGCCTGCGCGAGGCCGACCGCTGGGCACTCGCCCTCATCTGGCTCGCGGTGTGTGCCTTCGGTGCCGACTGGTCGGGCCTGCACTACATGGTGGGCGCGTTCCTCGCCGGCGTGGTGATGGACGCCGGGTGGTTCGACCAGGACCGGCTCGACCAGCTGCGCCACCACGTGCTGCTGGTGATCATGCCGG
The DNA here is from genome assembly GCF_031457235.1 of Hydrogenophaga laconesensis. Classification (NCBI taxonomy): domain Bacteria; kingdom Pseudomonadati; phylum Pseudomonadota; class Betaproteobacteria; order Burkholderiales; family Comamonadaceae; genus Hydrogenophaga; species Hydrogenophaga laconesensis. The sequence continues at coordinate 395,681 of NZ_JAVDWE010000002.1, forward strand.
TGTTCTTCCTCTCCACCGGCCTGCGCACCAACTGGGACGTCGGCGGGGCAGCCGTCGTCGGCGCCGCAGCTCTGCTGCTGGCGGTCTCGGTCAGCGGCAAGCTGCTGGGCGTTCACATCGCCGGTCGCGTGCTACGCTGGCCACCCGGTGAAGCCTCCATCATCGGCTGGCTGCTGCAGACCAAGGCGTTGATCATGATCATCTTCGCCAACGTGCTGCTGGACAAACACATCATCACCAGCGAGACCTTCACCGCGCTGCTGCTGATGGCCGTGGCCAGCACGATGATGACGGTGCCGATGGTGGAACCGAAGCTGCGCCGCGTGCGCGCCAGCGGAAAGGCCAGCGCCATCGCGGGCTAGCGTTTCGGCGGCTTCCCGCTGAGCATGCGGCAGAAGGCGTCGATGGTGTGGTCGCTGCAGCGGCGCTCGGGCACCGTGTGCGCGTACATGATGTAGCCGTCCGTGGTCATCACGATCATGTGGGCCATGTCCGTGCCGCGCACCAGGCTGTGGCGCTCGGGCGGCAGGGCATCGAGCAGCATGCGCTCGATCTGCGCCTCCATCCACGCGATCAGGTTCGGCCGGTACTCGCCATCGGGCGTGGCCGTCGAGATGGCCTGGATCACGTTGTTGGCGAAACCGTGCTCCAGCTCGGGCAGCTCCTGCCAGAGCATGGCGAGCAGGCGCTTGAGCCGCCGTTCGGGCGATTTCAGCGCCGCGAGCTGTTCATCGAGCGTGGCGAATTGCGCGCGGATCCAGGGGTCGAAGATCGCGTACAGGATGGAGAGCTTGGACGAGAAATACGAGTAGATGTTCGGCGTCGATATCTGCGCGGTCTTGCCGATCATCGGCAACGTGGTGCCGGCGTAACCGTGGGCGGTGAACAGCTGGAAGGCGGCGTCCAGGATGGCGGTGCGTACATGTTCTTTCTTGACCTGTGCCATGGTGTTCAGTCTGCTTGCAGGGGACGGTAAGCCACCGCCTCGACCTCGATTCTCCATGCCGGATCTAGCAATCCCTGGACCAGCACCAGCGTCGATGCGGGTCGGCTCTCGCCCAGGTGCCGCAGGCGGATGGCGCGCATGGGTGCGATGTCGGCGCGGTCCACCAGGTAGGTGGTGGTCTTCACCACATGCTCCATGCCCAGGCCGGCGGCGCGCAGGGCGCGCACGACATGGCCCCAGGTCAGCTCGGCCTGCTCCTCGATGCCCTCGGGTGTGTGGCCTTGCGCATCGATACCGACCTGGCCGGAGATGTGCAGCCACTCGCCCGGGCCCTGTACCCGGGTGATTTGTGAGTACGGGCCTGCAGGTGCGGGCAGATCGGCGGGGTTCAGGTATTGCATGGCGTGGCCTGTCGGGTTGGAAGGTGGGCGAGCGCCAGAGCGAGCACATCGTCGGTGCGCTCCAGCATCGGGTTGTGACCGCAGCGCGAGAGCAGCATGAGCCGCGCGTCCTGCAGATGGTCCAGCAGGTGCAGCGCACTTTCGCGGTAGGGAACCGGCCTGTCGTCGCGACCGTGGATGAGCAGCACGCGGGCACGCACCCGCTGGAGCACATCGGGAGACAGCCAGCAGCTCTGCAGGTGGGCCTGCTTGCCGCTCGCCATCATCGCGTCGAAGTATGGCCCGAGGCCTTCGGCGGAAAGCCGGCCGAAGCGGTCTTCGATCTGCGCATCGCTGAGCAGACCGGGGGCGTACACCGCGCCTTCCATCGCGCGGCGCATGGCCTCGGGCGTGGCGGGGGACGCCCAGAACCGGTCGAGTGTCTCGTTGAGTTCTTGCGCACCACCACCGGCACCGGTACCGATCACGGTCGTCACGCTCGGCTCTTCCGCCGCCACCGACAGCGCCACGGCCGCACCCAGCGACTGCCCCCACACCGCGAGCTCGGTCGCACCGATGCGCGACACCGCCGCGCGTGCCTGTTTCACCCACAAATCGAAGTCGAACAGCGGTGGCGCCTGTTTCCTGGGCGACGCACCAAAACCGATCAGGTCGATCCCATAAACCGTGCGCTGCGCCGCCAATGCGGGCAGCACCGCAGAAAAGTTGGCGCGGATCGAGGTGCCGGGGCCGATGCCGTGTACCAGGAGCAGGGGTGGGCCGCCCCCATATATGTGCACGGCGAATTCGCCGGCTTCGAAAGCCCAGGTTTCGGTTCGGGATGGGAGCGCGGATGTCATGGATGGCACGTGTGTTGCTTTATCGAATGGTAATCGGTTTTGAGTTGACAACGCAAAACGGATGCCATCCCGACGGTGTCGCCAGCGATGCGAAGGCCGTCCTTGCCCTTCACCTGATCACGAACATTTCTCACGATGACAGCAAGAACCTTCATCCACTGCGGCCATCTCTTCGATGGTCTGTCAGGACGTGCCGAGGCCCTGCAGACCCTGGTGGTGTACGGCGACACCATCGACTGGGTCGGCCCCACGGCGCAGGCGCCGGACATGACCGACGGCGACACGCTGCTCGACTACTCGGGTCTGTTCGTGATGCCCGGCATGGTCGATTGCCACGCGCACATCACCTACGGCAACGCACTCACGCAGGAAGACATCGACCTGTATGCCTCGATGGAGTTCAGGACCTTGCGCTCCATGGTGGCGGCGCAGGCCATCCTCAAATCGGGCTTCACCTCGATCATCGATCCCGCGTGTTCGGGTCTGATCTCGCCCGCCGTGCGCGATGCGGTGAACGTCGGCCTGTTCCAGGGTCCACGCATCACCGCATCGGGCCGCGCACTGACAACGCAGCAGGGCCTGTACGACTGGTACCCGGAGTGGATCGGTGTGCCCGAGGCCTCCACGGGCGTGATGACCACGTCGATGGACCAGGCCATCGCGCTGATCCGTCAGCAGGCCAAGTCGGGCGTCGACGCGATCAAGCTCACCATGGATGGCATTCACGCGCGCCGCAACGGGGGCGGCCTGATCTCGGCCTACACGCAGGCCGAGACGCACACCATGGTCGACGAGATCCACCGCCTCGGCAAACTCGCGGTGGTGCATGCGCGTGGCCGTGAAGGCGCGTTGTACTCGGCGCGTGCGGGCGTGGACATCATCTACCACGCATCCAGCATCTGCGACGAAGGCATCCAGGCCGCGCTGGACAACCAGGTTTATCTCTGCCCCTCGCTCGCGCTGCTGGTCAACAACATCGAGTTCCACGAGCCGACCGATCCTTCGGCCCCCTGGTGGCCCGACATCCAGCGCCGCGAACTGGCCACGGCCTCGAAAAACCTGACGCGGGCCCGCGAAGCCGGCGTGCGCTTCATGTCGGGCTCGGAAGCCGGCTTCGCGGTCACGCCATATGGCGAGTGGGGCGCGAAGGAGCTCGAGGCGCACGTGCGCTACGTGGGCATGACGCCCGCCGAGGCCATCATCTGCGCCACGGTCGACAGCACACGGCTGCTGCGCGAACGCGACCGCCTGGGCGGTCTGGTCCAGGGCAGGCTCGCCGACCTGGTGGCCGTGCATGGCGACCCACTGCAGGACATCACGCTGCTGCAGCGCCGCGAGGCCATCCAGGCGGTGCTGCTCGGCGGCAAACCCGTCGACCTCACGCCCGCACCGACGCACGCGCGCCACTTCTCCGAGTTCTCGCAAGGCATGTGGAACCGCGTCTACGACCGGCCCTATGTCGATGCCCACTTCCCCCGCTCACAAGCCCAGCCGGCCTGACCCCATGATCCAGTATCCCCTCACCCTCCACGGCACGCGCACGCGCGTGCTGGAAGCCGGTCTCACCGGCCCCGTCGTCGTGCTCATCCACGGCCTGTCCACGCGGGCCGACCGCTGGAAAGGCGCGATGGAACACCTGGCCGAACAGGGTTTCCGCGCCATCGCCTTCGACCTGCCGGGCCATGGTCTGGCCGACAAGCCGCCGGCGTTCGACTACACCTCGCAAGGCCTGGCCACGTACACGCTCGCCGTGATGGACGCGCTGGGCATCCCCGAGGCGCACCTCGTGGGCACCTCGCTGGGCGGCCATGTGGCGTCCCTCGTCGCCGAGCGCGCAGCCGACCGCTGCACCAGCCTGTACCTGGTCGCGCCCCTGGGCCTCGCACCGATCGCGCCCGAAGCGGGCGAAGGCATTCGCCGCAGCGTGCGCAACGTGTCCATCGAAGGTGTGCGCGCCAAGCTGCAGAGTGTGTTCATCGACCCGTCGCTGGCCACCGAGGAGCTGATCGTCGAGGAGTCGCGCATCAACAGCTCGCCGGGTGCCGTGACCGCGCTGAGCGCGCTGGGTGACTACATCGTCGAGCGGCTCAACGGCGAACTCGTGACCGACAGCCTGGTGCGGCTGGCCGGCGATATGCCGGTGGGCCTGCTGTGGGGCGAGCACGATCGCATGGTGCCGCTGACCGTGGGCGAGGCCGCCGCCGAAGCGCTTGGCCAGGGCGAGCTGCCGGTGATGCGCGGCGTGGGCCACGCGCCGTACGTGGAACAGCCCGAGGAATTCGTCCGCCGCTGGATCGACTTCGCCACGCAGGCCTGCGGGAGCCCCGCATGAAGATCAACGACATTCCCGTGCGCACCGCCACCGCGCCCGATCCGCTCGATCACTTCAAGTGGCCGAACGCCGACTACACGCGCACGCCCTACCGCGTGTTCACCGACGAGGCCATCCACGAACGCGAGATGCAGCGCATCTTCCAGGGACCGACCTGGAACTACCTCGCGCTGGAGGCGGAGATCCCCGAGCCCGGTTCGTACAAGACGGTGCAGGTCGGCAACATGCCGGTGGTGGTCTCGCGCAACCAGCAGGGCGAGGTGAAGGCGTTCGTGAACCGTTGCGCCCACCGCGGCGCGACCGTGGTGCGCCAGGAGTTCGGCAAGGCCGACAACCACCCCTGCATTTACCACCAGTGGAACTACGACAGTGCAGGCAGCCTGTGTGGCGTGCCCTACCGCCGGGGTCTCAACGGCAACGGCGGCTACCCGGCCGATTTCAAGCCGGGCCAGCACGGCCTGCAACGCCTGAACATCGCGCTTTACAAGGGCCTGATCTTCGGCAGCTTCAGCGACGACGCGCCCGACCTCATCGAGTACCTCGGGCCCAACGTGGTCATGCACCTGGACCGCATCTTCATCAAGCCGGTGAAGATACTGGGCTACCACCGCCAGCGCATCTCTGCGAACTGGAAGCTGTACTTCGAGAACATCAAGGACCCATATCACGCCGGCCTGCTGCACACCTTCATGGCCACCTTCGGTGTCTACCGCTCCACGCAGCGCGGCAACACGCTGCTGAGTCCGGGCGGTGGCCATGCGGTCGTGTACTCGGTGACCAACACCGACGACACGGCCAGCGTGGTGGAGGCCTACAAGGGCACGACCAACAAATACCAGGACGACTTTGCCCTGTCCGATCCCGCGCTGCTGCAATGGACGCCGGACTTCCACGATGGCATCGGCAACCTGATCATCTCGGTGTTCCCCAACATGGTGGTTCACCAGATCCTGAACACGCTCGCCACCCGCCAGGTGCGCCCCCTGGGCACTGGCGCCATGGAGCTGTACTGGACCTACTTCGGTTTCGAGGACGACGCTGCCGAACAGACCGCCGCGCGCCTGCGCCAGCTCAACCTGGTGGGGCCGGCGGGCTACATCTCGATGGAAGACGGTGAGGCCATCCGGCTGGTGCAGCAATCGGTGGCGGGCGAGCGCGACGCGACCTCCTTCATCGAGATGGGCGGTCGTGGCCCGATCGTCGACGCGGACCATGTGGTGACCGAGGTCTGCACACGCGGCTTCTGGCAGCAGTACGCCCGCACCATGGGCTTCGAGCCGGAGGCGTCATGATGCCGTCGATCCGCGAACAGGTGATGGACCTGCAACTGCGCTACGCGCACGCCATCGACGAAGACGCGCTGGAGCAATGGCCGGGCTTTTTCACCGAGGCCTGCCGTTACCGCGTGATCCCGCGCGAGAACCACGCACGCGGCCTGCCCGCCTGCCTCATCGACTGCACGGGTCAGGCGATGCTGAAGGACCGCGTGGCGTCGCTTCGCAGTGCCAACATCTACAACATCCACTTCGACCGGCACCTGATGTCACCACCGCTGGTGGAAGCGGGCAGCGAGCCGCACACGGCCACTGCCCGCACGCAATTCCTGGTGTTGCAGTCCGACCAGTCGGGCGTCAGCAAGCTGTTCGCCACCGGCGTCTACCTGGACGTCATCGAACTCGGCACCGGCTCACCCCGCTTCCGCGAACGCACCGTCGTCCTGGACACCTATGGCGTCCCGGAGCTGCTGGCGACCCCCCTCTGAGGAACCCCACATGACGCAATGGCACGACGTCGGCGAGCCCGACGATTTCCCCGATCAAGGCATCTGGCCCGTGCGGATCGCCGGGGTCGAGGTGGCGGTGTTCCGCCTCGGCGATGAACTCCACGCGCTGCACGATCAATGCACCCATGGCATGGCGCGCCTGTCCGACGGCTATGTGGAAGACGGCTGCGTGGAATGTCCGCTGCACCAGGGCCTGTTCGACATCCGGACCGGTGAACCCCGCTGCGCACCGGTGACGCAGGCCGTGCAGTGTTTTCCGGTCCGCGTGGTCGCGGGGCGGGTGGAGGTCGCCGCATGAACACGGTCGCCACCCCTCTTGCGCCGTCGAAGGCCGCCGCACATGGCGGTCCCTGGCGCCCGTCCACCGAGGCACTCTGGACAACCGCCTCGGTGCTGACGCTGCTCGGCATCTGGTCGGTCGCTTCGTGGTTCCTGCCCCCGGCCGTGCTGCCCTCGCCATGGCTCGTGGTGCAGGCCATGGCCGCGCTGGTGCAGACGCAGGAGCTCTGGACGGACACGGCCGTCACCCTGGGGCGCATTGCACTGGCGTTTGCCATCGGCATGGGTGCAGCGATCCTGCTGGGCTCCGCCATGGCCATGTCCCGGCGCGCGGGCGTGTTCTTCCGCGTCTGGATCGTCTGCGGTATCACGGTGCCGGCGATCGTGACTATCCTCACCGTCTACATGGTGGTGGGCATGAACGACCGGGGCGCGGTGCTGGGCGCGGCGCTCACCGTCATTCCTTTCCTTGCCATCAACATCCGCGAAGGGCTCAAGAACCTCGACACGCGACTGCTGCAGATGGGCAAGGTGTTCCGCGCCTCGCGCGGGCAGGTGGTGCGCTCCATCATCGCGCCGCAGGTCGCGCCCATGCTGCTCGCCTCCGCGCGTTTCGGCCTGGGCCTCGTCTGGAAGATGGTGCTGTTCGTTGAACTTCTGGGCCGTGGCGACGGCGTGGGCTTTCGCATCGAGTACTACTTCCAGCTCTTCGACATGACCAGCGTGCTGGCCTATGCGATGTGCTTCGTGCTGGTGATGCTGGCCATCGAAGTCGGCATCTTCGGCTGGCTGGAAAAGCGCGCCTTCCGGTGGCGCCAGGGCTGACCCCACAGGAGCACACACATGGCACAGATCCAGGTATCCACCGTTTCCAAGACCTTTTCGTCCGCCTCGAACGCGCCACGCCGCGTGCTCGACGGCGTGAGCTTCTCCATCGGCGAGGGCGAGGTGGTTGGCTTGCTGGGCCCGTCGGGCTGCGGCAAGTCCACCTTGCTCAACATCGTGGCCGGGCTCGATGAAGCGCACACGGGCAGCGTCACTGTGCAGGGGCGTCCGATGCGCGAACAGCTCGGCGCGGGCTTCCGCGTTTCGTACGTGTTCCAGGAGTCGCGCCTGCTGCCCTGGTACACGCTGCAGCAGAACCTCGAGTTCGTGCTGCAGGCCGGCGAGTTCCCGCGCAGCGAATGGGCCGGCCGCATCGAGCGCGTGCTCTCGGCGGTCGATCTCACCGGGTTCCGGGACTTCTACCCCGCCCAGCTCTCTGGCGGCATGCAGCAGCGTGCGTCCATCGCGCGCGCCTTCTGCATCGACCCGGACATCCTGCTGATGGACGAACCCTTCAGCGCACTGGACGAACTCACCGCGCGCAAGCTGCGGCAGAGCCTGCTCGATCTCTGGGAGAAGTTCCGCACCACCATCGTCTTCGTCAGCCACAACGCGTTCGAGTCCACCTTCCTGGCCGACCGCATCCTGGTGATGGGACACGGAAAGATCACCCACGAGATCGACCTGAGCGGCTCGCCCCGCCCGCGTTGCTACGACGACACCGCGCTTTTCGAGACCAGCAAGCGCGTCATCCGCACGCTCGAACAGCATTCCGTTTCCCCACCCTCCCTCCAGCCCCACCCCTGAAACCTGAAAACACCATGCAAAGACTCCACGCTCTCAAGCTCATCGCCGGCGGCCTTGTCGCCGCAGCCACCGCCCTGGGCACCGGCGCTTCGCTCGCCCAGACCCGCGCCACGGGTGACGGTGGCACCGTGCGCATCATGATCAGCCCGGCGGGCACCATGGGCATCGCGCCCGCGGTCATCAAGAAGTACGAACTCGACAAGAAGCACGGCTTCAATCTGGAGGTCGTCTCCTACTCCGACCAGAAATCGGCCACCGCCGCGATCCAGAGCCGCAGCGCCGAGATGGTCGTGTTCGACTGGCTGGCCACCGCCCGGCTGCGCGCCAGCGGCACCCCGGTGGTGGGCATCGCGCCGTTCCTCACCTACGTCAACAGCGTGATCGTGCCCAGGGATTCGAAGCTGAACACCCTGGCCGACCTGAAAGGCAAACGCGTGGGCGTGGCCCACAAGACCGGCTTCGACTGGGTCATCATGCAGGCCGCCGCCGAGAAGCTCAACAAGATGGACCTCGGTCGCGACGTCGAGGTGCGCGAAGGTGCGGTGCCCTTGCTGCGCGGCCTGATGGAGAAGGGCGACCTGGACGCCACCCAGATGTGGAACTCCCTCGCACCCGAGATGCTGGCCAGTGGCAAGTACCGCACGATGGTGACGATCCGCGAGCTGACCCAGCAGATGGGCCTGCCCACGGTGCCGTTCCTCATGTTCAGCATGCGCGAGGACTACGCGAAACAGAACCCCGGCAACGCCAGGGCCTTCGTGGCGGCCTACCGCGAAGCGGCCGACATCCTCATGAAGAACGAGGAAGTGTGGCTTGAACACGGTGCGCGCCTCAAGCTCTCGCCTGAGTCGCTCGCGTTCTTCAAGGAACAGGTGCGCCGCGACCTGCTGAAGTCCTTCACGCCCGACATGAGCAAGGGCCTGACCGAAACGCTCGGCGCCATCAACGCGGTGGCGGCCGATGTGGTGGGCCTCGGGCAGATGCCTGCGGGTCTGCTGACGCTGGAGTACCAGTGATCCGTGGTGCGTGAGCGGGTCAGGCCATCGCGCCGTTGATCGAGATCACCTGCCCACTGACGTAGGCCGCCTTGTCGGATGCCAGGAAGGCCACCAGTTCGGCCACCTCGTCGGCGCGACCGGCCCGCTGCATGGGCACCAGGCGCTTGATGGCATCGGCATCGAAGGCACCGGCGCTCATGTCGGTCTCGATGATGCCGGGCGCGACGGCGTTGACCGTGATGCCGCGCGTGGCCAGTTCCAGTGCGAGCGACTTGCTGGCCGCGTGCAACGCCCCCTTGGCCGCCGCGTAGTTCACCTGGCCCTTGTTGCCCATCACCCCCGCGATGGAGGTGATGGTGACGATGCGGCCCCAGCGCGTGCGCAGCATGGGCAGCGTGAGCGGCTGCGTGACGTTGTAGAAGCCGTTGAGGGACACGTCCATCACGCGATCCCACTGCTCGCCCGACATGCCGGGGAACACCGCGTCGTCGTGGATGCCTGCGTTGTTCACCACGATCTGCACCGGCCCGGCCTCGAGCAGCGCGGCCAGCGCGGCGGCACAACGTTCACGGTCGGTCACATCGAACGCCACCGCCTGGGCACTGCCACCCCCTTCGCGGATCTCGCGCGCGATCAGGCTGGCCTTGTCCAGCGCCTTGTGCGCGTGCACGATGACGTGATGACCGTCCGCCGCCAGGCGCCGGCAGATCGCTGCGCCGATGCCGCCGCTGCCACCGGTGACCAGGGCTCGTTTCATGGCATGTCCTTGTGGGTTCAGAGTGAATCGGCGTCGAGCACCACGGCGGCACGGCCTTCGAGCAGGCAACGCCCGGCATGGTGCACGGAAAAACCATAGAGCACGTTGCGGGCATCGCCCGAGAGACGCTCGGCGCGCACATCGAGCGGCCCTTCCAGGTCATCCAGCCGCCCGACGTGCAGGGTGGCACCCCGCACGCTGGTGAGGTAGCCCTGGCGCGGCGCGGCGTCGATGCCAGCCACCAGGGCGCCGTGCACCGCCATGGCCTGCGCAGCGTATTCAATGCCGCTGGACACGCCCAGACGACCGGCGGCCCGCAACGGATGCGCCGGATCGGTGTGACCGACAGCGCGGCAGACGATGTGCGAAGGCGACCACTCGGTGACCGCGTCGAGCAGGCACATGCTGCCCTGGTGCGGAATGCGGGCCGCGATCCCTTCGCGGTCGAGCGTCGACGTGGTCATGCGGGTTCGATCCGCACGGCCAGCTGCAAGCCGGGCAGGAATTCGATGCAGACCTCGTCGCCACGGCCTTGCGCAAGGCGCTCCAGCAGCGGCAGCGAACGCATCGCGGGAATGGCCGCGCGCAGGGGTTCGAGCGATGCCAGGTCCGTGGGCCGCGCGGGCGCGTCGGTGGTCTGCACCGTGATGCGCGCCAGCGCCTGCGGCGTGCGCCCGGTCTCCAGCAGCAGCGCGACGCCGGCGCAATCGGGCACCGGTCGCGTGGCGTGCAGCGGCTCGGGGTATTCGCTGTCGTAGGCCAGCAGCAGCGTGGCCTGCCGGTCCAGCACGACCTGGCCCAGCGCGTCGATCAGGCCCGCGCCGAAGCTACCGTCGAAGGCACACAGCACCTGGCAGGGTGCCATCGATTTCGTGGCGATGCCCCAGTAGCCGGCGGGCGCGTTGTGCACCGAGTTGTGAAAACGCGTGGGCGAGATGTGGCGGTCGTCCGTGGCCAGTTGCTCGCACAGCGCATGGCAGTTGTGGCCGTCCGCGCCGGAGGCGCTGAACACCGTGGCCAGCGTCGACACGTCGGTGCCCGCCGCCGCTTCGAGGCCGATGCCCAGCGCGAGCTTGATCACACGGCTGGCGCGGCGACGTTCGGCCGGTGGCAGCATGGCGGGCGCAGGCAGCACCGAGGGCGCAGAGACCCAGGGGGCCTTGCCGCGCAACACGGCGCGCGCGCCCGGCCAGTCGGGCATGCCCGGGGCGATCAGGCCCACACCGGTGATCCAGGCGCTGAGCGGTGCGTTCACGGGAACACTTTCGTCGTGCAGGCTTGCTGGGGAATGGCCCGGTGCTGTGCTCATGCGTCCCTCCGTCCGAGCACAAGGCTGCAGTTGCTGCCGCCGAAGCCGAAGGAATTCGTGAGCGCGCGGCGCAGCGGGGCCGCCGCGCCCTGCAGCTGGAGCCGGAGCGGGATGGCGGGATCGGGCGCGCGGGTGCCGGGGCTGCCGGGCACGAAACCATCGGTCAACGCAAGCGCGCACAGCACCGCCTCGAGCGCGCCGGCCGCGCCCAGGGTGTGGCCGGTGGCGCCCTTGGTCGACGAGCACGGCACGCGATCGCCGAACACGGCGGCCACGGCCTTGCCTTCGGCAGCGTCGTTGGCCGGTGTGGCGGTGCCGTGCAGGTTGATGTAATCGATGTCGCTCGCTTCCAGCGCAGCCGAACGCAGCGCGGCCTGCATGGCCATCTGCGCACCCAGCCCTTCGGGGTGTGGCGCGGACATGTGGTACGCGTCGCTGGACTCGCCCGTGCCGAGCAGCAGCACCGCGCCGGCAGGCACATCGCTGCCAGCGCGCTCGAGCAACGCATAGGCTGCGCCCTCGCCGATCGAGATGCCGTCGCGGTCCACGTCGCCAGGCCGGCAGGGTTCCCTGGAGGTGAGTTCCAGCGAGGCGAAGCCGTAGAGCGTGGTCAGGCAGAGCGAGTCCACGCCGCCGACCACGGCCGCGTCGATGGTGCCGAGCGCGATCTGGCGCGCGGCGGCGGCGAACACCTTGGCGCTGGACGAACAGGCGGTGGAGATGGTGGCGGCCATGGCGGTGATGCCCAGGTGCTCGCGCAGCAGACCGGCCAGCGCATAGGAGTTGTGCGTGGCCCCATAGTGGAAGGTGGCAGGCAGCGCGCCTGTGGCGGGGTCGCGCTGGCGGTAGGCCAGCTCGGTCTCCAGAATGCCGGAGGTGCTGGTGCCCACGAACACGCCCACCCGGCCTGCACCGTAACGCGCGACCGCGGCACGGGCCTGCGCTTCGAAGCCGTCGGCCTGCAGTGCGAGCAAGGCCAGGCGGTGGTTGCGGCAGTCGTAGGCGGCCACGGCGGGCGGCACGACAAAGGCGTCCACGCCATCGACCTCGCCCACCCAGGTCGGCAGCTCCACCGTCTCGAACGCGCAGGGCCGCAGGCCGCTGCGACCCTCGCGCACGGCGGCGCGGTGGGCATCGATGCCCACACCCAGGCAGGTGGTGGCGGTGTAGGCGGACAGCAGCAGGGGCTTCACGGTGGGGTGCTCAGGCGAGGTCGGGCATTGTCTCAGATGGTGGCATTCGGGCCCGCGGGCCTCAGTGCGGTACCCGGCACACGAGCATGACGTTGGCAAAGGGTTTGCGGCCGCTCATGTCTTCCGTTTCCACAGCGAAGTCCAGGCGCTCCAGCTCGCCCACCCAGTCCTTGAGCGTGCGGCAGTACAGGCGGGGCAACCGGTGGCCGCGCGAGTAGGTGACCAGGCGGTCCACGCCGTTGCAGATGCGGTAGCGCAGACCGGCGCTGGCGTCGCCCACGCGGGTGAGGAACACGCCACCGGGCGGCAGCGCCCGGCGGATGCGCGCCAGCACCTCGCGCTGCTGTTCGTGGCTGAAGTAGTGCAAGGCGTCGAGAATCAGGATGGCATCGGGCTGACCGAAGTCGACCGCGTTCATGTCGCCCTGCTCCACCCGCACCACCGGGTGCTGTGCACCAAAGGCCTGCTCGGCACGGTCCACGTCCTTCTGCATCAGCTCGACGCCGCGCAGTGTCGTCGGGCGTGGCGGCGGTGCCCAGCCTTCGGGCCACTGACCCCGGTCGTACAGCCGGCCCGCCGCCAGCAGCCACGCGAACAGGCTGCCCTGGCCGCAGCCGAGGTCGAGGTACTGCCCCCGCTGGGGCAGCAGGCCACGGCGCAGCATCTCGTGGAAGATGGTGTCGTAGCCGAGCTTGCCGCGTGCATAGTGGTAGGCGAACGGCCCGCCGGGCTTGAAGGTCTGGCTGGCTTCGTCGACCAGCATCTGGACAGGGGAACGGCTCATGGTGTCAGGGCGTGCGTCAGGGTGACGGGTTGGAGTTGGCGTTCGGCGATGGTCTTGAGCAGGCGCGGCAGCACCGCCAGCACCACGGGTTCGCCGGTGGGTGTGCGCGCGCAGTGGCCGTCGTGCATCAGCACGATGTCGCCCGCACCCAGCCGTGTGGCGAGGCGCTGGTACACCCGCTCGGGATCGCCGGTGCGGGTGTCGTAGGCACGGCGGGTCCAGGTGGCCAGGCGCAGGCCGAGGTCGTGCAGCACCGGATCGAGGAAGGGGTTGCGCAGGCCGGCGGTGGCACGGAAGAACTCCGGCGCCTGGCCGGTGATGTCGCTCAACGTGGCCTGCGCACGAACGATGTCGCGGCGCATCGCACCGGGGCCGAACAGCGAGAACGCGTTGCTGTGCGCATACCCGTGGTTTTCCACCTGGTGTCCGCGCTGCACGATCGCGCGGCACAGCACCCGGTGCTGCTCTGCGATGCGGCCGATGCAGAAGAAGCTGGCCTTGACGTTCGCGGCATCGAGCAGGTCGAGCACGCGTGGCGTCACAGCGGGGTCGGGCCCGTCGTCGATGGTCAGCGCGATCTCGCGCCGCCGCGTGGCGGCCTCGGGCAGGTGGGTGAGGTTGGGACCCAGCAGGTGCGAACTCGGCCACAGACCGGCACCCGCGAGCAGCGCGTGATTGGCCGCGAGCGCCCCCAGCGCCCAGGGCCAGGCGGCGGGCACGGCCAATGTGCCCAGCACGGCCGCGCCGTGCACGGCAGCGCTCGCGCTCAGGAATGGGGATGGTGTCCAGCGCGTGCCCATGTCAGTTCTTGAGAGGCGCTGTGTCCAGGAAACGTTCCCACAGCGGCAACCAGGCGGACCAGTCATGCCCGCCCGGCACGGTGTGGCGGGATGCGGCGGGAAAGCGGTCCGAGACTTGCTGGATGCGCGCGGCGAAACGGTCTTCGGTGCCATGGCCGACGAACACCGGCAGATCGGCCGGCGGCCGCCTGAGCCATTGCCACACGCGCAGCTCGGGGTCCTGCAGGTCCTGGGCGGTGGGCTGCCAGCGGTCCACGCCGCCGGCACGTTCGATCACATTCAGGCTGGGTCGGCTGCCGGCGTAGGGTGCGAGCAGACACAGGCCATCCACCACACCAGGCCGGGCCGCGAGGTGCGCCATGGCGACCATGCCACCGAGCGAGATCCCCCCCAGCCACACGCGTGCGCCCCGCTCACGGGCTGGCGTGAGCACCCCGGTCTGCAGGGTGTCCCAGGTGCCCAGGGCGTCGAGCCCGAGCTCGCCGATGTCCACCGCCAGCAGGTCCATCGGCAGGCCACGCCGCGCGACGGCGTCGGCCATGCCGGCCTCGAATATCTCTTCCGGGCGCATCGCGGCACCGGGCAGCATCGCGATCAGATGCGACGCCCCCTTCAAGGTGCCCACGGTGCGCAGCGGCTTCATGGCGCCGGCCTTCTCACGGCGAAGGCGGCCGACAGCAGCAGCGCGAGCACCGCACCCGGCCCCACGGTCACGCCAATCGCGTGCAGCACCGGCACGGACGACCAGGCCAGCACGCCGAAGCCGATCACGGTGGTGGTGCTGGCCACGCCGATGGACAGCAGCGTCTCGTCATCCAGCTCTTCACCCAGTGCCAGGCGGTCGAAGAACAGCGCGTAGTTGGAGCCCACCGCCACCGTGAGCAACATGCCCACCAGGTGCAGCAGGTGCAGACGCACACCGAAGAAGTGCAGCCCGGCGATCACGACCATCACCGCCATCACCAGGGGCAGCATGACACTGGCCAGGCGCAGCGCGCTGCGCTGCACGAAGGCCATCACCACCACGATGGCGAGAAAGCCGGCGATCGACAGCATGATGGCTTCGTCGATGTACTCGCCGTAGAGCGTATCGAACTCGCCCTTGAGGTCGATGAACAGGGCGCCACTGCCCGCCAGAGCGGTGCGCACGGCGTCCACCGGAATATCGGCACTGGACGCCTCCGACGATGGCCGCAGCGGCAGCAGCACGCTCCAGCCATTGGCGCGTTGCATGAGCAAGGCGTCGACGGCCAGGCCCAGGCCGGTCCCTTCAAGGGTCTCGCGCGTGACGGGCGGAGCATTGCGCGCGGCGGCCACATCGTCGAGAAAGGGTTGCAGCCGGCTGGCGGACAGCGGCGCATCCACCAGCGCCGCTTCGAGCCGTGCGCGCAGCTCGTCGGTGGCGGGGAGGCTCGCGCGCCGTGCGGCCTGCATGGCCTCACTGGGCAGGAATCGCGCCGGCGTGTCGAACCCACCGATGAGCCCCTGCTCCACCAGCGGCTTCAACTGTGCACCCGCGCGCTCGGCGGCCTGCAGGGCGCTCTCGCGGTCGGGCGCGGTGATCACCGCCATGTAGCGCGCATCGGGCGCGCCAAGATCGCTGCGCATGCGCGCGTCGAGTTCGCCTTCGCTCTGGCTCACGGTGGACAGCGCGGAGAGATCGGAATACCAGAGGTCGTCACGCTCCTGCACGAGGTACGCGGCGGACACCAGCACCAGCACCAGCAAGGGCCAGCGCAGCAGGGTCGAGCGATCGATCAGCGGGCGCAGCAGGCGGCCATGGCGCGCGCCGTCGTTCAGGTGCACACCGGGGCCCGCGAGCTGTGGCAACAGGTAGCGCGTGACCAGCGCGGCCGTGAGCACGCCGGTGATGGCGTACAGACCGAGCTGCGCCAGCCCGGGAAAGCCCGAGAACAGCAGCGCGCCGAAGCCCAGCAGCGAGGTGATCACACCCAGCCGGATGGTCGGCCAGTACTGCTCACGCCATGAGCCCACGCCTTGCCGGCCCGACTGCACGAAGTAATAGATGGCGTAGTCCACCGCCTCGCCGATGAGCGCGGCCCCGAAGCCCACCGTGATGCCGAACACCGTGCCGTGCACCAGCCCCACCATGACGATGGCCGCGAGCGTGCCGCTGAGCACCGGCACCAGCGTGAGCAGCATCAGGCGCGCACGGCGGTAGACGAAACCCAGCAGCACGGCGAGGATGGCCGTGCTGATGAGCGAAAGGCGGCTGACCTCCTCCTGGATCGTGGCGCGCGCGCGCACCGCGAAGACGCCAGGGCCCGAGATTTCCAGTGTCAGCCCGGTGGCGCCCAGTTCGCGTTGCACGTCGCTGAACCGGGTGCGGATGAGATCGATGGCGGCGTTCTGGCCATCGGTGTCCGAACCCAGCGCGTGGGTCTGGACGATGAGCATCGCACGCTCGCCGTCGCGCGAGGCCCACACGCCTTCGAGCTCGTTGGGCTGCACGCCTGCGTTGAGACCAGAGACGAGTTCGATCAATTCGCCCGTCGGGTCCTGGGCGAGAAAGGGCTTGAACAGCAGACCAGCGGACGAGCTGAGCATGTCCACACTCTGGTTCACTGCACTGCGCAGGCCATCCACGCTGAAGCGCTCGGGGGTGACAGCGGGGCTGAGCTGGTAGCGGTGGTTCAACAGGAAATCGCGCGCGGCGTCCAGCGCCTCGGCTTCGCCGTTCTGCACGGTGTCGAGCGTGTCATCGCGCAGCAGCGCTGCGCGCAGCGCGCGCGAGGCATCGGCGCGCTGTTCGGGCGTGCCTCCCGAGATCGCGAGCATCAGCAGGCGCGACACCGCGCCCTCGCGCAGCTGGTCCACCATCACCGCCTGTTCGGGCGTGGGCTTGGAGGGCAGGAAGAAGGAAACGTCGGCCGAGAAACGGGTGTTCCACAGCAGGCCGAGGCCGACCGCCATCGCCGCCAGCCAGATCAGCAGTGCCCGCCAGAACGATCGCGTCATTTGCCCGGCACCGGCTCGATGGTCATCTCGGTGCGGTCACCGTCGGCCTGCAGGTAGTCGATGCCCAGCACCTGATGGCGCGCACCTTTCAGGGTGATGCGCTGCAGCAGTTCAGTGATGCGGGGGTCGATCGGGACGAGGGTGAGCACCCAGGCATCCACGGTGCCCGCAAGCTGCAGCTTGTAGTTGCGCTCCAGCGACGACCGGTTGCCCTGCAGCGTGCTGCGGATGCTGTCGACGAAAGCCGCCACCTCGGGCCGCTGGCCGAGCTGGATCTGCATCTTCCGGCGATCACGCTCCAGGCTCAGCGTGTCCTTGTAGAGCACCATGGTCTCGGCCTTGGGTTTGTCGGTGCGCTTCTCCAGGCGGTCCGGCGCGTTGTAGATCAGCTCGCCGGTGGCCACCACCGGCTTGTCCAGCAGCGCGAGGTAGCGTTTCTCGACGAACGTCGCCTGGCCACCGGGGTTGCGGGCCAGCTCGGCCATGAGCTGGTCGATGTTGAAGGCCGCGTGCGCCAGGGCGGTGAACCCCAGAAGCGCGAAGCCGGTGAGAAGTCGTCGGATCATGTGCGGTGCCAGAAATCGAAAAAGTTGAACCAGTTGTACGGTGCCCGGCGGCAGAGTTCGCTCAGGCGATCGGCATAGGCCTGCATGGCCTGCGCGATGGCCGCGTCGCGCCCGCTGCGTTCGACCGTGGAGAAATCGGCCAGCTGCTCGAATCGCAGTTCGTAGCGGTTGCCGCCCAGGTACAGGCCGGCCATGAAGAAGACCGGCCGGCGCAACATGGCGGCCATGCGCCAGGGCCCGAGCGCGAAACGCGCTGGCGCGCCGAGAAACATGCATTCTGCCGTGCTGTCGTTGGCGAGGGAACGGTCGGCCAGAAGCCCCACCAGATAGCCGGCATCGAGTTTGTCGCGCGCCTTGAGCATCGAGTCCGGATGCCCCAGGCCCACCACGTCCTGCTGGGCCCCCGGGTTGATGGCGTGCAGGATGGCGTTGATCTTGCGCGCGTTCTCCTCGTACATCATCATCGCCAGGGGCACCCGGGCACGGACGTGGGCCATGGCACGCAGCACCTCGAAACTGCCCAGGTGGGCACCGAGCAGCAGCGCACCGGGATGGCGCTTGAGCGCATCGTGCAGTGCCTGGTCCCCCACGAACGTGATGTCGAACAGGTCGAAGCGGTCGTTGAGCAGGTAGACGCGATCGTGGACGGTGCTCGCAAAGCTGAACACATGCCGGTAACCATCGCTCCAGGTGGGTGCACGACCCAGTGCGCGGCGCAGGTAGTCGCGACCGGCGCGGCGCGCCTGCGGTGAGAAGAGCACGAAGTACAGCGCCACGAAACGCAGCACCAGCCGCCCGATCGGCCGCCCCAGCGTGAGCGAGATCCACACCATGAAGCGCAGGGCACCGGGGTGGCTGCGCTCGCGTTGGCGCATCCATTGGGGAGGCTGCGCAGGTTTCATGTCGCCGGTGGCACGAGGGTGCCTGCGGCCACCTCGCGGCCCTCGCAGGTCACGCTGAAGGCGATGGCGCCGCGCGGCGTGGTCTGGAGCGCGAACTGCAGCGCCTGGGACGGGCCGACCGGCACAAAGAACTTGGCCTGTGACACCTGCCAGCCACCGCTGGCGGACAGGCCCTGCTTCCGGGCAGCGAGCAACAAGGCGTGGTCGAGCAGCACCACACCCGGCACGATGGGGCGTCCGGGGAAGTGGCCGGCGAAGGCCGGGTGATCGGGCGGCACGACCCAGATGAACTCAGCCGCGTCCATGCGGCCCCACCTTCTCGGCGTAGAGCGCCTCCAGTGCCTGGCGCGTCAGTTTGCCGGTGGTGTTGCGGGGCAACGCCTCCATGAACACGAGCGGGCGCGGCAGGAAGATCGCGTCCAGCCGCTGGCGCAGGTCGGCCATGAGGGTGCGTGCATCCCGCGTGGGCGCGACGACGAACGCGGTCAACCGCGTCACGCCATCGTCGCCGGCCTCATCGGGCAGGAAGAAGGCGGCATCCACCACGCCGGGCACAGCCCCGATCTGGTGGTTGAGATAGGCCAGCGAGGTGCGCTTGCCGGCGATGTTGACCAGATCGGCGTGGCGGCCGTGCAGCAGGAAGTGACCGCCTTCGACGGACTCGATGATGTCGGCCAGCGGCACGCGGCCTTCGACGTGCCCGCCGCTGGCGTAGGTCGTGTCGTCCTCGTGTTCGAGCTGCACCGCCTGCATGAGATGCCAGGCCGCGCCATCGAGCGTGCGCCGGGTGGCCAGCGCAGACGACTCGGTGGAACCGTAGATCTCGTGCACGGGCGCACCGCAGCGCTCCTCGGCGCGGCGCGCAAGATCGGGGCTGAGCGGTGCAGTGGCCGAAAGCACAAGGTCCATCGGGGGCAACGGCAGCCCGGAGGCCAGCAGCGCAGAAAGGTGGAATGGTGTGGTCACCAGCATGCGCGGGCGCGGCACGGCCTCGAGTGCGGCCACAATGTCCTGCGGGTAGAAGGGCTTGCCGGACGTGAACTGGCAAGCCCCGTGCAGCGCGAGCAGAAAGGTCGATTCAAAGCCGTAGCTGTGCTGCACGGGCACGGTGCCGACGATGGAATGCGGCCGCCGCATCAGACCCAGCGCGGTGGACTCGGCGCGGCCATTGAGCACCAGCCGGCCCCAGGTCTTGCGGTGCGGCTGCGGCAGGCCGGTGGAGCCCGAGGTGAACAGGATCGCGACCACGCGCTCGGCGTCCACGCAAGGCATGTCGCTCACCACAGGGCGCGGCAACGTGCCCGGGTCGGGGAACACGGTGCCGGGCAGGCCGGGCACCGTGTCGGGCCGATCGCCCAGCCAGGACACGCCGGGATAGTCGGCCGCCAGGCGATGCAGCGTCTCGGGCGATTGCGAGGAAGGTTGCAGGCTGACCTTGCCCGCCAGCAGCCCGGCAGCGAAGCCGACGGCGAAGTGGTAACGGTCCTCGCACATGTTGAGCAGCCAGTCGCCCGCCGGCAGGCAGGCGGCCAGTGCATGGGCGTCGGCCAGGAACTCGCGCACGCGCACCGGCCCCTGGGCACGCCAGGCGAACACGTCGTCAAGCCCGTGGGCACTGATCAGTGGCTGCGCGTTCATGGTGGCGAGGATCCGTTGCCGTTGTGCGATGCCGACTCCCGACGGTAAGCCTGCATGATGTCCGCCAGCCCCGGCCTTTCGTGCGGCGGCAGCACGCGCATGCGCACGAGGTGCTCGCCGAGGAACATGAGCCCGATGAGCGGGCCCGTGAGCAGGTTGGCATGCACGGACCAGATGGCCGGCGGCGCCCAGATGAACAGCACGGTCGACACCAGCGCGTTGAGAAAGAAGAACAGCGTCCAGGCCAGCGTGGCGCCGCGCGTGTAGCGCAGCTTGCGTTCGGACAGCGGCTGCGCGAAGATGCGCCGCGCCATGCGGGTGATGAGGGGATCGCCCGGCCCGATGAGCGACCGGCCGAACAGCACCCCCAGCGCAACATGAATGCCAAGGTGCTGGACGTAGTAGAGCAAGGCCACGTTGTGGCGCAGCCGCGGCCACAGCCACGCCAGCAGCGCGGCCAGCGCCAGGGCGCCGGCCACGCGCAAGGCCGTTTGCGGCAGCCGCCACAAGGCCATGAGTGCGGCGACCACGATCGGCAGCACGGCCACCCCGGCATTGAAATCGGCGTTGCCCCAGCCGGTGCTGCCGACATGCGCCGCGACCACCCAGGCCAGCATCAGCAGCACCACGCCGAGGTCGCGCAGCAGCGTGGATGCCGCCATGTCACTGAGTTCGCTGGCTGGCGATGTGGGCCGCCAGCGCACGCGGCGACGCGAAGATCTTGTCGTTGTCCTCGTTGTCCGAGCGCATCTGGAACCCGTAGCGCTTGGAGATGACAAGCGAGATCTCCAGCATGTCGATGGAATCCAGCCCCATGCCATCGCCATACAGAGGGCCGTCGGGATCGACCTCGCCGGGTGCGACCTCCATGTTGAGGGCTTCGATGATCAGCGCGACCACCTCGGGCCAGAGCGCGTCGACGGTTTCGGGGGAGACGGATTGGGTCATGGCAGTCACTTGAAAAAGAGGCTCAACGGGGCGGCGCGCGGAACGCCAGCACCGCGTTGCTGCCGCCGAAGGCAAAGGAATTGGAAAGCGCGGCGTGCAGCGGCACGTCGCGCCGGCCTTGCAGCACGTGGTCCACGCCCTCGCAGGCGGGGTCGATGCGGCCAGCCAGATGGGCGGTGGGCGGCACGGCCTGTTCGCGCAGCGCCAGCACGGTGGCCACCGCCTCGATCGCGCCGGCGGCACCGAGCAGGTGCCCGTGCATGGACTTGGTGGCGCTCACGGGCAGGCTCGCCGCACCGTCACCGAACACCTCACACAGGGCGGCGATTTCCACGGGGTCGCCTTCGGCGGTGGCGGTGCCATGGGCGTTGACGTAGCCGATGTCCTGCGGGGCAAGGCCTGCGTCGGCGAGCGCGGCGCGCAGGGCGCGCACCTGGCCCTGCCGGTGCGGGCGGACCAGGTGGCTGTGATCGCAACTGGTGCCATAGCCGACGATTTCACCATGGATGGTGGCGCCACGGGCCATGGCGTGGTCCCAGGCTTCGAGCACCAGCGCCGCGCCACCTTCGCCCAGCACGAGGCCGGCGCGATCGGCCGCGAAAGGCCGGCAGGCCGCCGGCGCGGTGCCGGCATCGCCAGGGGCCATCACCCGCATGGCCTCCCAGGCGCGCAACACGCTGTAGGACTGGCAGACGTCGGAGCCCCCGGTGACCATGACGGCGGCCTCGCCGCTGCGCACGCGCCGGAAGGCCTCGCCGATGGCGATGCCGGACGAGGCGCAGGCGGCCGTCTGGCTCGTGCTCACGCCGCCCAGGCCCAGCTGGATGGAAACGTGCGCGTTCACCGCGTTGTTCATGCCCTGCACCACGGACAGCGGCGAGACCCGGTCCCGGCCCTTGACCCACATCTCTCGCCCACCGCGCTCATGCGCTTCCAGCCCGCCCAGGGCGGTGCCCCAGATGCAGCCCCAGGCTTCCCGCGCGTCGGCATCGGCCTCGGCTGCATTGCGCGGCAGACCGGCCTGGTCCCAGGCCTGGAAGGCCGCTGCCACACCCAGCTGGGCGAAGCGTTCCATCATCAGGGCCAGCGGCTTGCCAAGCACGGCCTCGGGGTCGAAGCCGGTGCAACTCACGAAGGGGGTGGACATCGGGCGCGGCGGCGCCTCGGTCTGCAGCAGGCCCACGGCGGATTCGCCAGCGAGCAGGCGTTCGAAAAAGTCCCGGGCGTCACCGCCATAAGGGCTGACCACCCCGATGCCGGTGATCGCAACGCGGTGCGCAACCATGGGTCAGCTGGTCTTCAGCGCAGACAGTGTGTCGATCACCGACTGCATTTCAGCCACGGTCTTGGGCGGCTGCACGTCGGATGGAATCTCGATGCCCAGGCGGTCTTCGGCCTCGAACATCAGCTCGGCCAGCATCAGCGAGTCCACCCCGAGTTCCGCCAGCAGGGCCTCGGGCGTCACCTGCTCGGGCTGCACGCCCAGGCGGTCGGTGAGAAAGGTGCGAATCAGATCGGTGGAACTCATGAGAAACGCCCAAGGAAGACACTGACACGGTGGGGCCTGCGCGCAAGCCGTGACACAAGAAAGAACAAGGGGAACCCCCGAAGCGAAAAAAGGGCCGTATGACGTGACCGTTCCGGCCTGGGGCGACAAGCGCCACCCTCTCTTCGCAGGGTGTGGAATTATACAAAGCAGCTATTTTTTGGAACAAAGCAACGCAACATCGAAACCAATTGCAAAGCGGTAGCCGATCAGGCGTGGCGTACATTAGCCCGGCCACCCAACACCGACGGGCCCGATCCTCATGCCTCCCCCATCCGAACGCAGCTGGGCGCGACAGCTTTTCTCGCGCTTCGTCGCGCTCTGGTACCTCAAGGCATTGGGCACCATGGCCTTCATGGTGCTGTTCTTCCAGGGCTACTTCTGGGTGCTGCAGCACCCCATGGCCGAGCCGGTGATGATGCCCACGCTACGGATGGACGACTGGGTGCCCTTCGTTCCAGAGGCCTTTTTCGCCTATGTCTCCCTGTGGGTCTATGTGTCGCTGCCCCCGGCGCTCATGCCCAATCTGCGGGAGTTGATCCGGTACGGGCTGTGGGTCGCCGCGCTGTGCGTGTTCTGTCTGGCGCTGTTCTGGCTGGCCCCCACCCAGACACCGTTGACCGACATCGACTGGTCGCAACACCCGAACCTGGCCTTCCTCAAAGGCATCGATGCCTCAGGCAACGCCTGCCCGTCGCTGCACGTGGCCTCGTCGGTGTACTCGGCCTTCTGGCTGGCCCGCATCTTCAGGGAAACGCAGGCACCCGCCACCCTGCGCTGGCTTAGCGTGTTGCACTGCATCGTGATCGTGTGGTCGACGATGGCGATCCGCCAGCATGTGTTCCTGGACGTGGTGGCCGGCGTGGCCGTGGGCTGGGCCTTCGCCTGGGTGGCCCTGCGGTGGACGAAGGAACACCCCCCTGCGCCGCTGCGCGGCCTTCCCACTCCCTAGCGCGCCTTCGACGCTTCGAGGGGGGCGGCATCCCGGACCGGCGGAGCCGGACCCCGGATACCGCTGTCAGGCTTGTTTCACCCGTTGCGGGTCGCGCTACGGCGTTGAAGAAGCGATCAACCCGACGCGAGCTTGAAGACCGCCACCGCCTGCACCATCTGCTCGGCCCTGGCCTTGAGGCTGGACGCCGCTGCCGCGCTTTCCTCCACCAGCGCGGCGTTCTGCTGCGTGGCCTGGTCCATCTGTGTCACGGCCTCGCCGACCTGCGCGACGCCCGAGCTCTGCTCGTTGCTGGCCGCACTGATCTCGCCCATGATGTCCGTGACGCGGCGGATCGAGTTCACCACTTCGGTCATGGTCACGCCGGCCTGATCGACCAGCGACGTGCCCTGCTCCACACGCTCCACGCTGGCGGTGATCAGCCCGCGGATTTCCTTGGCCGCCTCGCCGCTGCGCTGCGCCAGGTTGCGCACCTCACCCGCGACCACGGCGAAACCCCGCCCCTGCTCGCCCGCGCGCGCGGCTTCCACCGCGGCGTTGAGCGCCAGGATGTTGGTCTGGAAGGCGATGCCGTCAATGACACCGATGATGTCGGCAATCCTGCGGCTGCTGTCGTTGATGTCGCGCATGGTGTCCACCACCTGCGCCACCACGTCGCCGCCCTGCACGGCCACGGCGGACGCGCTCATGGCGAGCTGGTTGGCCTGCTGGGCGTTGTCGGCGTTCTGGCGCACGGTGGAGCTCAGCTGCTCCATGGACGCGGCGGTTTCTTCCAGTGCACTGGCCTGCTGTTCGGTGCGCGCCGACAGGTCGTTGTTGCCCTGCGCAATCTCGGCACTGGCCATGGCCACGCCCTCGGCATTGCCACGCACGTTGGACACCACCCGCGCCAGGCCTTCCTGCATGCCCTTGAGCGCGTGCAGCAGCTGGGCAGCCTCATCGCGCCCCTCGGCCCGAATCGCGCGTGTCAGGTCACCGTCGGCGATCAGGCGGGCGCCTTCGGCGGCCTGTTGCAGCGGCACGGTGATCGAGCGACTCAGCACGAAAGCGGCCGCAGCGCCGAGCAACGTCGCCAGCACACCACCCAGGATGAGGATGGTGCGGCCGTTCGCGGCTCTCTCTTCCGCCTCTTTCAAAGCAGCGTCGTAGAGCGCCTGCTGCCGTTGCTCCAGTTTCTGGATGGAGGCGATATAGGCCTCGGCCAGGGGTTTGAGATCGCGGTCGAGCGCGGCGCTCATGTCCTCACCGGCCATGCGCGCCTTGAGCACGTTGGCGCGCGGCGTGCGGTAGGCCTCGCGCGCGGCGTCAATGCCGGCGATCAGCTCTTTGCCCATGTCGGTCTGCTCGAGCTCGATCATCCGCTTGCGGGAAGCGGTGGTGATCTCCGAGGTCTTGTCCATGTCGGCCTGCCACATCGGAATGCGGCTGGTGTCGGCGTCCAGGACCGCGGCGCGGGTGCGCACCCAGTTCAAATCGATGGTCTGCCGCCACCGCACGGCCAGTTGCAGTTTTTCGTTGTCTTCCAGCGCCAGCACGCGCGTGGTCTGCACCAGCTCCTGGAGTCGCCAGACTCCGATACCGGCCATCAGGGCCGTGATGAGCAGAACCAGCCCGAAGGCGATCGCAAGGCGGCTGCCCACCTTGATGTCATTGAGTTTCATTCGGGAGAACTTTCTGGACGGGAACGGGAATAGGGAGAAACGATTTGCCATGCGACTGTCCCGCAAGGGGTGACAGAGCGCACCGATCCACGACATCGGCGGATCGGATCGCATCTTGAATGAGGGCGCGCCGGCGCGGTGCGTGGAAAAGCGCCACCGGCCAGCCGCTTATCCCCCGGCTGACCCGACAGGCGGCAAGCCGGCGCAGCGACCAACGACGCCGCACAATGCGCTCTCGCCCCACCACTTTTCACGCCCGGCCCCGCCCCCCCGACATGTCCACCCCGCCGAAACCCGCAGCCCTGCTGGCCTGCGAAGCGCCACCCCGTACCCGCCCCTCCAACTACCCAGAGCCATTCGCCTCGCGCATGGCGGGGCGGATCAAACAGCCGCTGGGCGACCTGTTCGGCCTGCGCAACTTCGGCGTCAACCTCACGACGCTGGCCCCGGGCGCGGTGTCCGCTTTGCGACACGCGCACAGCCGGCAGGACGAATTCATCTACATCCTCACCGGTCACCCGACCCTGCTCACCGACGAGGGCGCCACGCCCATGGCGCCCGGGATGTGCGCGGGATTCCCGGCTGGCACCGGCAACGGCCACCAGCTGCTGAACGAGACGGGCGAAGAGGTGCGGTACATCGAGGTGGGCGACCGGTCCGAGGGCGATGCCGCCAGCTACCCGGACGATGACCTGATGGCCGTGCTGCGTGAAGGCCACTGGATCTTTGCGCACAAGGATGGGCGCGCGTACGAGTGAAACGGGGGCTGTGAGCCCCCCGCGCTGAGACCACCACCACCGCGGTGGTCACATCGACATCGCGCGCTTCTCGTCGGCCTCCAGCACCGGCCCGTCCAGCGTGACGCGACGGTCCTGCACGTCCGACTGGCGGAACCGGGCGATCACCGGCTTGAGCTCTTCCTTGATGTGCCGCTCGCTGGTGCCATTGAACAGGTGCCCCAGCAGGCCGCGCCGCAGGTCGCTGGTGTTCATGAGCCAGTCCGCGATGGGGTACGTCAGGTTCATGTTGTATTTCATCATGATCCCCATGTTGTGATGGGCCGTGTGATGACGGCGGATCGTGTTGATGAGGGGCACATTGCGCACGAACCAGTTGTCGTGGACGTGGCAGCAGTAGTGGAAGGTCTCGTAGTTCAGGTACATCGCCACCATGGTGATGAAGACCACATAGCCCGCGTTCGGGTTGATCACGAGGCTGGTGATGTAGCCCAGCGTCGTGCCCATCACGCCCAGCACCGCCAGCACGCGCCACGGGAAGAACACGATGCGGAACTCGCGGGTCGTGTCGATGGTGACGTCGTTGTCGGTGAAGTACTGGTGGTGTTCCCGCGTATGCCGTTCGTAGATGGCACGCAGCGCGAAGAAGTCGATGCGGCGGTGCATCACATAGGTGTGCATCGCCCACTCGGCCAGGTTGCCCGCCAGGAATACCGGAATGGCCACCAACCATTCCCAGCCCAGCCCTGATATCTGGTTCACGCAGTACCAGATGGCGGCAATGCCCACCCCGTACATCACACCAATGTGAAGCAACCCGTTGTACAGCGGGCTGATGTTCGACTTGTACTGCTCCCTGAACTTGCGCTGGCGTTCGGTCATCATGGCGGCGGCTCCTTTTGAAAAATCCTTCTGATATGTTAGTTGTATTCTTTTTTTCAGTCAACGAAGCTTCAAGGCAGCTTTAATCCGTTGAACAAACTAAAAATTGCCAATGAAAACAATCGACTTCACAGGCATGGTAAACCCTGATTACCTATAAGTGCACAACTGACATACTAGAAATATCCATAAACAAGACAGCAGCTTTTCACCCGGCCCGTTCATCTGCCCACCCAACGAGGAGTCCCCCATGCTGAACAACGTCCCCACGCACGTTTCCACCCGCCGCCATGCACTCAGGACGCTCGGCGCCGTTGCCGTGACCGCCATGGGCGCTCCCGTGCTGGCACAGACCCCACCCATCCGCATCGGCGTGATCGCGCCGCGGGGCGGCGTCATGGGCACGGTGGGTGAATGTGGCCTGCGCGGCATGCAATGGGCCACGAACAAGCTGAACGCGGCCAACGGCATTGGTGGCCGCAAGATCGAACTGATCGTGGAAGAGGAGACCACGCCCAAGGACACGATCGAACGCTTCCGCAAGCTCGTGCTGAGCGACAAGGTCGACACCGTGCACGGCATCGTGTCCACCGGCGTGAGCCTGGCGCTCGCCCCCGCCGCCGAGGACTCGCGCGTGCCCACGATCTTCTGGGACGGCACCACGCAGGATGGCGTGAAGGAGACGATGCCCAAACCGCGCTTCGTGTTCCGCAGCAACGACAACGAGTGCGAAGCGGTGATGTCCTCCCTGCTGGCCATCAAGCACTTCAAGGGCCAGTTCGTCACGATCGCCGGCATCAACCCCGACTACTCCTACGGCCGCAACAACTGGGCCGCCTTCCAGGCGCTGCTGAAGAAGTTCGGCATCGAGCACCGCGTGGTCTCGGAGCAGTGGTCCAAGGTCGGCAACCTGAACCTGACCTCCAACGTGGCGGCGCTCAAGGCGGCCAAGCCCGACCTGATCTTCTCCTCGCTGCTGTTCGCCGACCTGCCGGTGTTCATGAAGCAGGCACACGAAGCCGGCCTGAGCCAGGGCACCAAGTTCGTGCTGCCCGCCGCTGGCTGGCAGCACACCGGGCTGAAAAAGGAATTCATGCCCGAAGGCGTGATCCTGGGCCACAACACCCTGTACTTCAACGACCCGAAGGCCAGCCCGTTGCAGAAGGAGTTCGTGCAGTGGTATGCCGACCAGTTCAAGGACTATCCGCACTGGGAGGCCGACCGCGCCTACTTCTCGCTGCAGGTCTACAAGGCGGGCGTGGAGAAGGCCATGGCGGCCAAGGGCGGTGCCTGGCCGAACAACCAGGAAATCGCGGCAGCCATGGCCGGCGTGGAGGTGATGTCCCTGGGTGGCAAGGGCGGCATGCGCGCGGACCACATCGCTGACCAGACCTTCCACCAGGGGCTGTCGACCAACAAGAACAACTACGACTTCCCGACGCTGGCCAGTGTGGACACGATGTACTCGACGCAGATCCAGAAGCCGGCTGGCACCGACTTCTGGGAGTGGCTGAAAACGGCCGACATCAAGCTCTGAGCAGCACACCCGGGACCTGGCCATGAGTGCTTACATGAACCTGCTGCTGGCAGGGGTCTTTCACGCGTCGGTGCTGTTCCTCGTGGCCGCCGGCCTGCAGCTGATCTTCGGCGTGCAGCGCATCGTCAACCTGGCGTGCGGCTCGATCTACGCCCTGGGCGCCTACTGCGGCATCAGCGTTACGCAATGGGCGCTGAACGCGGGCATGCCAGCACCCATGTTCCCGCTGGTGTTGCTGGCCACGGGCGTGGTGGTCGGGCTGGTCGGCATCCCGCTGGAACGGCTGCTGCGCACCATCTATGGCAAGCCGGAGTCGCTGCAGCTGTTGCTGACTTTCGCGCTGCTGCTGATGGTGCAGGACGTGCTGCGCTTCGGCTGGGGTGCCAATCCCCAGCAGCTGGGCAGCCTGTCCTCCACCTATGGCTCGCTGGTGATCGGCGACATCATGATGCCGGTCTACAACGCCATGGTCATCGTCACCGCGATCGCGATGTCGGTGGCGCTGGCGCTGTTCCTTGGCCGCACCTCGGCCGGCAAGATCCTGCGCGCCACGGCGGAGAACCGCGACACCGCGGCCGCGATGGGTGTGAACATCAAGCGCGTGTACCTGTTCGTGTTCGTGCTGGGCACCATGCTGGGCACGGTGGGTGGTGCGCTGGTCGCGCCCACCGCCGCCGCGTCGCTGGAGATGGGCGTCGAACTGGTGGTGGAGGCCTTCGCCGTGGTCGTGATCGGTGGGCTCGGCAGCATGAAGGGCGCGGCCGTGGGCGCGGCCATCGTGGGCATCGTGCGTGCGCTGGCGATTGCCATCTACCCCGAGGCCGACATCCTCTCCATTTACATCATCGTGCTCGGCGTGCTGATCTGGCGTCCGTCCGGGCTGTTCGGAAAGGTGGCTGACTGATGGCCAAGACCCTCGACTCCGGCGCCGAAGCGCTGGCCATTCCCATGCCGGCCACTTCGCGGCGCAAACCCACGGTGCCCATCCTGTTCGGGGCGATCCTGGTGGCCCTGTTCGCCGCGCCGATGGTGCTCAGCCCGTACCACATGACACTGCTGATCCCGTTCCTGGGGTACTCGGTGGTGCTGCTGGGCTTCAACCTGCTGTTCGGCTACGGCGGCCAGCTGTCGTTCGGGCACGCGATGTTCGTGGCGCTGGGCGCCTATGGTGCGGCCGCATCGGCCTCCATCTGGGGCGTGACCTCGCTCGAGCTCATGCTGCTCGCCGGGCTGACCGCGGGCGTGGTGATGGCGATCCCGATCGCCTGGATCGCCAGCCGCTTCACCGGCATCTTCTTCGGCATGCTCACCCTGTCGTTCGGCATGTTGTTCCACTCGTTCCTCAACAAGTTCTACAACATCACCGGCGGCGACAGCGGCATGCGCGTGCCCCGCCCCACCCTGTTCGGCAACGCCTGGGACGATCTGAGCACCGCCGAATTCCTCACCGGTCCGTTCTACCTGTACTGCCTCGTGCTGCTGGCGCTGCTGTGTCTCGTCATGTGGCGCATCGTGCGTTCGCCGTTCGGCCTGCACCTCACCGCGCAGCGCGACAACGAACGCAAGGCGGCCTACCTGGGCGTGCAGGTGCGCCGTGTGCGCTTCGCGGCCTTCGTGATTTCGGCCGCCTACGGCGCCATCGGTGGCGTGATCCTGGGTGTGAACATCAGCCTCGCCGATCCCGAGCTGGCCTACTGGACGCACTCGGGCCACCTCGTCTTCATGGCCGTGCTGGGCGGCTACCGCGAATTCCTCGGCCCGGTGGTGGGCGCCATGGCGTTCATCCTGCTGCACGACAACCTGATGTCGCTCACACAGTACTGGCGCTTCTTCCTCGGCCTGATGCTGGCCATCCTGGTGATCGCGCTGCCCGACGGCATTCTCGGCACGTTGCGCAAGCTGCCCTTTCTGCGGAGGCACTGATGTCGACCCCACAAGCCCTCCTGCACGCCACGCAGGTCACCAAGCGCTATGGCGATTTCGTCGCACTTTCCAACGTCGACCTGAGCCTGCACGGCGGTGAATTCGTCTCCGTGGTCGGGCCCAACGGCGCGGGCAAGTCCACCCTGGTCAACGTGCTGACCGGCCTGCACAAACCCAGCACCGGCTCCGTGCGCTTCTGCGGCGAAGACATCGCCGGGGTCGGCCCGGTCGAACTCGCCACACGCGGCCTGGCGCGCGCGTTCCAGCTGGTCAACGTGTTTCCCGAACTCACCGTGCGCGAAACCCTGTCGGTGGCCGCGTGTTCGCACCTGCGCACGCGCTGGAGCCTCTTCAGCAACGTGCACCGGGACGACAAGGTCCGCGCCATCGTCGACCGCACCATGCGCGCCTTCGGCCTGGACCGCGACGCAGACACCCCCGCCAACTCGCTGCCCCACGGTCGGCGCAAGCTGCTGGACGTGGCCAGTGCGTTCGCGCTGCACCCGCGCGTGATGCTGCTCGACGAACCCACGGCCGGCGTGTCCACGGCCGACAAGGACGGCGTGATGACCACATTGCTGGACGCCGCGAAACACCTGGGCGTGGAGGCGATCCTGCTGGTCGAACACGACATGGACCTGGTGGCACGCTACTCCTCGCGCATCGTCGCGATGATGGCCGGCCAGAAAATCGCCGACGAACCGACCGACGCATTCTTTCGCAACGAGGAGGCCCTCGCCATCGTCGTGGGCAAGGGGCACGCATGAACACGCTGCTGGATGTGAAGAACCTGCACGTGCAGCTCGCCGGCAACGAGGTGCTGCGCGAAGTCTCGATCGCCGTGCAGCCCGGCAAGCTGGTCTGCCTGGTCGGGCGCAACGGCGCGGGCAAGACCACCACGCTGCGCACGATCATGGGCTACCAGGCGGCCCAGCGCGGCGAGATCCACTGGAAGGGGCAGTCGATCATGGGCATGCCCACCCACAGCGTGGCCGCGCTGGGCCTGGGCTACACGCCCGAGGGCAGCGACGTGTTCGGCGACCTCACGGTCGAGGACAACATCGCGTTGCCGACCTGGACGCGCAAGACCGACAAACCGGCCGCCGAACGCATCGAGGCCGCCTACGCCGTGTTCCCGAAGCTGCTGACTTACCTGCACCGTGGTGGTCACCAACTCTCGGGCGGGGAACGCAAGATGGTGTCGATCGCGCGGGCACTGGCGCTCGACCCCGAGCTGCTGCTGCTCGACGAGGCCTTCGAAGGGCTGTCGCCGGCCATCCTGCCGGTGATCAGCGACGGCCTCAAGCGCATCCTGGCGCAGAATCGGGGCGTGTTGCTGGCCGAATCCAACTTCTACCACCTGCCGCGCTTCGCAGACCGCATCTACGTCATCGAACGCGGAGAGATCGTGTTCGCGGGCACGCTGGACGAGGTGGAGCGCGACGCCGCGGTGATGAAGATCATCAAGGGTGTGGACGAGGTGGCGGCGTGATCGCCGTGATCTTCGAAGTGTGGCCCGCCGCCGGCGGTGGCCGCGACGCCTATCTCGCGATCGCCGCCGAGCTGCGCAAGGACCTGGAACAGATCGACGGGTTCATTTCGGTCGAGCGTTTCCAGAGCCTGGTCGATCCCGACAAGATGCTCTCCCTCTCCTTCTTCCGCGACGAAGCCGCCGTGCTGGCCTGGCGCAACCTGGAGAAGCACCGCGCCGCGCAGACGCAGGGTCGTGGTGGCGTGTTCGCCAACTATCGCCTGCGCGTGGCCAGCGTCATGCGCGACTACGGGCTGAACGAGCGGGAGGAGGCACCCGGCGACAGCCGGGGACGGCACGGCTGACCACCCCCTGCGCCGCTTCGCGGCGCCCTCATCAACCGCCCGACAGCACGCCGTGGAAGGCGTTGCGCACGATGCGATCGTAGGCCGCTTCCACATCTGGCACCGGAAAGGCCTTGGCCAGTCTCGTGACGGCCAGCGCGTCGCGTGTGAGTGCGGGCAGGTCGGACTCGGCGATGCCGAAGTCGCGCAGGTTGGTCGGGATGCCGAGGCGGCCCACCATGTCACGCACACGTTGCGGCACCGCATCGAGCACCGCCTCCGCGCTTCCGTCACCGAGCCCCAGCATGCGACCCATCTCCAGCAGTTCGTCGCGGCGCGTGTCGCGCAGCGCGTCCAGCACGTAGGGCAGCATCACCGCGTTGGTGCTGCCGTGGCTTTTGTGCGTGATGCCTGCCACGGCGTAGGCCGCGCCATGCACGGCGTTCAGGCCTGCGCTGCCATAGGACAGCCCCGCGTAGATGCTGGCGTAGGCCATGCCGATGCGCGCGTCCTGGTCCTGCCCGTTCTGGTACGCACGCTCCATCCAAGCGATGCACAGACGGGTCGACTCGCGCGCGAACAGCATGGTCAATGAGGAGCGACCGCTGTAGCCCGGGTCGGGATGGCCCGCACGGTCGAACGCCCACGAGTCCATCGTCAGCCACGACTCCACCGCGTGGGTGAACGCGTCGATGCCGGCATCGGCCGTCACACGCGGTGGGCAGGTGTAGCTGAGTTCGGGGTCGATCAGTGCGATCTGTGGTCGCAGGCGGTTGTCCATCACCGCCACCTTGGTGGCGTTCTCGGGATCGACCAGGATCGCGCCCGGCGTGGCCTCCGAGCCGGTGCCCGAGGTGGTGGGAATCGCCACCATCGGCAGCGGCACGAGGCTGCCAATGTCGCCCACGAAGTCCCGCACCGGGCGGCCGGTGGGCAGCGTCAGGCACAGTGCCTTCGCCAGGTCGATGTTGCTGCCCCCGCCCAGCGCCACCACGTGATCGGGCAACCGGCCAGCGAAACGCAGACGCATCGCCTGCGTCGCCTCGTCGCACAGCGTGGTGCTGGGGTCGGCCATGCCGCCGTCGTACACCTCAGTGTGGATGCCAAGCGCGCTGGCGGCACTCACATAGTCGCGCACCCAGGGGGTGTGCTCGGCGAAGAAGCGGTCGGTCACCAGCAAGCCGGTGCGCCAGCCCATGCGCTGCACCAGCGCGGGCAGTTGGTGGCGGGTACCGCAGCCCAGGATCAGGCGGCCCGGCGGGCAGAAGTGGATCAGGTCGTTGGAGCGCATCAGGGATGAACGGTTGAGGGGAGATCGCGCAGCAGCAGCTGCAGTTGTTGCGCCACGGCTTCGGGCGCCAGCGCCGGGACGCTGTGGCCCACGCCATCCAGCGCCAGCAGCGGCGCGCGCAGGCCCTGCGCCAGCAGGGCACCGTGCTCGAGCGGGCAGTCGTCGTCGTCGCGGCCATGCACCACGCGCACGGGCAGATTGATGCCGGGCAGCAACGCGCGCTGGTCGCTGTCACGGATGGCCTGCCAGGTGGCGACCACCGCTTCGTCGTCCGCGTGCTCGCGCAGGCCGAGGCGCTGGCGGCGTTCGGCCACCGAGGCCATCAAGGCGTTGTCATCGCGTGTGAACCATTGTGTCCGGGCCAGGCACGGCGAGCCCGACACCAGCAGCACGCCGCCCGGCCTGGCCACGCCGGGCAACCCCAGGTAGTGCAATGCCACCGACACCCCGAGGCTCCAGCCGCCGAGCACGAAAGGCGCGTCACCGACATGCCGTTCGATCACGGCGCGCAGGTCGTCGGCGTAGTCGGCCAGCCGGTAGGCAGCGCCCCCCTGTCCGCGTGCCGCGCTGCCCCGCCCGCGCAGGTTCGGCAGCAGCA
The DNA here is from genome assembly GCF_031457235.1 of Hydrogenophaga laconesensis. Taxonomy (NCBI): domain Bacteria; kingdom Pseudomonadati; phylum Pseudomonadota; class Betaproteobacteria; order Burkholderiales; family Comamonadaceae; genus Hydrogenophaga; species Hydrogenophaga laconesensis. The sequence continues at coordinate 429,709 of NZ_JAVDWE010000002.1, forward strand.
CCCGGCACGTGGGGGCCAGGATGTCGGCCACGCCGCTCCATGTGCTGCGGGTGCCCTGGATGCCATGCACGAGCACCACGGCCGGCCCTTCACCTCGCTGTTCAAAGTCCAATGCCTACCTCGGTCAGTGATTGAGTACAGCTGATATATTACTAGCATACAATTACCTGACGCAAGCTCGACCGCCACACCGGGACCGCGGTCGGCGGCGTTACAGTCACATCTTCTGTTCACTTGAGAGAACGCATCCCGATGGCCACCCGACGCGCACCGCTTCGCACCACAGTCCCCCGCACACGGGGCGCGACCAAGGTGATACGGCCCGCCGAACAATTGGCGGAAGTCCCCACCAAACTCACCGATCTCGCCTACCAGCAGATCGAGGACGCCATCGTCACACTGCGGCTGCCTCCCGGCACCGCCGTGTCGGAACAGAGTCTGAGCGACATGACCGGCATCGGCCGCACGCCCATCCGCGAAGCCGTGCAGCGGCTGGCACGCGAGCACCTGATCGTGGTGCTGCCGCAGCGCGGACTGCTGGTGTCCGAGATGGACCTGAGCAAGCAGCTCAAGCTGCTCGAAACCCGACGTGAAGTGGAGCGGCTGGTGTGCCGCAGCGCAGCCAAGCGCGCCACCGATGAAGAGAAGCGCCATTTCGTGCGCCTGGCCGACGACTTCCTGGCCGCCGCGCGCAACCACGACGACCGAGCCTTCATGAACTCGGACCGGGAATTCAATGCCCTGTGTCTGGCCGCCGCGCGCAACGAATTTGCCGAAGGGGCGATGAGCCTGGTGCACGGCCTCTCGAGGCGCTTCTGGTACCTGCACTACAAGCAGTCGGCCGATCTGCCGGAGACCGCGCGCCTGCACGCGGCGGTGGCGTCGGCCATCGGCGCGGGCGACGTGGCTGGCGCAGGCAAGGCGCTGGACGCGCTGCTCGACAACATCGAGACGTTCGCGCGGTCCACGGTGTTGTGACACGCGGCGCGCTGATCGCGCCACACCGCAGTCATGGCTCCGCCTCGCGGGCCAGTGCGACCTGCAGTTCGGCCGCCAGCGCCATCAGCGAGCCAGACAGCTCGCGCACCACATCGTCCAGGGCTTCCTCGGTGGAGACGCTGATATTGAGTGTGTAGATGCCCTCGGCGGTGACCAGCGGCATCGCCATCGCCACCACCTCCGGCTGCCAGGACGCCGCGCAGAAACCCTGCTCGTGCACCTGGCGGATGGCGGCCAGGATGTCGGACTGCACCTCGGGCCAGTGGTGGCCGCAGCGCCGCTGGAACACGTCGAACAAGGCCTTGCGCCGGCGCGGTGGCACGGTTGAGAGGTACGCCCTGCCGAGCGAGGTGAGCTCCATGGGCACACGCTGCCCGGAGACCACGTTGCGCAGCGCCACACGCCGGTTGTAGCGGATGGACTCCAGGTAGACCATCTCGTCGTTGTCGGCCGCCGCCAGGCCGACGTTGACGCGCTCACGCTCCGCCAGCGCCCGCATGCGCGGTGCCGCCACCGACAGCACCTGGGACCCCGCCCGCATGGCGTGCGCGAAGCTGAGCACGGGTGGCGCGAGCCGGTAGGCGCGGCGGCGGCGGTCGTGCTGCAGCATGCCCGCCGTCACCAGTGTCTGCGTGAGGCGGCTGATGGTGGATGGTGAGAGCCCCGTCCGCTCCGCCAGGTCGCCGTTGCCCAGCCAGTCGGAACCGGGGCGGAACGCCCGCAGGATCTGGATGCCGCGCACCAGGGAACGGTTCGTGGGCGAGGCGCCGAACGTGTCGTCGGGCACCTCGGGAATCGGGCTCTTCTTCATGCGCTGGATTCTCGATGGGTTGGTCGTCAGATGGCATTCGCATCATCTCAAAACCACCGCTCCAATTCCATTCAATGGAATTGAACAGGTGCGGCAACCAGGGGGAAAACGTAGCATTCGCCTCTCAGAAGAACACCGTGTGCCCAAGGCCCCACTGGAGACAACCATGCCCATTTCCCGTCGAACCCTCGCTGTGCGGACCAGCCTCTTTCTCCTGTCGGCGGCGTTCGCCACCGCCGCTCTCGCACAGTTCCCCGACAAGCCCATCCGCCTCATCGTGCCGTTCGCACCCGGTGGCGGCACCGACCTGATCGCGCGCACGCTGGGCCTGGGCATGTCCAGGGAGCTGGGCCAGACGGTGGTGATCGAGAACAAGCCTGGCGCCGGCACGATCATCGGCACCGACATCGTGGCCAAGAGCCCGGCGGACGGCTACACGCTGGTGATCTCCACCTTCGCCCACGCGGTGAATCCCAGCCTGATGCCCAGGCTGCCCTACGACAACGACAAGGCCTTCGCGCCGGTGATCCTGATCGGCAAGGGCCCCAACGTGCTGGTCGTGCGCGCGGAGAGCCCGTACAAATCCGTGAAGGACATCCTCGACGCGGCGAAAGCCAACCCGGGCAAGCTCAACTACGCCTCGCAGGGCAACGGCACCTCGGCGCACCTGGCTGGCGAGATGTTCGACAACCTCGCCAAGGTGCAGATGAAGCACATCCCCTACCGGGGCGCAGGACCGGCGCTCACCGACCTCATGGGCGGGCAGGTCGACATGATCTTCGGCACCGCCACCGCCGTCTCCTCCGGACTGGAAAGCGGCAAGCTGCGCGCGCTGGGCGTGACCGGCGCCGAGCGCTCGGCCGTGCTCAAGAACGTGCCGGCGATCGCAGAGACCATCCCGGGTTACGTGATGGAGAGCTGGTATGGCCTGTACGCACCCGCCGGCACCCCGCAGGACGTGATCGCGAAACTCAATGCCGCCGCGAAGAAGGCCGTGGCGACCGAGGAGTTCCGCAAGAAGGTCGAGCAGGAAGGCCTGGTGATCAGCGCCGGTGCCCCTGCCGAGCTGGAGACCTACGTGCGGGCCGAAGAAGCTCGCTGGCGCAGGATCGTCAAGGAAAACAACATCACATCGAACTGACACACACCCGGAAACCCGACATGTCCTATTCCCTGATCGATCTGCAGGTTGACGCCGGCATCGCCACGCTCACGCTGAACCGCCCCGACAAACGCAATGCGATGAGCGATGCCATGCGCACCGAGTTCATCGACGCACTGGAGCATGTGACGGCCGACAAGGCGATCCGCGCCCTGGTGCTCACCGGCGCGGGCAAGGGCTTCTGCGCGGGGGGCGACATCGCCGGCATGGAAAAGCGCATGAACGCCCCGGCGGGCGAGGTGGGCTTCAATGGCTGGCACCGGCAGCAGCGTGTGCACCACACCCAGATGCTGCTGCACACCATGCCCAAGCCGGTGATCGCCGCGGTGAACGGCGCGGCATCGGGCCTGGGTGCCGACACCGCGCTCGCCTGCGACTTCATCATCGCCAGCGAGTGGGCCAGCTTCACCTGGTCGTACATCCACCGGGGCATCATCCCGGACGGTGGCGGCATGTACTTCCTGCCGCGTCGCGTCGGCCTGTCGACCGCGAAGGAACTGATCTTCACCGGCCGCAAGGTGGACGCCGACGAGGCACTCTCGCTGGGCATCGTGGACCGCAAGACCTCCGCGGATCAGTTGCTCGCCAGCGCGCAGGCCTGGGCACGCGAGCTGAGCAAGGGATCTGCCACCGCGCTCGCGCTGAGCAAGACCATCCTGAACCAGACCTTCGAACTGCCCGCACAGCAAGTCTTCGCACAGGGCAGCCAGGCCCAGGGCATCTGCTACACCAGCACCGAGCACCGCGACTCGGTCATGGCCTTCCTGAGCAAGGCCGCTTCCAGGGAATGACTTCCGTGACCTCCATCTCAAGGCTGCTGCAGCCGCGCAGCGTGGCCGTCATCGGCGCATCGGCCGACGCCGGCAAGACCGCCGGCCGACCGGTCGCCTACCTGCGCAAGCACGGCTTCACCGGCGACATCTACCCCGTCAACCCGCGCACCGACCACATCGACGGCCTGCGCTGCTACCCCGACGTGGCCTCGCTGCCCACCGTGCCGGACGTCGGCATCGTGCTGCTCGGCGCCGAACGCGCCCACCGGGCCGTGCAGGACCTCTCCGCACGCGGCACGGCCGCCGCCATCGTGCTCGCCAGTGGCTACACCGAGACCGGCGAGGAAGGCGCGCGCCGGCAGGCGCAGCTGATGGAGGCCGCGGGCGCCATGCGCATCCTCGGGCCGAACACCATCGGGCTGGTCAACCTCACCGACCACATCGTGCTATCGGCCAGTGGTGCGCTGGAAATGGACCACTTCCCCGTGGGATCGGTGGGCGTGGTCTCGCAGAGCGGCGGCATCCTGGGGGCCCTGCTCTCCCGCGCGGCCGCGCGCGGCATCGGCCTGTCCAAGCTGATCTCCACCAGCAACGAAGTGGACCTCGATCTCGCCGACTTCATCGATCACCTGGCCGACGACGAGGCCACGCGCGTGATCGCGCTGTACGTGGAAAGCGTGCGCCACCCGGAGCGGTTCCGCCAGGCCGCGCTGAAGGCCGCGCGCGCCGGCAAGCCGGTGGTGGCGTTCAAGATCGGCCGCTCCGAAGCCGGCGCGCAGGCGGCGGTCTCGCACACCGGCGCGCTCGCCGGTGCCGACCGCATGTACGACGCGCTGTTCAAGGAAGTGGGCGTGATCCGCGCCCAGACCTTCGGTGACCTGCTGGACATTCCGGCGGCCCTGTCCACCGGCCGTGTGCTGCGTGGCAACCGCGTCGCCATCCTCACCTCCACCGGTGGTGCGGGCACGCTGGTGTCGGACAGCTATGGCGTGTCCGGCTTCGAGACCCCGCCCCCCGACGAAGCCACCGCCGCACGCCTGCGCGCGCTGCAGACCGGGGACCAGGCCGCGCTCGACCGCAACCCCATCGACGTGACCCTGGCCGGCCTGCAGCCCGACCTGCTGCGCGGCGCGATCCGCGCCCTGCTGGAGAGCCCGAGCTACGACGCGCTGACGATCATCGTGGGCTCGTCCAGTCTGGCCATGCCGGAACTGATGGCCGGCGCGATCCAGGACTGCCTGCCGCTGAGCGACAAGCCGGTGATCGCCTATGTAAGCCCGCACGCGCCACAGGTGACGGCACTGCTGACCCAGCGTGGCGTGCCCGCCTTCGTCGACGCGGAGAGCTGCACTGCGGCGCTGGCCGGCATGCTGCAGGCCCGCCGCTGGACAGAGCCGACGGCGACGCCACCCGTGGCACCCGCGGCCCTGAACGGTATCGGCAAGGGTTCGCTCAACGAAGCCGAATGCAAGCAGCTGTTCGCCCGCTTCGGCATTCCCTGCACCGCCGAAACCGTGGTGGCCACGCCCGCCGAAGCCGAACAGGCCGCTCACCACCTCGGTGAACGCGTGGTGCTGAAGATTCTCACCGGCGAGATCACGCACAAGAGCGACGTGGGTGGCGTGGCGGTGAACCTGCCACCGGAACAGATCGGCGAGCGCCTGCGCCAGATGGCCGACGACGTGCAGGCCAAGGCCGGCACGCGGCCCTCCCGCTTCCTGGTGCAGGAAATGGTGTCGGGTGGCACCGAGCTCATCCTCGGCATGCACCGCGACGCGCTGGGCACGGCCATCCTGCTGGGCATGGGCGGCGTCACCGCCGAGCTGTTCAAGGACACCACGCTGCGCATGCTGCCCACATCGGGCGGCCTGAGCCGGGAGGTGGCGGCTGCCATGGTGCGCGAGCTCAAGACCTGGCCTCTGCTTGATGGCTACCGCGGCCGGCCCCCGGCCGATGTCGATGCACTGGTCTCGGCCATCGTGGCGTTCTCGCAGATGACGGCGCAACTGGGCGACCGGCTGGTCGAGGCCGAGATCAACCCGGTGTTCGTGCTGGCCAGGGGCCAGGGCGTGAAGGCGGCGGACGGCGTGGTGGTGCTGGCCGATGCCGGTTGAAATGGACCTGGCCGACACGCTGTCCGCACGGGCCCGCGTCGAGCAGGTGGCGTGGCCGGGGGGCCACGTGTGCTGGCGCGGCTTTGGCAGCGGCAGCCCCGTGGTGCTGGTGCACGGCGGCCATGGCAGCTGGCTGCACTGGGTGCGCAACATCGACGCACTCGCCGCGCAGCACACCGTGTGGGCGGTCGACCTGCCGGGCTTCGGCGATTCGGACGCCCCCGCGGGCGAAGGCCTGGCGCCATTGCTGGGCCCGACCCTGTCCACGCTGGACGCACTCGTCGGCCCCGACACACCGATCCAGCTGGTGGGTTTTTCCTTCGGCGGCCTGGTGGCGGCCCACATGGCGGCGCAACGGCCCCACGTGCAACGCCTCGCCTTGCTCGGCACCGGTGGCCACCAGGGGCGCCGGCGGCCCAAGGGCGAACTGGTCAACTGGAAGCCCGCGTGGCGCGCGGGCAATACGGCGGCCATCGAACAGGCCATGCGCCACAACCTCGCCATGCACATGCTCAGCGTGAGGGCGGAAGACATCGACCCGCTGGCGCTGCGCATCCACACCGAGGCCTGCGTGCGCACGCGGTTCCGCAGCAAGGAAATCTCGCGCTCGGGCGGTCTCGTCGAGACATTGGGTTCCTACGCGGGCCCCATCCTGCTGGCCTGGGGAGAACACGATGTCACCGCCGAGCCCGCCGCCATCGCGAGCACACTGTCGGTCGCGCTGCCCGGTGCGCAGACCCGCGTCGTGGACGGCGCAGGCCATTGGGTGCAGTACGAGCGGGCCGACGAGGTCAACCCGATGCTGCTGGCCTGGCTGGGCGCCCTCAGCCCGCGCTGACCGGGGTTTTCAGGGCCGCCGGGTTGGCCACCTCGGTGAGCCGGCCTTGCGCGAACGCCACGATGTTGTCGAAAGCGATGCCGAAGTAGCGCTCGTAGTTGTCCTTCTCCACGTAGCCGATGTGCGGGGTGCACAGCGCGTTCGGCAGGCGCAGCAGCGGGTGGCCGGCCCCCAGCACCGGCTCTTCCTCGTACACGTCGACCGCCGCGAAGCCGGGCCGGCCCTGCACCAGGGCCTGCTCCAGCGCACCACGCTCGATCAGCTCGGCACGGCTGGTGTTCACCAGCAGCGCGGTGGGCTTCATGAGCGCGAGATCGCCGGCGCCGACGATGCCCAGCGTGTCGGCGTTGAGCCGCACGTGGAGGCTGATCACATCGCTCTGCGCGAAGAAGTCCTCTCGGCTGGGCGCCACCTCGAAGCCATCGGCCCGCGCGGCGGCGGTCGATGTCTCCCGGCCCCACACCCAGACCTTCATGCCGAACGCACGGCCATAACCCGCCACCTGGCGACCGATGCGGCCATAGCTCCACACCCCCAGCCGTTGCCCGCTGAGCTGCTGGCCCAGGTGGCCTTGCCATTGCCCGCCTTTGAGGCGGTTCGCTTCACCCACGAGATGCCGACGGCTGGCGAGCGCCAGCGCCCAGGCGATCTCGGCGGTGGCCGACCCCGCGCCGCTGCCCTCGGTCACCAGCACACCGCGCGCGGTGCAGGCAGCCAGGTCCACGTGGCCGGCCAGCTTGCCGGTCTGGCTGATGAGGCGCAGCCTGGGCAGGCGCTCAAGCAGTGCGGCGTCGATGCGGGTGCGCTCGCGCGTCAGCACGATGGCCTCGGCATCGGCGAAGCGCTCGGCCAGGGCATCGGTGCCTTTCACCGAATCGTTGAACACCCGGACCTCATGGCCCGCGAGCTTGCCGAAGCAGTCCAGGTGCCGGACGCAGTCCTGGTAGTCGTCGGGAATGACAATCTTCATCGGGTTTATTGCAGGGTGATCTGAAGCTGCTCGACGGTGCGTTTCCACATGGCCAGGTCCTTGCGCACGATCTCCGTGTACTGCTCGGACGACATGCCGCCGGCCTCGATGCCGTAGTTCTGGAACACGTCGCGGATCTCGGCCGAGTCCAGGGCCTTCTTCACCTCGCTGTGCAAGGTCTGCATGATCGGCGCCGGGGTGCCACTGCGCGCGAACAGACCATACCAGCCGTGCACGCTGAAACCGGGGTACCCCTGCTCGGCCACCGTCGGCAGATCGGGCAGTCCGGCAAAGCGCGTGGCCGGTGCCACGGCGAGGGCGCGCAGCTTGCCGGTCTTGATCTGCGCCAGCGCCGAGCTCATGTCGAGGAACATGAACTGGATCTGGCCACCGAGCAGGTCCTGCACCGCCGGGGCGGCGCCCCGGTAGGGAACGTGCGTGACCTTGATGTCGGCGCGCTGCGCGAACAGCGCAGCGGCGAGATGCGCCGAGGTGCCGTTGCCCGACGAGCCGTAGTTGATGTTGCCGGGGCTGGCCTTGGCCATCGCCACCAGGGCCTGCAGGTCCTTCGCGGGGAAATCGGGCTTCACCACCAGCGCGTGCGGGATGAAACCCACCACCGTCAACGGCGCGAAGTCGCGCAGGGTGTCGAACGGGTAGTTGGGCATGAGCGCCGGATTGGTCACGGCCAGGATGGACGGGAACGCCAGCGTGTACCCGTCTGCCGGCCCGCGCGCCACCTCGCCCATGGCGATCACGCCACCGCCACCCGGCTTGTTCTCGATGATCACGGGCTGCCCCATCGACGCGGACATGGACTTGCCCACGGCGCGGGCCATCAGGTCGGTGGGACCGCCTGCCGCAAACGGCACGAGGATGCGGATCGGCCTGGAGGGAAAGGCCTGCGCCCGCGCGGCCAGGGGCAGCGCGAGGCTGGCACCGATCACGGCATTGAAACGCCTGCGCGACAAGGAATGCTGGGTGGTCATGAATATGTCTCCGGGTCTCGTTATGGAAGGGCGCACGGTTTGCACGTGATCACCTGCGCGCAGCTTAGGTCGACCGGCCGGCTCGCGCACCACCCCAATTCCAAGGAATGGAATTCCATGGGAGGCGCGCTGGTCCGCCGGCCAGGTCTTGTCCCCATATGGAGGGACAGACAAGCGCAGGCGCCCTGTCTACATTGGCTTTCGCCTCACGAAGGAGACAGAAGCCGATGTTCATACGCAATTGCTGGTACGTGGCCGCCTGGGCCCACGAGATCCCCGAGAGCGGGCTCTTCCACCGCACCGTCCTGGGAGAGCCGCTGCTGCTGTACCGGCTCTCCAGCGGCGAGACGGTCGCGCTGGAAGACCGCTGCTGCCATCGGCTGGCGCCGCTGTCCGCCGGCCGGCGCGAGGGCGACTGCGTGCGCTGCGGCTACCACGGCCTGAAGTTCGCCCCCGACGGCGCCTGCGTGGAAGCGCCCGGCGTCGACCGCATCCCGATCAAGGCCCGCGTGCGCACCTACCCCGTCGAGGTGCGCAACCGGTGGGTGTTCGTGTGGATGGGCGACCCCGCACTCGCGGACGCATCGCAACTGCCGGACAACTTCTCCTGCAGCCATCCGGAGTGGCACTACAAGCCCGGGTACCTGCACTACGACACCCCTTACATGCTCATCTGCGACAACCTGCTCGACTTCTCGCACCTGTCCTATGTGCACGAGAACACGCTGGGCGGGTCGACGCGCATCGCCCAGTCCAGGCCCGAGGTCGAGCGGGTGCCACGGGGCATCCGCGTGACCCGCCACGTGCCGGATGTGCCGCCCTCGGCGTACTGGCGCTCCTTCCACACCTTCGAAGGCCATGTCGACCGCTGGTTCATCTACGACTTCCTGCTGCCCGGCACGCTGCTGATGGATTCGGGCGGACGGCCGGCCGGACAGCCCGAAGGCGACATGACCGGCGCGGTGCGGCTGCACAGCTGCCAGACGCTCACACCCGAGACCGAGAACACCACCCATTACTTCTTCCAGCAGGCCTACCACGCGCCGCAGGCGATGGCCGAGACCACCGAGACCATCTTCAAGGGCCTCATCGCCGCCTTCGAGGAAGACCGCTCGATCATCACCGCGCAGTACCGGAACATGCTGCTGAACCCCGACGCGCCCATGCTGCCGATGGCGATGGACGCGGCGCTGGTCCAGTTCCGCCGGCTCGTCGACAGCGAGCTGGCACGGGAACAGGCCGCACGGGCCACGTACCCGGTTGCCGCGACCGCCTGAATGCCCGCCCCACCGAAAAACACAAGGAGACAACCCATGCACCGTCCGCTCACCGGCCTTCTGGCCATCGCCTGCGTGGCCCTGATCCCGCTGGCCTCGCTCGCACAGGGCAGCACCCCCTTTCCGAACAAGCCCATCCGCATCGTGGCATCTGCAGCGGCGGGCGGCGCGAACGATTTCGTGGCGCGCACCGTGGGCGAGCGCCTGTCGAAGCAACTGGGCCAGCCGGTGGTGGTGGACAACAAGGCGGGGGCGAACGGCGCGCTCGGTGCCACCGAAGTCGCGCGGGCGGCGCCCGATGGGTACACGCTGCTCGTGACCCTGGGTGACACGCTCATCAACAACGTGGCGATGTACAAGAGCCTGAGCTACGACCCCTTCAAGGACTTCAGCTACATCACCCAGGCCGTGCGCAGCCCGGCGGTCATCTCCGCCAATGCGGACCTGCCCGTGAAGACCATGGCCGATTTCCGGCGCCTGGCCGCCGAACAGCGCGGCAAGCTGACGTACGGCTCCTGGGGGCCCGGTGGCCTGGGCCACCTGGCGGGCGAGCAGCTCAACCGCACGCTCGACGCCGGCATGGTGCACGTGCCCCAGCGCGGCGAAGCCCCCGTGATGGCGGACCTGCTGTCGAAGACCGTCAGCCTGGGTCTCACGTCCGCGGGGCTGGCGAAGCAGCATGTGCTGGCGGGCAAGGTGACGGCGCTGGCCATCATGGGCCGCGAGCGTTCGCCGGCCTTGCCCCAGGTGCCCACCATGCGCGAACAGGGCTTCGACGACCCGCTGTTCGACGCGGCGGTCTACATCGCCTTCGTGGCGCCGGCGAAAACACCCGAGCCCGTGCTGCGCCGGCTGACCGAGGAAATCCGGAAGATCCTCGCCGACCCCGAGGTGGGCCGCCTGATGAACGAGCGCGGGCTCGAGATCCTGAACAGCACACCGAAGGAGTTCGAGGCGAGCCACCGCGCGGAGGCCGAGGTGATTCTCAAGCGGATCAAGGATTTCGGGCTGCTGCCGCAGTAGATCTGCGCCGCACCTGGAGCCCCCGGACAGCGCTCGGGTTTGCCCTCTGTGTGCGTGCAAGTCGCGTTTCTAAACTCGAAGCGCCATGCCTTCCACCTGGACTGTCCGTACGCCGCCCCCTGGCCACCAGGTGGACGCGGGTGCGCTCGACGCGCTGCTCGACGTGCCCACCAGCCAGGCGCCGGGCCGGGGCCTGCTGAGCTTCATCAACGCCCACGTCCAGGTCGACTACCTCTCCCTGGTGGAGTACACCGACGCGGTGCCTTCGCAGGTGGACGGCTGCACCCACCGGCCGGACCTGCCCAACATCACCGCGCAGTGCTTCGCCCGATACAAGCGGCAGTACAGCCAGTTCGACGAGGTGACCCGGCTGGCAGGTCATGTGCAGCGCGAGGTGGCGGGCAATGGCAGCGTCACCGTGGTGCACTACGCGGTGGACGACATCCCCGACATCCGCTGGCGCCAGGAGATCTTCGAGAGCTCCCGGCTCACCGGGCGCGTCACCCTGCTGTACGCGCCGGTGGCCCGCACCGCGTACGCACTCAACCTCTACCGGGACGAATCGTTCGGCCCCTTCGGGTCGGATGAGGTCGTGCTGCTGGCGGGCATCGCCCCCCTTCTGCGCAAGGTGCACAGCAACGCCTTGCTGGCCCAGCGGGAACGCCTGCATGCGGACGTGCGATCGTCGCTGCTCGACCGGCAATTCGCGCAACGCGCGCCCAGGCTGTCGCAGCGGGAGCGTGAAGTCTGCGTGGGCATGGTCAACGGAGAACCGCTGCACGCCATCGCAGACCGCATGGGCGTGGCACCGTCGACGGTGCAGACGCTGCGCAAGCGCGCCTACCTGAAGCTGGGCATCCACTCACGGCAACAGCTGGTGCAACTGGCTGGCTGAACGAGGTTGCGGAGGTACCCGTCCACATGGCACGGGACGCATGCGCCGACATCGGGCGGACTCATGTCCCGGGGCCGACGACCTCTCGCAGCGCGGCCAGCATGGCTTCGGCCGCCGGCGAAAACGACCTGTCGCGCTTGTACACCACGCTGATCACCCGCTCGACCACGGGCCGCGTCAACCGCCGGGTCACCAGCCGGCGTTCGTTCACCAGGATCGAAGGCGGCGCCACCACGACGCCCAGCCCCTGCGCGGCCATCGCCACCGCGGTACCGAGCAGGGACACCTCGTGTTCGATGCGCAGCGCGACGCCGGCCTCTTTGGCCACCGCCTCCATGCGCGCCCGGATGCCGTAACCCGAGCGCACGGTGATGACGGGCCACTGGCCGAGTTGCCGCCAGGTCATCGCGGCACCGCCGCGAAACTGCTCCGACGGCAGCGCGGCGGCCACCAGGGCTTCGCGCGCCAGCACGTGTTCTGCCAGACCGGGCGTGGGTGCTTCGAGGGTTCCCACGCCGAAATCGGTGCGTTCTGCATGGATCGCTTCGACGAAATCGCCCGGCCCCACTTCGTCGATCTCCACCTTGATGCCGGGATGCACGGCCTTGAGCTGGCCGATCGCGCGCGGCAGCAGCGCCTGTGCGACGGCCGCGGTGGCCGTGATGCGCACGCGGCCGCGGTGCGCACCCGACAGCTCGGCCATCGACACCGCCATGGCCTCCATTTCGGCCAGTGCACGTTCTGCGTAACCCACCGCGTGCACGGCCGCCTCGGTGCGCCGCAGTCGGCGGGCGCTGCGGTCGAACAGCGTCACGCCCAGCCGGTCTTCCAGCTCACGCAGCAACAGCGTGACCGCCGGCTGGGTGACCGACAGTTCCTGCGCGGCCATGGACACATTGCCCGCGTGGTACACCGCGACGAGGGCGCGCAGTTGCCGCACCGAGGGAAGCGCAGATAAGGTTTTTTTATGAATCGGCATGCAAGTTTCATTTTCCTTCCGCCTCGCATTGGACTCCAATCTGGGTCTCCCCTGTCGAACGAAGAAACGCCGGATGAACACCTCCCTTGCCGATACCCGCAAGCCCTTGCAGACCCAGGTGCTGATCGTAGGCGCCGGACCGGTCGGGCTGACCCTGGCCATCGACCTCGCACAACGTGGCATCCAGGTGCTGGTCGCGGAGACGCGCCACCGCGGTGAGCCGCCCAGTGTGAAGTGCAACCACGTGGCGGCGCGGTCCATGGAGGTGTTCCGACGCCTGGGCGTGGCGTCGGCGCTGCGCGACGCGGGCTTGCCCGCGGACCACGCGAACGATGTGTCTTACCGCACCACCTTCACCGGCGAGGAGCTCTCTCGCATCCACATCCCCGCGAGACAGCACCGCTACACCGACAAGAGCGGCCCGGACGGCTGGTGGCCCACGCCCGAGCCGCCGCACCGAATCAACCAGATCTACCTCGAGCCCATCCTCTTCGCGTTCGCAGAGGCCACGCCGGGTGTGTGCATCCTCAACCGCACTCGCATCGAAGGCTTCGAGCAGCACGCCGACGGCGTGCGGGCGCGTGGCGTGAACCTGGACTCGGGCGAGTCCATCGAGGTGCACGCCGACCACCTGATCGGCTGCGACGGCGGTCGCTCGGCCGTGCGCAAGGCCATCGGTGCCACGCTGTCGGGCACCGAGGTCGTGGGCCGTGTGCAGTCCACGTACTTCCGCGCGCCCGATCTGCTGGCCCGCGCCGCCCGGCACCGCCCGGCCTGGGCCACGTTCTCGCTGAACCCCTGGCGCAGCGGCAACGTGTACGCCATCGATGGTCGCGAGACCTTCCTACTGCACAACTACCTGCGTGCGGACGAGACCGACTTCGAGTCGGTGGACCGCGACTGGGCGATCCGCACCATTCTTGGGGTGGGCGAGGACTTTCGCTACGAGGTGATCTCGAAGGAGGACTGGATCGGGCGGCGCCTGGTGGCCGACAAGCTGCGCGACCGAAGGGTGTTCATCTGCGGCGACGCGGCGCACCTGTGGATTCCGATGGCGGGCTACGGGATGAACGCCGGCATTGCCGACGCGATGAACCTGTCGTGGCAGCTTGCGGCGCATGTACAGGGCTGGGGTGGCGAGGCCATGTTGAACGCGCACGAAGCCGAGCGCCTGCCCATCACGGCACAGGTCTCGCACTACGCGATGAACCACGCGCTGGCCCTGCAGAAGGCCCGTGAAGGCGTGCCGCCCTTCATCACCGAACCGGGCAAGGCCGGGGAGGCCGCGCGCCAGGTGGCTGGCAAGGCGCTCTACGACCTGAACGTGAAGCAGTACTGCTGCGCAGGGTTGAACTTCGGCTACTTCTACGACCAGTCTCCGCTCATCGCCTACGACGGTGAGGCGCAGCCGGCGTACTCGATGGACAGCTTCACCCCGTCCACCGTGCCGGGTTGCCGCACACCCCACCTCTGGCTGGACGACGGCCGCTCGCTCTACGACGCCATGGCACCGGGTTACACCCTGCTGCGCTTCGATGCCGCTGTCGATGTGCGCCCTTTGCAGGAGGCGGCCGCGCGCCGGGGCGTGCCTCTGCAGGTGCTGGAGGTGCGTTCGGCAGAGGCTGCGGGTCTCTACGCACACCCGCTGGTGCTCTCACGCCCCGACCAGCACGTGGCCTGGCGCGGCGACCGCCTGCCCGGGGACGCGATGGCGCTGATCGACCGTGTGCGCGGCGCGCTCTCCGGCGTGGCGGCGGGTTAGCCGCGGTGTCAGGCCGGGCGCAGCAACGTGCGCTGCAGGCCGTCGATGCCGGTGCATCCCAGCAGCGCCAGGCTGGTCCTGATTTCGCTCTGCAGAATGCGCACCGCGCTTTCCACGCCGGCCTGGCCACCGACCGAGACGGCGTACAGCATGGGCCGCCCGACGAAGACCATGTGCGCGCCCAGCGCGATCGCCTTCAGGGCGTCGGTGCCTCGCCGGATGCCCCCGTCCACGCACACAGGCAGACCCTGTGCCACATCGAGGATTCCCGGCAGCGCGTCCAGGGGCGCGACCGCACCATCGAGCTGCCGGCCACCGTGGTTGGACACCACCAGGCCGTCCACGCCGGCCTGCCGTGCGAGCGCGGCATCGTCGGCATTCAGGATGCCCTTGATGACCAGCGCACCCTTCCACCGGCGGCGGATCAGCGCGATGTGCGCCCACGTGAACCGGTCGCGGTCGGAGCGCGCCGCGGCGGTGGGCGCCGAGATGATGGGCCGGCCCGTGGGATCCCCTCCGAAGTTGGGCAGGGTCGGGATACCGCCGGTGAGCAGCGTCCTGGCGAAGGTGCCCAGCAGCCAGCGTGGGTGCAGCACGCCATCGATGGCGAGCGAGAGGCGCGGTCGCAGCGGAATGGTGAAGCCCAGACGACGGTCCTTGTCGCGGTTGGACGCGATGGGCACGTCGACCGTCACGACGAGCACCGGCACTTTCGCCCCCTGCAGGCGCGCGAGCAGCCGGTCGATGCGCGCCTCGTCGCCCGGGATGTAGCCCTGATACCAGCTGCGCGGCGCGGCCTCCATCACCTGCTCCAGCGGCACGCTGGACGCCGCGCTCAACACGAAGGGAATGCCGCTGTCGTGCGCGGCCCTCGCGAGAGAGAGATCGGCCTCGTGCGCGAACAGCGCACAACCGCCCATGGGTGCAATGCCAAAGGGCGCGGTGTAGGACTCGCCGAAGATCGAGCGGGTCTGCGACACGGCAGACACGTCCACGAGGGCGCGCGGCGCAAAAGCATGGCGCGCGAACGAGCGCGCATTGGCGTCCACCGAAGCGCCTCGCTCCGAGCCGTTGGCCGCGAAGCCGTACAGCGCACGGGGCAGCCGCGCCCGCGCGGCGGATTCGAAATCGTCGAGGTTCAGGAGCACGGTGGCCACTTGCAGTGAGGCTTGGGCTCAGACGCGGTAGGCCTCGAGCGCCTGCGGTAGCAGCTCGAAACCCAGGCCGGGTGCTTCGGACATGGTGATGTGCGGCCCCACGGGCTCGGGGAAACCCTGGTAGATCTGCTTCATCATGGCCACCACAGGCAGATGCCACTCCACCTTGGTGCCATTGCCCACGCCGGCCTGCAGGTGCATGTTGTGCAACGGGTAGGCCCCGCCGCTGGTGATGGGCACGTTGAAGGCGTTGGCCAGCGCCGCGATGCGCACGCATTGCGTGAAGCCACCGGTGATCACCACGTTGGGCTGCACGAAGTCCACGCTGCGCGCCATCAGCCAGTCGCGGAAGCGGTAGGCCAGGCCCTCGTTCTGCCCACAGGTCAGTGGCATGCCGGTGCGCGCACGCAGGTCGGCCATGGCCAGCGCATCGTTCTGGGTGATGGGCTCCTCGAAGAAGCCGAGGTTGCAGTCGGCGGTCATCCGGATGAGGCGCTCGGCGTGGTACGCGTCCAGGCCGCAGTTGGCGTCGATGTAGAGCGAGACCTCGTCGCCCGCCGCCTCGCGCACCGCGTGCACGCGCTTCGCGTCTTCCCGGATCACCGACATCAGGCTGCGGCTCTCGCGCCGTGGGAGCGCGCGGAAACCCACCACCATCTTCAGATGTTCGATGCCTTCGGACGACAGGGACCGGACCGCGCCGCGCAGTCCGTCGATGTCGAGGAACTCGAAGCCGAATGTGGCGTAGATTTCCAGTTTCTGACGTGCAGCGCCCAGCAGGCGCCAGATCGGCTGCCTGAGCGCCTTGCCTTTGATGTCCCACAGCGCGACGTCGATGGCCGCGATGGCGTGTTGCGCGTAGCCGGTCTGACCCCGCGAGGCCGTGAGCCAGTACATCTGTTCCCAGCGCGCCTCGTGCGCCAGCGGGTCGGTGCCGATGAGCGCCGGGGCCAGCACGTGGGTGATGATGGACTCGGCCACTTTCTCCTGCGTGATCGCGGTCAGGCCATGTCCGATCAGACCTTCATCGGTCTCCACTTCCACGATGCAGCAGCCAAGGGCTTCCTGATGCTGGCGGCCACCGGGCACGTCGAGCGTGAAAGGAACATGCAGTGCGGTGGCGGTGATGCGGGTGATTTTCATCGGTGGCGAGCGTGAGAAGAAAGGTTCAGGCGGCGGACAGCAGCCAGGAGAGGTCGACGCCCGGACGCGTCTCGAACCGGGACACGATCCTGCGCGCTTTCACGTCCATGACGACGAGCTTGTCAGGCCCGACGGACACAAAGGCCAGCGTACCCGAAGGGTTGAACGAGATGCCGATCGGTCGACCGTCGAGCGCAACGCGCGCGGTCTCCTTGAGGTCGGGGCTGAAGAAAGTGACGCTCTGGTCCTGCAGGTTGGAGGTGATGATCTCGTCACCCAACCAGTAAGCGCGCAGGGCATCGCCGCGCGTGGTCGCGGTGCGCAGGACCTTCAGGGTGCCACTGTCCATCGCCACCAGCGAGGTGCTGCGCCGGTTGGACACCAGCACGGTTCTTTCGTCCGGGCTGAGGCAGACGCCTTCGGGCATGCGGCCGGTCGAGGCGCGCAGCACCGGCGCCACCGGGTCGTGCGGCCGCACGAGGGACAGGGTATTCGAGAGCAGCGCGGTCACGTAGGCGCGTTCGCCGTCGCGCGTGAGCGCGAACATGTGCGGCTTGACGTCGCCGGTGGCGACGGCCGATGTGGGGCGCGCGTCCTTGCCCGGGTTATCCACCACCAGCAGCACGGACTTCTCTTCGCTGAGCGCGTAGAGACGCCCTTGCCGGTCCATGCCCATGCCGTGCAGGCGGTTGTAGGGGGCGCACTCCACCTGGTGCACCTGCTTGCCCTGGTGCAGGTCGATGACGGCGATGTGCGAGCCGCCTTGCCCGATCTGGGTGGCGAACTCGACGCCGTAGATGCCCACGAAGGCGTACCGCCCCTGGGCATCCACGACGAATTCGTGAGGATAGGGCGCCAGTTCCACGCTGTGGGTGCGCGCACCGGACTGCAACGAGTAGTAGCCCAGCGCGTGGGCGTTCTTCTCGATCACCAGGAGCGTGTCCCCTTTCGGATCGACCAGGGCGGGCGACGGCGCGGCGTTCTGGGCACGACCGATGGCCGGCGCCCACAACGCCCAGGCGGATGTCAGCGCGGCGGCCGACAGGACATCACGGCGTTGCATGGGTCTGGCGCTCCGGTTGTGAAGACAAGGGGTGCTCGAAGAGCTGGCCGCCCACAGGGCTGCGCGGGTCTTGCCCCGCGGTGCGCACCACGTTCCAGAAGCCGCTGGGCGAGCTGCCGATGGCGGGGATGCCGAGTCGGCCCTCCAGCGCGGCGATCGCGTCCAGCGTCAACAGGCCGCCGCAGGACATGAAGATGCCCTGCGCACCGGGCGCTTTTGCGTGCACCCGTTGGCTCAGCGCGATCAGCCGCTCGGTGGAGACCTCGGCGGCGCCACCGACCGGCTCGATGCCCAGGCCCTCGATGGCTGTGACCTCGAAGCCCAGGGCGCCGAGGTAGTCCACCAGGCGCGCGTTGAGCTCGTCGATGTACGAGGTGGCGACCGCGACGCGCTGCACGCCCAGGGTCTGCAGCGCCGACACGACGGCATGGCTCATGGTCGTGCAGGGCACGCCGGTGGCCTGCTGCATGGTGTCGCGCAGCCGGTCGGTGAAGGCCGGACCCTGGTAGAAGCTGAGCGAGGTGCCCATGAGCGAGATCGCCTGGGCGCCGTCGGCCCGCAGGGCGCGGGCGTGGTCGACGATCTGGTCGACCACGGGCGCGAAGCCCCGGGGCGACACGCCGTCGATGCCCAGGCCGCGCGCGATGAAATCGAAGCGCTCGCCGTAGAGCAGCGGCGCATCCGGCGGTACGCGTCCATGGGCTGGCGGCACGATCAGGCCGATGCGGGGGCGTGGCGCGTTCATTCTGCAGAAATGCCCTGGGCCTTGATGACCTTGCCCCACTCCGCGTACTCGCGCTTCACGTCGGCCGCCAGCGGCCCGGGCGCCATGTAGGCGGTGGTGACACCCTGCGCGGTGGCGGCACTGACCGCGTCGGGTGTGGCCAGCAGTTCGCCCACGGCCGCGCTCAGGCGGTCGATGATGGCCTGAGGCGTGCCGGCCGGTGCCAGCAGCATCTGCCGGGGCGCGACATGGAAACCGGGAACCACCTCGGCCAGGGTGCCGATGTCGTCCGCGCCCGCCAGCCGGGTGGAACTGAACATGGCGATCGCCTTCACGCGGCCGCTGCGCACCTGGGGCACGCCGGCCGCTGCGCTCACCACACCGAACTGCAGCTGACCGTTGATCACATCGGTCACGAGCTGCGACGCGCCGCGGTAGGGGATGTGCAGCAGGTGCGTCTTCGTGCGCGACTTGAACAGCTCCACGCCGAGGTGGTGCACCGTGCCGATGCCGGAGGTGCCGTAGGTGAAGCGGCCCGGATTGGCCTTGACCAACGCGAGAAACTCGGTCGGGTTGCTGGCCTTCACCTCGTTGTTCGCCACCAGCATCAGGCGCGACTGGAACAGGCCCGCCACCGGCACCAGGGCCTTGACCGGATCCAGCGAGGAGGCCTGGTTCTGCAGTTGCGGGGCGATGAGCAGCGCGCTTTCGCCATGCAGCAAGGTGTAGCCGTCAGCGGGCGCCTTGGCCACCGTGTCAGCGGCCAGCAACCCGGCCGACCCCGCCCGGTTCTCCACGACGACGGACTGGCCCAGCGCGGTGGTCAGGCGCTGCGAGACGATGCGCGCCATCGTGTCCACCGCGCCGCCGGCGGCGTAGCCCACGAAGATGCGGATCGGCCGGTTCGGGTAGGGGCCCGTCTGCGCGAAGGTCAGGGGCGTGGTGCCGGCGGCGAGGGCCGCACCCACGAAGGTCCGGCGGCTCAGGGTGGGGTTCATCGCTTCTGTCTCCTGGTCGGGTGGTGATTGGAATGTCCGGAGAAGCATTCGTCGCGCTAGGCGACCAGCACTTCCACCAGCGTGGGCCCCGCTGTCCCGAAGGCCGATGCCAGCGCTGCGCGCAACTGCGCGGCCTCCTGCACGCGCTCGCCGGGCACACCGTGTCCCTGGGCCAGCGCGACGAAGTCGATGCCCGGCAGGTCGGTGCCCGGCAACACGGCACCCGCTGGAAAACCGAGCACACCACCGAAGCGCTTCATGGCCCCGTAGCGGCGGTTGTTGACCACGACAAAGGTGACGTTGAGGCCCAGCTGCGCGGCGGTCCAGAGGGTCTGGATCGAGTACATGCTGGAGCCATCGCCGATGATGGCGATCACGCGCCGCTCGCGCCAGGCCAGCGCGATGCCGGCCGCAGCGGGCATGCTGTGGCCGAGGCCGCCACTGGCCATGGTGAAGAAGCTGCGCGGCCTGAGGATGGGCAGGTGCTGGTGCATCACCACCCGGGCGGTGGGCGCCTCCTCCACGATCACATCGTCGGGCGAACGCAGTTCAGAAATCGTCTGCAACAGGTAGGCGACCTGGATCGGCGCGCCCGGCTCGGCACGCGCTTCCCGCACCCAGGCCGGCGGCGCGGCGCGCGCGCGCCGGGGTTGCGCGCCCTGCAGCGCCTGCAGCGCGAGCCGCACATCGCCCACCACCGAGGTGCCCACGGGTGCGCGCGCGGCGGCATCGGGGTCTTCGGTGAGCTGCCAGAGCGCGGCACCGTCGGGCAGATGCGCGCCCTCGCCTTCCACGTGGTAGGTGAACACCGGCGCACCCACCACCAGGACAAGGTCGTGACCCGTCAGCTTCTGGACGATCTGCGCCTTCACGGCGGGCAGGAAGCCGTGGAACAGCGCATGGTCTTCCGGGAAGCCCGCGCGCGCCGACATGGGCGAGTTGAAGACCTTCGCGCCATGGCGCTCCGCCAGCGCGACGATCTCGTCCCAGGCGCCGGAACGGTCCACCTCCGCACCGGTGACGAACACCGGCCGCTCGCAGGCCGCGAGCGCCTGAGCCAGCGCCGCGATGGCCTGCGGCTCGGGCGCCGTGCACGGGCTGACGGACCGGTGCACGACGGGTTCCGCGGGCTGGTCCCAGTCGTCCGAGGGCACCGACACCAGGACCGGGCCGCACGGCGCCTGCAACGCGCGACGGCACGCGGTGGCGATGGCCTGGGGAACGTCCTGCGCGCGCGCGGGCTCGATGCTCCACTTCACATAGGGCTGCGGCAACTCGGTGGCGCGTTCCGAGGCCAGGTAGGCGTCCAGCGCCTGGATGGAGCGCGACTGCTGGCCCGCGATGATCACCAGCGGCGTGCGGTTCTTGAACGCGGTGTAGATGTTGCCCATGCCGTGGCCCACACCGGCGGCCGAGTGCAGGTTGACGAAGCCGACCTTGCCGCTGGCCTGGGCATAGCCATCCGCCATGCCCACGCACACGGCTTCCTGCAGGCCCAGAACGTACTGGATGTCGCTGGGAAAGTGGCGGAACATGGGCAGCTCGGTCGAGCCCGGGTTGCCGAAGATGGTGTCCACGCCGAACTGGCGCAACACGTCGTACACACCGTCGCGGACGGTGAAAGGGGGCAGGGAAACGGGGCTCATGCGGAGTGGTTGCGGTTGACGAACTTGGTGTGAAGGTAGCTATCGAGACCCTCTTCGCCGCTTTCATAGCCGTAGCCGCTGTCCCGCACACCGCCAAAGGGTGCCTCGGCCACGGTGACGACGGTGCTGTTGATGGCGACGCTGCCCACCTCCAGCTCCGTGATCATCTGGCGTTGCAGGCGTGCGGAGTCGGTGAACACGTAGGAGCCCAGGCCGTAGCGCGTGGCGTTGGCCAGCTCGATGGCCTGCGCCGGCGTGTCGAAGGCACGGATCAGCGCCACGGGGCCGAAGGGCTCGTCGCGCATGGCCTTCGCGTCGGGGCTCACGTCGGCAAAGACGGTCGGCTGGTGGAAATACCCGGTGTCGCCCACGCGCTCGCCGCCGGTCACCACCGTGCCGTCGGCGCGCGTGGCCGCGACCAGCTCGCGAATGGCGCTCAGCCGCCGGCCGTTGGCCAGCGGGCCCATGTCGGTGCCTTCGGCCATGCCGTCGCCCACGCGCAGTTGCGAGGCGGCGGCGGCGAAGGTGTCCACGAAGCGCGCGTAGGCACCCTTCTGCACGAAGAAGCGTGTGGGGGCATGGCACAGCTGGCCGGCGTTGCGGAACTTGGCCACGACCAGCTGTCGTGCCACGGCATCCACGTCGGCGTCGTCGAACACGATCACCGGCGAGTGGCCACCGAGTTCCAGCGTGAGCCGCTTGAGGCCGGGCGCGGCCAGGCCGGCCAGGCCCTGGCCGACGGCGACCGAGCCCGTGAAGGAGATCTTGCGGATGACGTCCGAGGCGATGAGGTGCGAGGACACCCGCTGCGGCACCCCGAAGACGAGGTTGATCACGCCATCGGGCGCACCGGCCTCGATGAAGCACTCCACCATCTTCGCCACCGAGGCCGGGGTTTCTTCCGGGGGCTTGAGGATGCAGGAGCACCCTGCCGCCAGCGCCCCGCCCAACTTGCGCGCCGCGAGGATCACCGGCACGTTCCAGGGCGACATCAGCAGACAGGGGCCCACGGGCTCCTTGCGCACCTCGTAGTCCGCACCCGGCTGCGGTGCGGGCAGGATGCGGCCGTACACGCGCCTGGCCTGCTCCGCGTACCACTGCACCATGTCGGCCGCCGTGTCCACCTCCATGCGCGCCTGGGCCAGGGGCTTGCCCTGCTCGAGCGTGAGCAGGCGCGCAATGGCCTCGCGCTGCGCGCGCAGGTTCTGCACGCCCTGCAGCAGCACACGCTGGCGCGCTGCCGCAGGCGTGGCGCGCCAGACCTTGAAGCCCCGCGCCACAGCCGCGAGCGCGTCGTCGAGGTCGCGCGGCGATGCGTGCGTGAGCTCGTCGAGCACCGCCTCGGTGGCCGGGTTGATCACCGGGTTGCGGGTCTCGGCGCTGCCGGCGCGCCACGCCCCTCCGATGAACAACCGTGGTGCGCGGTAAGGCATGTCGCCGCCGGTCGTCACGCTCACTGGTCCGCCTTGATGTTGTTCTTGCGGGCCACCTCGGTCCAGGCGGGAATCTCCTGCGCGATCTGGCGGGTGAAGGCTTCAGACGTGCTGGAGGTTGGTGTCAGGCCCAGCTGGGCCATGCTCTTGAGCGTCTCCGGATGTTGCACGGCCTTGGCCACTTCGCGCTCGAGCAGCCTGACGATGGGCGTGGGTGTGCCCGCGGGCGCGAACAGACCGATCCAGAACTGGATGCTCAGATCGATGCCCTGCTCCTTGAGCGTGGGAATGTCGGGGAAGGACGGGTTGCGTACGTCGGACGACACGGCCAGGCCCCGCACGAGCTTGCCGTTGATGGCACCGGCGGCCGGGCCCGGGTCGAGCATGCTGAAGGTGGTCTCGCCGCCGGCCACGGACTTCATCGAATCGCCGCTGCCCTTGTAGGGCACGTGCTGCGACTGGATGCCGGTGCGCTCCTTCAACAGCTCGGTGGCCAGCTGGAAGGTGGAGGCGCTGGAGGCGTAGTTCGACAGCTGTGGGTTTTCCTTGGTGTACTTCACCAGGTCCGGCATGGTCTTGAAGGGCGAGTCCGCCTTGACCGAGACGATCAGCGGAAAGGTCGCGATGGTGGAGATCGGGATGAAGTCCTTCTGCGGCGAGTACGGCAGGCTGGAGTAGGTGGCGGCGTTGATCACCAGCGGGCCGCTGGCGCCGATCATCAGCGTGTAGCCATCGGGCGGTGCCTGCTTGGTCACCACGGCACCGACGATGGCGCCGGTGCTGGGGCGGTTTTCCACCACGACCGGCTGGCCGAGGCTATCCCCCAGACGTTTGGCGACGATGCGCGCCAGGATGTCGTTCGAGCCGCCTGGCGAATAGCCGACGACGAACTTGATGGGCTTGGAGGGGTAGTTGTCCTGGGCATGCACCGCCATGGCAAAGGCGGACAGCGCGGCGCAGGCCAGAAGGCTTCGGCGAATCATGGTCTTGTCTCCTGTTCTTGAAGGCTTCGAGTATTGGGCCGATGCCATGCCACGTAAAATGATGAATTGCTCTGATCCATAACTTTTTCAACATACCTGCGCCGCCCCATGGACTGGACCCACCGACTGCGCTTGCGGCATCTGCAGATTCTGGTCAGCCTGGCCGAGACGCAGAACATCAGCCACTCCGCCGAGCGCCTGCACATGACACAACCGGCGCTGTCGAAGTGGCTCAAGGAGCTGGAGGCCGACATCGGCCTCACCCTCTTCGAACGCCATGCGCGGGGCCTGCGACCCACCGCACACGGCCAGATCCTGCGCGAGTTCGCGGTGCACATCGGCAACGAACTCGACCGGGCACGGGAAGAGATGAGCGCACTGCGCGACGGCGGCAGCGGCCGCGCGGTGATCGGCGCCTCCGGTGCCACCATCGCGGGCGTGGTGCCACAGGCGGTGCTCTCGCTGCTGACCCGCATGCCCAACGCGAGCGTGGAACTGGTCGAAGCGCCGATGGACCGGTTGTTCCAGCAGCTGACGCAGCGCGAGATCGATATCGCGGTGGGCCGGCCGGCGGCCAAGTACCACGACCCGGGCATCGCCTCGGAGGTGCTGTACGAGGAGCGGCTGCATTTCGCGGTGCGCCCGGACCATCCACTGGCCCAGCGCAAGGCGCTGCAGTGGTCGCACCTGATGGCGCAGCGCTGGGTGGTCTGGACGCGCGACATCCCCGCGCGCGACCTGCTCGAATCGGCGCTGTCGGCGGCAGGGCGCTCCATCCCCAGCGCGAGCGTGCAATCGAACTCGTTGCTGGCCACGATCGCCCTGGTGGCGGAAAGCGACATGGTGGCCGTGGTATCCGAACGCGCCATCGAACTGCCGGAGCGCTGGAAGATGCTCAAGCGGCTGCCCCTGCTGCTGGAGACGCCCAGCGCCATGACCATGTACTGGCGCAAGGATGCGCTCGGGTTCGCGGCGGTCGATGGCCTGCTGGACGCGCTGCGCAAGGTGGCCCGGCAACCACCCAGAACCAGCCGGGCGAAGAGCCGCCCATGAAGCAGCGGCGCTAACCCGGCAGGCGCGACGCCGCCTTCTTCACCGCCGAGGCGAAGGCCGTGGCGGCCAGCTTGGGCTGCGTGCCGCGCAGCGACACGACGTGCAGTTCGATGTGCACGGTCGGGTTGCCGAGCATGGCGACCTTGAGGCCCTGGCGCAGACAGTCCTCCAGCGCGAAAGACGGCACGATCGCGTGCCCCCGGCCCGCCCGCACCATCGCGATGAGGGTGCCGATGAGGTTCATGCGTGGCCGCTCTTCGTGCGCGCGGCCGATGCGGGCCAGGTGCTTCTCGATCACCGCCTGGATGGGGTTGTCGATGGGCAGGCTGATCAACGGCAGCCCGGCCAGGCTGCCCCAGGTCTGGCTGGGCCCGAGGCCACCCGGTCCCTTGCCTGGCGGGCTGATGCGCATCAGCCGGAACTTGCACAACGGCTGGCGCAGCAGACCGGCAGCGGGCTTGATGAAGAACCCCAGACCGATGTCGGCCTCGCCTTCCAGAATGCGCTGGCGCACCACGCTCACGTCCACATCCGCCAGGTGGATCTGCACCTGCGGATGGCTCTGGTTGAAGGCGCTGATCACCTCGGGCAACAGGCTGGCCGACACCATCGGCGTGGCGGCCACATCGATGCGAGATCGCACGGCGGCTTCGCTGCCACCGAGCACGTCGTCCACCGCGCGCAGCTCGGCCACGATGCGTTCGGCCACCGGCTGCAGACGACGCCCGGCATCGGTGAGTGTGACGGACCGGGTGGTGCGATCGAACAGGCGCGCACCCACCTGGTCTTCGAGCTCCTTGACCAGCATGCTCATGCCCGAAGGCGACAGGTGAACCTGCTCGGCCGCCCTGGCGAAGCTGCGCAGACGGCCGATCTCCAGAAAAGCGTGGAGCTGCCGGCCGCTCACATTGATCAATTTTCCTGAAGAGTTCTTCAAAATCTTCCGTTTGATGAATGTCAAGGGAGTTGCTGTAATTCTCCCCTATTCAATGGAGACAACACCATGATCGACAAACCCGCCCGCTCGTCCACCTCCGTTCTGCGCCGCCGCCTCGTGCTGGCGGGTCTGGCCACCGCCGCCGCCCCCTTCGTGCGCGCCCAGGGCGCTGCCACCGGCCCGGTGCGTCTGGTGGTCCCCTTCACGCCGGGCACCGGCATCGACCTGATCGCGCGCCAGATCGCACCCCAGCTCGCCGAGCGCCTGAAGCGCCCGTTCTTCGTCGAGAACAAGGCCGGTGCGTCCGGCAACATCGGCACGCAGGAAGTGGTGCGGGCCACGCCGGACGGCAGCACGCTGCTGGTGAGCGTCAACACCCTGGTGATGAATTCGGCCCTGTACCCGAACGCGGGCTTCAACCCGGTCAACGACCTGGCGGCCGTCTCGCTCACCAGCTGGGGCCAGCTGCTGCTGGTGGCCAACCCCAACGCGAAGATCGACTCCCTGCAAGGCCTGCTGGAGCGAGCCCGGGCGAAGCCCGGCGCGCTCAACTACGGATCGCCCGGTGCGGGCACACCCCACCACCTGGCGATGGAGCTGCTGAAGAACCGCGCGAAGATCTCCATCACCCACATCGGCTACCGGGGTACGGCACCCGCCGTGACCGACCTGCTGGGCGGCCAGATCGAACTGATGTTCCTGCCGATCCACGTGGCACTGCAGCATGTCAAGTCGGGCAAGCTCAAGGCGCTGGCCATCAGCTCGGAGAAGGCACACCCGCTGCTGCCGCAGGTGCCACCGCTGGGCAGCCTGAACATCGGCAACCTGAACGTGGACATGTGGTACGGCGTGCTGGCGCCGGCAGCCACGCCGCGCCCGCTGATCGATCAGCTCAACCGGGAGCTGCGGGACATCCTGGCGCAACCCGCGCTGGCTACCGCCTTCGAAACCCAGGGCATGACGCCAGCGCACTCCACGCCGGAAGCGTTCCAGCAGCTGATGGCGGCCGACGCACAGCGCTGGGCCGCCCTGATCAAAGCCCAGAACATCACCGCCGAATAAGCACCCCACATGAGCACACAGGACAACAACGGCGCGGCCCATGCCGCTTTCGACACCGATGTGGTGATCGTCGGCGGCGGGCCGGTGGGCATGGGCCTGGCCATCGAGCTGGGCCAGCGAGGCATCCGCTGCGTGGTGGTGGAACGCTACCCGCAGCCCCAGCCGATTCCCAAAGGCCAGAACCTCACGCAGCGCACCATGGAGCACTTCCACGCCTGGGGTGCCGAGAAGGAACTGCGCGCCGCGCGCACCATCCCGCCGGAATACGGCATCGGCGGCCTCACGGCCTACGGCACCCTGCTGGGGCCGCACTACGACTGGCTGCAGCGCGATCTGGTCAAGCCCTACTATTTCACCGCCAACGAACGGCTGCCCCAGTACGCGACGGAGGCGGTGCTGCGCCGCCGTGCGGCGTCGTTGCCTGCCATCGACACGCTGTATGGATGGGAGGCCGGGGACGTGCAGCAGGATGCCGACGGCGTGACGGTGAGCGTGGCCGAACGGGGCGGCTCTGGCCGCCGCCAGCTGCGCGCGGCCTACGCCGTGGGCTGCGATGGCGCACGCTCGCTGGTGCGGGAGAAGTCCGGCATCACGCAATCGAAAACCGACCACGACCGCATGATGGTGCTGCTTGTCTTCAAGTCGGAAGGCCTGCACGAGCTGCTGAAGTGCTACCCCGGCAAGTCCTACTACAACGTGCTGCAACCCGGCCTCAAGGGCTACTGGAAATTCTTCGGCCGTGTGGACCTGGGCAGCACGTGGTTCTTTCACGCGCCGGTGCCGCCAGGCACGACGAAGGAGAATTTCGACTTCGCCGCCTATCTGCATGAGGCCGTGGGCGCACCCTTCGACATCGCGTTCGAGCACATCGGTTTCTGGGACCTGCGCTTCATGCTGGCCAACCGCTACCGGCAGGGCCGGGTCTTCATCGCCGGCGACGCCGCACACAGCCATCCGCCCTACGGCGGCTACGGCGTGAATTCGGGACTGGAGGACGCGCGCAACCTGGGCTGGAAGCTCGCGGCCTCGCTGAAGGGCTGGGGTGGCGAGCGGCTGCTCGACTCCTACGATGCCGAACGCCGCCCGGTGTTCGGCTCCACCATCCGTGACTTCATCGCCAAGTCGATCGAGACCGATCGGGCGTTCCTGGAGACGCACGACCCGGCCGTCGACCAGGCGCGCTTCGACCAGGCCTGGCAGGCGCGCGCGAAAGGTGCGGTGGGCGAGGTGCACGCATTCGAACCGAACTACGAAGGCTCGCCGGTGGTGCAACCGAACGGCAGCGGACAGGGCCCGAGTGCCGTGGGATCGCACCAGTTCATCGCGCGCGCAGGCCACCACCTGGCACCGGCGGCGTTGTCCTCTGGATGCAATGTGTACGAGGCTTTGGGGCCGGGGTTCACCCTGCTGGCTCTGGAAGCCTCACCCGATGCCGTGCAGGCGTTCCGAGACGCCGCCACCGCATCGGCGGTGCCTCTGAAGGTGGTGGAGGCGGCGCTTGAAGGCGAAGCTGCGCGTTACGGCGCGCGCCTGGTGCTGCTGCGGCCGGACAACTTCGTGGCCTGGACCAGCGACAGCGCCGGACCGACCGCAGAGAACATCCGCGAGGGGCTCGAGAACGCGATCGGCTCCGCGGTCAACCGTTGAGCTTGGCCACAATCTGGGCGTTGAAGGCCTTGCCCGCGCGCAAGGCCTCGGCCTCGACCTTGTCCCAGTCGGGAATGAGGACGTAGTTGGTCTTGTCGATGGTCGACATGCCCGAGAGGTAGCGCAGCACGTTGGTGCCCGTGCTGGTGCGGTCCAGCTGCTCCAGCGTGCCGATGCCCGTGGCGACCTCGATGCCTTCCTTGATGTTCACGCGCGACTGCGAGTCGGCGGTGTAGGCCATGTAGCCGCCCGTGAGCACCAGCGTGGGCGCGGCTTCGGTGCCCAGCATGCGGCTCTCGGTTTCTCCCAGCGCGGCAGTGGCAAAACCGTAGTCGACCAGCATCGTCACACCCGGGTTGGCCCGCGCGTAGCGGAAGGACTCGTTGTTGACGCCCGCGAGCGCGGCCATGCCGGCCATCGCGCCAAACCCCTGGAGGCCGCCCATACCGGCGGTACCCGTCATGCCGGAGAGCATGAGCGTGGGCATGCCTTCGGGTGCGAGCACCGCATAGCTCACCTTCAAGGCGCCACTGGTCACGTTGTCGATCGGATAACCCGCATCCTTGTTCGGCGTGGCCGGCGTGTAGTTGGGCACATTGGTGCCGAGCTCCTGCCGGGTGTTCACCGTCCAGCCAGCCGCCTTGAACTGCGCAGCCAGGTCGTCGTGCAGGGCCTGGGCGATCTTGCGCACACGCACCTGGTCCACATCGCTGACCACCTCCTTGGAAGAGATCGCACCCCGGAACACACCGCCGCGCGCGGAGAACTTGCCATGCAGCATCCACTTGACCTGCGTGACGGGCAGGTAGATCGCCTTCTGCGGAATCTTCAACTGACCGTTGACGGCGAGCTGCTTGTCCGGATCGCTGAAAACCGCCGCATCCTGCGCAGACGCGGGGAGCATCAGCCCCGCAAGCGCCAGCGAAACCCCGATAACCCTCCAACCACCCTTGAACATGTGTGTTCCCTCGTTGAAACCGTTCGGATGGCGGCGAGTGTAGCCACGGGTGGTGAAGGCCTGGAAGCCGGTCCAGCCCCGGGATCGTGAGGAATTTCGCGGGTCTGGCGCCAAACTGCCGAATCAATCCCGCTTGCAACCCTCGGCACCGCGGCCTGCACGCAACGGCCGTCGCGCGGCACGGCCGCCAGATCACCCGTGTTGTCTCTGGACATGCCACCGCCTGTACAGGCATTCCCGGTCAGACAACCCACGCACGCCATGTCGCCTCGGCGGCGGCCACGAACGTCCGATCTCGGCTTTGCCAAAGTCACGGCCAACGGTGACGAAGTGGACGATCAGATCGCCGCCCGGAACTACGCAGGAGAACACATCAAACGTGTGCGCGACGCAACGTGGCGGCATTCAAAATACTGGCCTCGGCCCATCCGGCAAGAACGTACTTCGTGGGCATTTCGACGGGCAGTTGCGTGCAGATCGCGGCGCCGTTCTCCGGCCGGCCCGTGCAGGCGGGCCGGCCGGAGCGCGGGCATCGCCGCGCACACGCCACAACTGCTATAAATTGATGGACGACACACATCAAGAGGCTCCCATGTCTATCCCATCCTTTCTGAAGTCCACCGCGATGACGCTCGCCATCGTCGCCAGCGGATCGCTGTTCGCACAGGGCACACCGATCAACACCACAGCGTTTGACGCGCTGGTCGCGCAGGGCCCCGTCGCCGACGCTGCGACCATCGCATCCAGCACCTGGGCGACCAAGATCAAGCAGGCCGGCACGCTGCGCCTGGGCGGCACGCAGACCTCCAACCTGTTCTCGCTGCTCAACGAGAAGGACGGCCGGATGCGTGGCTTCGACGCGGGTCTGGCCCAGCTTCTCGCCCGCTACATCCTCGGCGATGGGGCGAAGATCCAGTTCACGCAGGTGAACTCCTCCACGCGCGAGCAGGTGCTCATCAACAACCAGGTGGACATCGTGTTCGCCACCTACTCCATCACGCCCGCCCGCGCCGAGAAGATCTCGTTCGCCGGCCCCTACTACACCTCTCAGGCGGGGGTGCTGGTCAAATCGAACAACAGCGCGATCCAGTCGTACAACGACCTGGCCGGCAAGCGGGTCGCCACGCAGGCGGGCTCCACGGGGCCCGCGATCCTGGCGCAGTTCGCGCCCAAAGGGATCGTGCAGGAGTTCCAGACGCACCAGGAGGCCCTCGACGGGCTGCGCCAGGGGCGCGTGGACGCCTACGTGACCGACCACACGCTGTTGCTCAACGCACTGAGCCTGGGCACCGGCGACGCCAAGCTGGCAGGCGCACCTTTTGGCGCTCAAGACCCCTACGGCGTCGGACTGCCCAAGGGCTCGGACGGCGTGGCCTTCGTCAATGCCTTCCTGAAGAAGGTGCAGGCCGACGGCACCTGGGCGAAGCTCTGGACCATTTCGATCGGACAACGCACCGGCAGCACCGCCGTGCCGACGCCGCCCGCCATCCCCTGAACGATGGGCGAGGTCTCCAGGCTCCTGGCCGAATACGGGCCTGCCTTCGCGCAGGCCCTTTTTCTGACATGGAAGCTCACGGTCGTTTCGTTCGTGCCCGGCTTCCTGCTGGGCGTGGTCGTGACGGTGCTCCGGCTCTTCCCGCTGCCGCCACTGCGCTTCGTGCTGACCGTCTACGTCGAGATCTTTCGCAACATTCCCAGCGTGGCGCTGCTGATCTTCATCGTGTTCGCCTTGCCCGATCTCAACGTCCTGATCGACTATGAGCCCGCCGTGATCCTGACGCTGGTCCTGGTCTGCTCCGCGTTCACGGCGGACTACCTGCGTTCGGGCATCAACACCGTCGCCAGCGGTCAGATCGAGGCCGCACTCAGCCTGGGCATGCGGCCGATCCGCGTCATCGTTTCCGTGGTGTTGCCACAGGCGCTGCGCACCGTGGTGCAACCGCTGACCTCGCTGCTCATTGCGCTCATGCTGTCGACCTCGCTGGCGTCGCAGGTCCCGCTTCCGGGCCGCGAACTCACCGCACTCGTGTCGAAGATCGCCACCGACTCCGCCGCCGGCATGGCGGCGTTCGCGGTGGCCGCAGCGATGTACGTGGCGACCGGCCTGCTCATCGCCTGGGCGGGCGCCGCCCTGGAGAAGAAGGTGCGGATACTGCGATGAGCCGCACGCTGGAAGACATCCTGTTTGGCGCGCCCAGCCCGCAGACCCGGACCATCACGCGGGTGGTGAGTGCGATCGCCGCGGCCATGCTGCTCCTGCTGGCCGTGGGCATGGTGTTCCGCTTCCATTCCGCAGGGCAGCTCGAGGCCCGGTACTGGAATTTCTTCACATGGCCGACCACCTGGGCCTTCCTGGGCAAGGGCCTGCTCGGCACGATGGCCTCGGCGGCAATGGCCGCCGTCATCGCGCTGACCCTTGGGCTGGTGTTGATGCTCGGGCGCGTGGCACCGTCCCGGTTCGTGCGATGGCCCAGCATCGCGGTCATCGAGTTCCTGCGCGGCACACCCACGCTGCTGCTCATCTACGTGTGCTTTCTGGTGCTGCCGTCGGCCGGGATCAAGCTGAGCACCTACTGGATGTTGACCCTGCCGGTCGGCCTGAGCACCGCCGCCGTGGTGGCCGAGGTGTACCGCGCTGGCGTGCTCGCCGTTCCCCGCGGTCAGGCCCAGGCGGCGCGCAGCCTGGGCCTGACCGAGGTCCAGGTCTTCTTCTCCATCGTCTTTCCCCAGGCCCTGCGCTACATCGTTCCGGCACTGGTCGCGCAACTGGTCATCGTGGTCAAGGACACCACCTTCGGCTACGTGGTCACCTACGGTGAACTCATGCAGAACGCCAGGGTGCTCATTGCCAACTACCATTCGCTGGTGCCTGTGTACCTCGTGGTGGCGGCGCTGTACTGCCTCGTGAACCACGCGATATCCAGGGCGAGCCGGCGGCTTGGCCGGCCGAGGCCGTGATCTTCATCCTCGGTGAACCATCCGCTACAGGTCGCGTCAGGCGTCATGCAGCCCTTCTCCTGCCTTTCCCGATGCCAGCGGACCGCCTTGCGAACGCCGCAACAGGCCCCGGAGAGATTGGGGAAGCCCTGCACCAACCCAGTTAAACCAGCGCACATCGGGCCGTCGATGAAGAAGGCCGCCGAGCGCATGCCGGGCCCCTGACCACGGCGTCAGCGGCGTCGGGGTTGACAGGAGTCAGCTGTTTTCAGCGCAGGCAGCGGCGCGAGCGAAGAAACTCGGCGTGGCCGGTCAGGTCCGGTTCATTCATGGCGACGCCGCTGGTTATGCCATGGAGGAAAGGTGTCTGTTGCGGCCTGCGTTGGCGCGACGTGGGTGGGCGGAGGGGTCGCTGGCTCCATCGAGTTTCTCGCCAGGAGTTTGCCGCCCAACGGCCCCGATGACGTTCTGGCGCAGGAAGTGCGCTCCAGGCTGACTTCAGAACCTCAACGGCATGCCGCGCACACCCGCGAGATGCCTGCACAGGTGACGCCAGACGGTAGTGTTGCGGCGGTGAACGGCGTGTCTCAGGCCATGTATTCCTCCTCCCCTTAATCTTCCACAAATCCTCGCTGAGCACCATGGCGACTCCTTCAAGGAGTTTTCATGCCCATGGCGCATCCCAGTCTGTCTGCCGCCCCGGTTTCACATCCTCATGTGGCGCCATCCCTGGCCATCTGCCATCCGGACGATCCTGAGCGGGCCGAGGTCGAGTTCTTCATTCACGAGGTGTACGCCCGCCGCTATGGCGCCCGCGTGTTTCACTTCGCCCCTGTCCTGGCGTTCCTTCGCGACGCCACCGGCATCATCGCGGCCGCAGGCTATCGTGCCGCCGACCGGGCGCCGCTGTTCCTGGAGCGCTATCTGGCGGCCCCGGTGGAACACCTGCTGGCCCACAGCCACGGAACAGTTCCTGCGCGCAAGGACATCGTTGAAGTCGGACACCTGGCCGCCAGTCGCGCGGGCGAAGGTCGGCGTCTGATACTGATGCTGGGCCGCCACCTGGCCCAGCAGGAATTCCAGTGGGTGGTGAGCACCCTCACCAAGGAACTGCGCCATCTCTTTCTGCGCATCGGGGTCACGCCGCTCACGCTGGGCACCGCCGATCCGGCCGCCCTGGGAGACGAGGCCGTGCACTGGGGCAGCTACTACGACCACACCCCCCTCGTGCTGGCAGGGCATCTGCCGCAAGCGATGCGGCGCCTCTCGACCCGTCACGACGGAGCCGCGCCATGACCGCGCCGAAGAACGGCATTGCTGCTCTGCACGACGGAGGCAGATCGTGGTTGGCCAGCGAGCTGGATCTGGCGGTGTCCACCTGTGCGGACATGCTGAGAACAGCGGGTGTTCGGGTGCTGGCCACCCTGCTGGACAACTCGGTGGCCTGGGTGGTGGCGGACCGGGCGGCGGAAAAGGCCGGCATCGTGCACGTACCTCTGCCGCTGTTTTTCACGCAGGAACAGACGGGCCATGCGTTGCGCGCCACGGGTGCGGACGCCCTGCTGACACCGGCCTTTCTGCCCTGGCCACAAGCCACCACGATGCCGTGCCGCGTGGCAGACACCGCACTGGCCTTGCACCGCCTGCCCGGCGCTCAGGTGCCGATGCCAGCGGGCACGACCAAGATCACCTTCACGTCGGGCACCACCGGCATGCCCAAGGGCGTGTGCCTGCGCGCCGCCACCATCGACACGGTCTCGCAGGGTGTGGTCCAGGCGATGCGCCCGCTGCAGATCCAGCGCCACCTTTGCGTGCTGCCGTTCGCGGTGCTGCTGGAGAACGTGGCGGGGCTGTGCGCGCCGCAGATGAACGGTACCACCTGCATCGTGTTACCACTGGCCGACGTGGGGCTGAGCGGTTCGTCCAGCTTCGACCCTGTTCGGTTTCACGCCACCGTTCTGCAGATGCAGCCCGACAGCCTGATCCTGCTACCGCAGATGCTGCGGCTGTGGGTGGGCTACCTCGTGGCCACGCAACAACGAGCCCCTGAGGGACTGAAGTTCGTGGCGGTGGGCGGGGCGTCCGTGGGGGAGGGTCTCGTGAAAGCCGCGTGCGCGCTCGGCATTCCCGCCCACGAAGGCTACGGGCTTTCAGAAGGGGCATCCGTGCAGACACTGAATCTGCCCGGCGCCGACCTGCCCGGCAGCGCGGGCCGTGCGTTGCCGCACGCGCGCCTGCGCATCAGCGCAGACGGTGAAATCGAGGTGGCCGGCAGCCTGTTCGCCGGCTACCTCGGTGACACACGCGAAGCGCCGCCGTGGTGGCCCACCGGCGATCTGGGCACGATCGACCCGCAGGGATTCCTGCACGTCAGAGGCCGCCGCAAGAACGTGCTGATCACCTCGTACGGGCGCAACGTGTCGCCGGAGTGGGTCGAAGGCGCGCTGCAGGAAGCGGGCGTGGCCGTGGCGGTGGTCTTTGGCGATGCTCAGCCCACGCTCGGCGCAGTGCTCTGGCCCACCCACGCCGGCATGCCCGATGACGCACTGCAGGCGGCGGTGGACGCGGCCAACGCCCGCCTGCCGGACTACGCCCGTGTGCACCGCTGGGTGCGTGCCAGGCGCCCGTTCGACGCCGCCAGCGGCATGGCCACCGCCAATGGCCGGCCGCAGCGCGCCGCGATCTTTCAGGCCCATGCCGACGCACTGGGTCCCACCCCTTCCCCTTTCATTCCATCGACGGAGTCTTCATGAGTTTTTACGAACAACTGGTGTCGCAGACGGCACTGGACCGCGCCTCGTTGCTGTCCACACCCATCATTCAGGGCTGTCTGCGCGGCGAGGTCTCGCTGCCGAGCTATATCGCCTTCCTTCGCGAGGCCTACCACCACGTGCGCCACACCGTGCCGCTGATGCAGGCGTTCCGGGCGCGCATTCCCGCGGGCCGCGAATGGCTGGCTCCCGCGCTCGATGAGTACATTGAAGAGGAACAGGGACATGACGAATGGATCCTGGACGACATTTGCGCCTGCGGCCACACAGAGCCGGTGCGCGACAGCCAGCCGGGCCAGGCCACCGAGGTGATGGTGGCCTATGCCTACGACACCATCGCACGACGCAACCCGCTGGGCTTCTTTGGCATGGTGCATGTGCTGGAGGGCACAAGTGTGTCGCTGGCCCTGCTGGCCGCCGACCAGATCCAGAAACCGCTGGGGTTGCCGGACTCGGCGTTCAGCTACCTGCGCTCGCACGGCACGCTGGACCAGGAGCACGTGCAGCACTTCCAGTTGCTGATGGACCAGATCACCGATCCACAGGACCAGGCCGACATCGTGCACGCTGCAAAGGTGTTCTTCCGGCTCTACGGCGACGTGTTCAGGAGCCTGCCTCTGCCGCAGCCGCGCGCCATGGTGTCCGAAGGGGTAGCGGCATGAAGGCCAGCCAAGCGCGCGTGCTGCTCACCGGCGCCTGCGGTGGCATCGGCCAGGCCACCACGGCCGCCCTCACCCGCGCAGGCGCGGCGGTGCTGCTGGCCGGCCGCTCGCCGGCCAGGCTGTCCGCGCAGGTGCGCGCGGTGCAGGCACGCCTGCCCGATGTGCAGCTGGACTGGCACGAGGTGGACCTGCAGCAGTCGGTGTCCATTGCCGCCCTGGCCCGGCATGCCGCCGACTGGCAATGCAACGTGGTCATCCACTGCGCCGGAGTGCCGGAGTTTGGCCACTTCGACACCACCGCACCCGACCGCATCGCCCAGGTGCTGAGCACCAACCTGCTGGCACCCATGCTGCTCTCGCAAGCGCTGCTGCCACACCTGAAATCGCTGCCCCATGCGCAGATCGTCTGCGTGGGCTCGGTGCTCGGCGCCATCGGCCTGCCCGGCTACAGCGTCTACAGCGCCAGCAAGTTCGGCCTGCGCGGTTTTTCCCAGGCGCTGCGCAGGGAATTGCACGACACCACGGTGCGGGTGCAATACCTGGGGCCGCGCGGCACCCGCACGGCCTTCAACTCCTCCGAGGTGAACGACTACAACCGGGCCACTGGCTCCGCCACGGATCCACCCAAGGCCGTCGCCCAGGCGTTGCTCCAGTTGCTGGAGGCCGAGACGGCCGAGCGCTTTCTCGGCTTTCCGGAAAAGC
This sequence comes from Hydrogenophaga laconesensis, assembly GCF_031457235.1. Lineage (NCBI taxonomy): Bacteria > Pseudomonadati > Pseudomonadota > Betaproteobacteria > Burkholderiales > Comamonadaceae > Hydrogenophaga > Hydrogenophaga laconesensis. The sequence goes on from NZ_JAVDWE010000002.1 coordinate 466,177, forward strand.
TCGCCGTGCGCCTCAACGGGCTGGCTCCAACGCTGCTGGATGGCGCGTTCGACAAACACCGCGCGAGCCTGCCCATGCGAATGAAACACCTGCCCCACGCCCCATCCCATTCCGAGGAAATGAAAAATGCACATTGACCGCCACACCTTTCTGCGCGCCACTGGCGCACTGCTTCTGGCCGCCGCTGGCATCGGCACGGGTGCCGCCCATGCCGCACCCGTCGACGACGCGGTGGCCGACCTCCAGCGCGACTGGGAAGTCATCCGATACCAGACCGCCGCCTCCGAGCGCGAGAAGCGTTTCGAAGCCCTGGCGGCCAAGGCGCACAAGGTCAGCGAGAGCTTCTCGGGTCGCAGCGAGCCGCTGGTGTGGGAGGGGATCATCCTCAGCTCCTATGCCGGCGAGAAGGGGGGCCTGGGTGCCCTGGGGCTGGTGAAGCAGGCCAAGGCGCTCTACGAGTCCGCCATCCAGATCGATGGCAATGCGCTGGAAGGCTCGGCCTACAACAGCCTGGGCGTGCTGTACTACAAGGTGCCCGGCTGGCCAATGGCCTTCGGCGACAAGGCCAAGGCGGGTGAACTGCTGCAGAAGGCGCTGTCCATCAATCCCCGAGGCATCGATCCCAACTTCTTCTACGGCGAGTACCTTGTGGAGACGAAGCAGCCCGAGAAAGCGGTGGCCTATCTGGAGAAGGCCTTGCAGGCACCCGCCCGGCCTGGCCGGCAGGTGGCCGACACGGGGCGCCGGGAAGAGGCGCGCCAGCTGCTGGACAAGATCAGGGAGAAGTGACGCGGGTGAATCGGACAGAGGCACGCACCGCGTCGCCACCCGCCGCGTCGTAAACGACCTCCAGGCCATGCAGCGCGGCGATGCGCTGGGCGATGGACACGCCTAGCCCGCTGCCGCCTTCCAGCTGGCCCGGCGGCCGGCGGAAGCGCTGTCCAAGGCTGGCGAGCTGTTCGGGCGTGAGCGGCCCGCCAGGGTTCTCCACCTCGATCCGAGTGGCCATCATGTTCAGCAACACGGTGCTGCCGGCTGGTGCGTACCGCACGGCGTTGTCCACCAGGTTGCGCAGCAGCACTGTCATCAGGTGGGTGTTGCCCATCAGCGGCAGCGCCGGACGGCCTGCGTCGGGCCAGTCGCAGGCCAGCTCGATGCCACGCCGGTCGGCGAGTTCGAGGCAGTCGCTCATCACCTGCTCCACGATGGGTGGCCATTCGATCTCGGTGTCCAGCAGCTCGGTGGTGGCCGCCTCGGCGCGCGAGAGCGAGAGCATCTGCGTCACCAGCCGGTCCAGGCGCATCAGGCCGGCGTCCATCTGTCGCTGTGCCTGAGCCCGCTCTTCTTCGCTGTGCGAGCGCTTGACCACGTCCCATTGCGCGCGCAGCACCGCCAGCGGCGTGCGCAGTTCGTGCGCTGCATCGGCGGTGAACCGGCGCTCGCGGCTCAGGAGACTTTCAATGCGCTCGAACAGGCTGTTCATCGCCGCGAGCAGGGGCTTGAGTTCGGCCGGCGCCCGGACATGGACCAGCGGCGCGAGGTCGTTGCCACCGCGCGACTGAAGGTCGTCCGTGAGGTGGCGGATGGGACTGAGCGCACGCCGCACGGCCCAGGCCATGGCGAGAAGAAGGATCGGCAGCACGAGCAGCCAGGGCACGATCTGGCTGGCCACGAGGGCGAACACCACCTCGTCTCGTTCGTAGGCACCCTGGCCCGCTGCCACGAGCCACTCCCCCCCTGGGGACTGCAGGTAGTAGATGCGCCAGGCGTTGCCATCGATGGTGCCGTTCACGAAGCCCGCCGTGTCGGCCCGGTACGGCAGGCCCTCACCCTCGCGGTCGGAGATCACACGCCGGCCCTCGCGGTCCCACACGGCCACCGCCATGTCGCGCACGTCGCCTTCCCCGCTGTCGAGCTGCGTGGACGGCGGGGCAATCGCGAGGTCGGCCAGCGCCAGCGCGGGGAGCATGGTGGCCTGCACTTGCCGCGCGAGCCGGATGAGTTCGGTGTCGTACAACTCGTTGACCTCGTGCCTTGAGCGGTCGATCGAAATGAGGACGGCCACGGCCCAGACCAGTGGCGCGCAGGCCAGCAGGTACAGCATCAGGCGCCGCTGCAGGCTCATGGCGCATCCTCCACACCACCCAGCGCGTATCCCACGCCTCGCACCGTTCGAACCACAGACGGATCGATCTTGCGACGCAGGTGATGGACGTGGACCTCGAGCGCGTTGCCTTCCGGTTCGGCCTCACTCCAGTCGTAAAGTTTTTCGCGCAGTTTCGACTTGGACAGCACGCGCTGAGGTTCGAGCATCAAGGCCTCGAGCAGCGCGAGTTCTTTGGCCGTGAGCTCCACACCCAGCCCTTTCCAGCGCACGAGCTTGGTCGCCGGCTCGTACTCGAGATGGCCATGCCGCCAGGTGGGTTGTGCGCGGCCGGAGGCGCGGCGCAGCAAAGCGCGAAGGCGAGCCGCAAGTTCGTCGATCGTGATGGGCTTGAGCAGATAGTCGTCGGCACCGGAATCGAGTCCGGCGATGCGCTGATCCACTCCATCGCGGGCGGTGAGCACCAGCACCGGCAGCTTGACACCCCGGTCGCGCCAGCGCCGCAGCCACACCAGTCCATCTCCGCCGGGCAGCCCGAGGTCCAGCACCATTGCATCGTAAGGCGCGGCGACCAGCGCGCCGTCCGCATCGTTGCCATTGGTGAACCAGTCGGCCGCGTGGCCCAGCTGGCGCAGCCCCGCGACCAGGGCCTGGCCAAGCAGGACATCGTCCTCGACGAACAGCACACGCATGGAGACCCCTCCGTTCTCCGCCCGATCGGGCGGACGACCGGCTTCCATTATGCGGAGCAGACACGCAGCAGCCCGCAGACCGCCCGGGTCAGGCCGTCGACGGCCGTCAACAGCGAGAGGGGTTCGCCTGTCAACGCGGCGTAAATTGCGCACTCGGCGCCCAGGATGACAACAGCCACCACGCCAGCGGCGGCGGTGGCACACAGCCGGCCCATGCGAACGCGGGATGGCATCAGTAACGTTCCTTCACCCCGGTCACCATGGCCTTGATCAGGCGCGTGCGCTCGATGCGGCCCATGACGAGGGCAGCCAGGGCGTGCAGGCCGACCATGGGCATGAACCCTTCGCCCAGGCCTTCGTGCAGATCCTGCACCCAGTCCACGCCCCAGAAGGCATCCAGCGTCTGCATCCAGCCGGTCAGCCCGAGGGCCAGCACCATGACCATGAGGCCAAGCACCATCAGCGCGCCAAGGGGGTTGTGGCCCCATGTGTGCTCAGGCTGGCCACGCACGAGCATTCGAATGTGCCTTGTCACACGCGCTGGCGTAGGAAAGAAGTCCACAAAGCGGGCGTGACGCGGGCCGACAAAACCCCATCCCACGCGCAGGATGACGAGAACGGACGCGGCATATCCCAGCCACTGGTGCAGGGTCTCACCCTCCTCCACCACGAAGAGATTGAGAAGAACGCACGCCACCAGCGACCAGTGGAAGACCCTCACGAAGGGATCCCAGACGCGCTGCGATGCCTTGACCGTGCTCACTTCTGCAACAGTGGCTTGCCACTGACGGGATCGAAATAGATCTCGACCTTCTTGCCCGTCTTGTCTGTGCCATAGATCTCGTAGCACTGCTGCTTCGTGACCTTGAACGTCTTGATCTTGTAGCCCTGGGATTCGAGGTTCTGCCTGAAAGCCGCCTCCGGCTGCCACTGCTCTTTGGGTGCATTGCAGGTGGGAGAGGCCATGGCGGAACTGGCTGCGGCGAGCACGAAAACGGAGAGAACGAAAGACTGCATGGGTTTCCTCGTGCGTTGAAGATCCCGCAATTGCGCGGGTGGGGAAATTTCAACGCACCCGGATGAACGCCAGCTTAAGCAAACGACCACCACTGTTGGAAGCCGCTTTTCAGACAGCCCCTGCGATAGCCCCTCACGAGGCGGGTTCTTGATCGCAAGAAGTGGAGTGGCTCAAGCTCTCCGAGTCGCCACTACAAAGAACGAGCAACGCACAGCGCAGAAGCAAGACCATGGCTTTGCTGCGCGTGCCCGTGCTGGTCAGGAGTTGACGGGATCGGGAGGGGCCAAGCCGAAGACAGCCCAATTGTCATCCTTCGAGACAGCGTGCTGCGCATTGGGGCTTCGGCGTCGGGAAGGTCAGCGCTATAAACGCTGCTTTGGAGACTTGGTGCGGCTGGCGGGGATTAACCCCATGTCCAGCGCCCATTGACGAGCACCGAGTGGTGAGAACAATTTTACGCCACTAGATTGGGCTAGCAACGAGTACATGAAGAAGCCCGGAGTTCCAACGTAGGATCGCGCCCCCAGTGAGCCAGGCGAGCCGTGCTACAGGCCCACAGGGGGAGTCGTTACTTCATGCGCATGGACCACAGACTGGCATATCCGGCGCCTTCGGTGTCTGTGGCCGCAAATAGTCCAGATCGAAGGCGTCGCGATCCACGACGGCAAGATAGCTGCCCAAGATGGCGGACGCATAGGGCATCCGCACTCGGCCAATGCGTCGGAGGTTCCAGGTGAAGCCTGCACAAACTTCCGGCTGAATGGCCGTAGCAGCCTTGGCTTCCACAAAAGTTCCGTGTGCGATGTACCGGAATGGGCCACTGGTCGCCAGAGTCAGCTGGCATCTTGCATCCTTCAACTCCTTGGGGAGCGCGGCGCCAGCGTTCAAACGAGTCTTTACCGCCTTGTTTAAGCTGCCGAACACGGATGCACTAAGGACCTGCTGGCCAGGCAACAGACAGTCAGGTACCGCCTGGTCAACGTGGTACTCCAAACGGCCGTCAGCGCGATACGACACGAGATCCAATAAATCAAGCCGAACCGATGTAGTTTTTCTCAGGTCGCAAACCCATTGTTTGCCGCCGAGCAGGAAGGGCAACCGAATCTGCTTTTGGCTCGACGGGTCGTTGATGTTTTCGAGTTGCTTGAGCATGACGAGAAATCCGGCATCTGAATCCCGATCTCCCTTGGGGCGCAGCATGATGTCACACGGCTGAACTAGCAGAATGAAGCGATAAGCAGGTGCGTCGTGCTGGGCATCCATCTCGAAAACGTCCCCGCAGGCCAGAGGGGAGCACCCATTGTTGACCAGGTCCTCCCGCTCCCAGACTTCCTGCGCTCTGAACATCTCAAGCTTCTTGTGGTGGACGGTGGCATCAATCCCGAGCGGGACACCTCGAAGCGAGCGCAAGCGTCGCTCGTTTTCGCGGGTATCTTGGTCCACGGAGAACATGTGTCGGAACGACTCAGACATAGACGCAGTTAGCGCACGTTCCACAACGTGGAGTTCGGAGACGCCCTCCGCGTAAGCCCGTCCAATGACGTACTCATCCAACTGTTCCGGCGGAACTTCTAGTAGATCGTTACTCGCATTCCGAAACGCTTGAGCAATGTGGCGGTGTACGCGGGTCAGGACCTCATGCACGTTGCGACGCAGGCCTGCTCTCTTGATGGCAATACGAAGCGCCATGGCGACGGTCGCGTCTCGACCTTCCGTCGTTGAGGCAGCCTCACCTTCAGGATCGAGGCGATCCTTAGCTATTACACAAACGGGGGAGACATCCAACGAACCATCCTGCAGTAATAGATTGCGCAGCTCAAGTTCCTTTTCTGCTTCATTGGTCTTGGTCGCGTAATGGGTCAGCAGAAGTGCCGTGGCTTTGGAGCCGGCGCCGTGAAGCGTCTTCAGCAAATCCAAGCCACGCGTGTTGCCATCAGCCCCTTGAACATCGTTGAGATCGATGATGTAGCTGATCTCAGCATCACCACCACCCTTACAAAGCTCTAGCATTGCCACTTCCGAGTTTTCGAAAGGCCAGCGATCTTCCTTTGCGATGTGCAGATGGGCGCAGACACTGTCGATTTGCCCATCGGACAGGTCTTCAGCGCCATTGTCTTCGAGCCTCAATTGAACTTTCCTCAATAGGCTGACGCGCTCAGCTTCAGTAAGGTTAGCGACTGCCTGTTCCAGTTCGTGATTGCCTGTGTCGTCACCGCCCACTACCTTGTTCAGGGCCTGCTGAATCGGCTCAGGAGATACCCCTCCCGCGTCCTCGGCGTGGGCGATGAGAAGCTCAATCAACTTTTCGGGTGACGCAGTGGCAAAACGGTCGTCAATCCAGATCACCCGTTTTGAACCGAGCAGCTCCAGCGCCTCAACTGGCTTCATCGCTTCCCTCCTTGCATCACAGCTCCTAGATTTACGGTGAACTTGTACCTACGACCGTCTTGATTCTTGTCAGCACTTAGGCCAATGCTGCATCCGTCAGCTGCAAGTAGTTGCGCAGAAATGAACAGCCCCAGGCCCTGGCCGCGTTCTGAAGCGGGCTTGGCCGAGATGAACATGTCAAAGATGCTGTCCTCGTAATTCGGATCAATGCCCGGGCCACTGTCTGCCACAGAAAATCCAGACGCGGTAATGTCAACGCGAATGCGCTTTGGCCGCTTGATCTCCAACACGTCAGTACCCCGACGCAGCCAGTAGACGCTATTCCTCACTAGGTTGTCTAAGACTGCAAGCAGCCGACCTCGATTGATCTTGGCGATAGCTTTGCCAGCTTCGCCGCGAATCTCGAAATTGATACCCTCCCTCTCCAGGCCTCCAATCCGATTCGCTTTGTACTGCGCGACGAAGTCGAAGAGGTCGATTGTTTCCTTGACCGTCCGAGTGCGAGGAAGCAGCGGATCGATGATGGCCGCAGCGCTTGTGATGCTCGCGCACGCCGCGCGGATGGAACGGGTGTGCCGCGCTACGCTCTTCACATCTGCCCGACCCTCCTTCACCAGTTCCTCTATCCCAATAATGCGTCGGCGGATCTCTACGATATGGGTGCGCAACTCGTGAGCCAGGCCCCTAGCACTCAAGCCCACGGCCGCGCTCTCATAGAGCGAGAGCATCCGTTCTTTGCTGTCCGTGAACTCCTGTCGCAACATGCGCACGGCGCTACTGGCTTGGGCTCCCTTGTCAAGGTTCCGCTGGACCGTATGGGCTTTTGCCAGTGCATCTTTCAGTACGCCCGCAGCGCCTACGCCATCCGATTGCTCGACAAGACCCAGCCCTTGCTCTAACGCGGCGACGATCGACTCAGCGCCCTGCTTTGCCGCAGCGGCGTGCTCCACCGTCTCTTCGACGACTTCGAACGAGTGCTCTGGGGTCGACATACGGGGAGTATTCACCGGCACTGCCTGACTGGCGTATCGGTCCATCGCTCGACGTACTGCCTCAAGCGACTCATTTGCAAAAGATCTGCACTCCAGCGCGATAGCATTGAAGCCTCGGTAAGCATCGTTCTCAACGAAGCTCTCGCGGTCAGATTTCTCGACCAATCTGTAGTTGTGCTCTCCAGTCAGCGCAAAGTAGCCGAGAGTGTTGTGGACACGTAGCTGATAGGTGCTGCCGGTGGTCATCGCCTCCGCAAGTTTGAGCCAATCGCCCTGCGAGCGAACTCGGAAACCATCTCGTAGTATGGAGATGCCGGCCATCCGCTTAATGGTGGCACGATCAATGCCCAGACCTGCTGCGGCCTCAACGTCAGCTTCAGAGTCTGTCGGACTAACATCGGCGGATTCGTCGCTGGAGATGTCCCGCAGATTGAAATAGTAAAAAGCCGCAGTGAAAGGACCCGGGTCTTCTGCCTTGAAGTTTTTAGCGCCGGTCTTGATGTTCGACCATCGAATCTTCTGCCGAACTTCGACAAAACAGTCAGTATCCGGCTTCGGGACGACCGTGTAGCGTTTCAGTCGCGTCGGATCACTCAGCCAGTCAAGAAAGCTGGCACCTCCGTCTTTGTCAAAAACCTCTTTCGACTTCTGTTTTTGAGCTCGACTACTTCCTACTGCGGCACGAAATAACCGTTCCTTAAATCGCGCAACACATAGCAACTCAGGCTCTCCACCCGGGACGGTTTGCCAAGTGAAATGGAAATCTGCGACTGCCCGTGTAAGCAATGTCTCGGTAACGGAGACAAGACTTGTCTTGTCTCCATCGACATCCACCGTGACTGGGAACTGTGCCTTGGCCTCAAAAGGAGAAACCAAGGTGGCCAAACTGAGTTTGAGCGCCGCAGCGCCGTTGGCCCACTGGCTAGCACTCTTCAGACCGTAAACGGAAACGCGCGTTCCTTTGAAACCGTCGGGATTGGGAAGATCTGTTTCGACGAAGACGGGGATCTGGTCGACGGTCTCGGCTCTTTCGCAGTCCGCCCATCTGAATACAGCGGATGCCATTTTTTGGTTTTCACCAGTGCTAGTGACCACCTCCAGGATGTCACCAAGCTTCATCGACCCTAGGCGGCCCACACCCTTGTCGCCCAGCGGAGTTCGCCCTTTAGCGGTTGTGGCTTTTTGTGTGCCCTCGCCTGACCGCTTGTAAGACCCACTAATAGTGAGCCAGGACTTGCGCAACTTTTCAGCGGCGATACCCTCGCCGGCGTCCTCAATGCTTATGTAGCCAGTCCAGCGGAGCTGCCGCTTCACGAGGTCTGCAGGTCGGATGAGGTTTTTGACCTGCCAATTGTCTGTGACTTTTAGTTCCTCGCCACCCGCCGAGAAGCATACGCGGACGTTCTCTGCGTCCTCACGGAAGTCAAGGAGGCGACTGGCTCGCTCCTCGTGCGAGATGGATCCGCATGCCTCTGTGCGGATCACGATCTTGCAGCCAGGGGAGTCGGCGTCATAGGCGTTCTTGACGCATTCAAGGATTGCTTGTTCAGCATCTGTAACAAGCTCTTCGCCCAGCTGGACGAGCACCCGGGCAGAAACCTTGATCTCGTCTTGCCGCTGATCTTGTTCGTCCAATGCCATTTCCTCCCAAATTACGCGGCGATCTACTTCTTCTTCGTACTCTTTTTCGCCAGCACGATGATTTCCGTGTTCATTGTGCTAGACAGATTATTGCGAGCAGCCATCTTCTTGGCGTGAATGGATCGATGTACGCGTCCGACGGTGTGGACGCCACGCTTATCCAGCATCTCTTCCAGTATTTCCTCCATCGGCATCCGAATACCCTCGATGTGTCGGCTGCCAATCGTCCAGGCATGGTACCCACCAGGATTAGTCGAGCTACAAATCTGTTCAATACAAGGTTCGAGGTCGCCAAAGAAGGCGCCGAATCGTTTGGCGCCACTGCCCTTGGATGACAGTTTGGCCAGGTAATTCTTCACGGACTCAAACTCTGTTCGCAGCTCTTCTGCTCGCTCCATCGCGTTTTTGGCACTACCACCTAAACTGGCGGTATCCAGCGCGTGGCTATTCGCGAGCACACGGGCGTCAATAGAGCGACTAATGTCTTCCGTGGGAATCCACTGCAGAGGCAGGAAGGCATACTGGCCATATGGGATTGTGGTTCTGTTGTCCCCATAGGGAGGCGACGTCATGACCACGTCGAATAACTGCGCAGCCTCCTCCAACGCGCTGGTGCTGTCACCTGCAGTGATGCTCACGCTCTTTTGATACCAGCCCTGCATCAGGAGTCCCTTTTCTGCCCAGTCGACGGCTTGGTCCTTCAGGTGCTTCTTGTAGTTCTCGATTGTTTCAACAAAAGCTTTGATGGGATCGGCTTCGGCGTTGATGTCCTCTGCTTTCTTGATGTGAAGCTTGTAGGTCGAGTTGCGGGAATTGCAGCAGGTCCGGATAACCCGAGCTAGCGCCAGCCAAAAGAGCCGGCGAGCCCATAGAGCGTCCACCTCTTTAACGTTGCGCGCGATTTTGGAGATGCCGAGCGCCACCTGGGCCTCGAACCACTTGTCCCGGCCGAAGAAGGTTGCTTCGTGGCGAGTGATCCCATCAGCGTGAATCTGCGAGATCAACTTGGCTGCCCTATCCGCAAAAGCATCGACAAAATACGGGCCGGATTTAGCCAGGCACGAAAGGACTGCGAGCGGGTTGATGTCGACACCTGTGAAGTCCAGTCCCAAGTTCATGCTCTCCACAAGGACCGTGCCCGAACCCACGAACGGATCTAGCACCCTTTGGGACTTGGGTGACACCTCTTGAATGGCCGCGAGGATGTTGCCCTGTAGATTGGGCACCATCATCGCTGGATAGTGGATCAGCGCGTGCGCACCGCGACGCTTGGAGGCATTCTTAAATGACCAATAGTCTTTGCCATGTCGTTCTTGGGTGGCCCTGAGGCTGTCGATGAGAGGGTCTTCCTTGACTTCTTGCAGCATACCGCGGACCGGCCAAATCTGTTGGCGCGACCAAGCGTAATGTAGGGCATCCTGCAATCCACCCCAACAGGACACTCACTGGGCTGCTGCCGGTTTCGTTGACACCGGCCTAAGCTTCTTTAGCTTGCTCGAACTGTATGGGACTGACGTACCCGAGCGTCGAATGCCGGCG